>JABEVG010000052.1 GCA_013044075.1 Gallionella sp.
ACATAGACGAAGTCGCGTTTTTGAACGATATAAAAACGCAGGATGCGGTCATCCGCAATTTTGAAATCATGGGTGAGGCGGCGCATAACATCGAGCGTTATCACGCACAATTTGCCGCTGCTCATGCAGATGTGCCTTGGAATGTGGTTTACACGATGCGCAACCGCGTTTCACATGGCTACTTTCAAGCGGACTGGGAACTTGTGTGGAAAACTATCCATACCGATTTATTGGAACGCCATTCCCAAATCCGCACGCTGCTCGCGCAGATCACACAGGCAAGCAACTAACCCCATGGCAAAACCCAAAACCATTTATTCCTGCACCGAGTGCGGCGGGCAAACGCCCAAGTGGCAGGGGCAGTGTCCGCATTGCATGGAGTGGAACACGCTGATCGAGTCGGTGGCGGAAGCCCCGGTGAAAGGCGGCAACCGCTTCAGTGCGCTGGCGGCGAGCGGTAAGGTGCAGATGTTGTCCGAGGTCGAGGCGGCGGAAGTGCCGCGCACGCCGACCGGCATCGCGGAGTTCGATCGCGTGTTGGGCGGCGGTCTGGTGTCGGGCGCGGTGGTACTCATCGGCGGCGATCCGGGCATCGGCAAATCCACCTTGCTGCTGCAAGTGCTGGCTCATCTGTCGCAACAACAAAACACCTTGTATGTGAGCGGCGAAGAGTCGGCGCAACAGATCGCGTTGCGCGCCAAACGCCTGTCGCTGGATGCGCGCAACCTGCGCTTGCTGCCGGAAATCCAACTGGAAAAAATTCAGGCCACCATCGCCGCGAACAAGCCCGATGTGGTGGTCATCGATTCGATACAGACCGTGTATTCCGATCAGCTCACCTCTGCACCGGGGTCGGTGGCGCAGGTGCGCGAGTGCGCGGCACAACTCACGCGCATCGCCAAGAGTTCGAACATCACCATCATCCTGGTTGGCCACGTCACCAAGGAAGGCGCGCTGGCCGGGCCGCGCGTGCTGGAGCATATCGTCGACACGGTGTTGTATTTCGAGGGCGATACGCATTCGAGTTTTCGCCTGATACGCGCGTTCAAGAACCGCTTCGGCGCGGTCAACGAATTGGGCGTGTTCGCCATGACGGAAAAGGGCTTGCGCGAAGTGACCAATCCCTCCGCGATGTTCCTCTCGCAACATGGACAGCAAGTGGCGGGTTCGTGCGTGATGGTCACGCAGGAAGGCACGCGCCCGCTGCTGGTGGAGATACAAGCCCTGCTGGACGAGGCGCATAGCCCGAACGTGAAACGCCTGTCGCTGGGCTTGGAGCAGAATCGGCTGGCGATGTTGTTGGCGGTGCTGCACAGGCATGCCGGCATCGCCTGTTATGACCAGGACGTGTTCATCAATGCGGTGGGCGGCGTGAAGATCACCGAGCCGGGCGCGGATCTCGCGGTAATACTGGCGATGGTGTCGAGCTTGCGTAACCGACCGCTGCCGGAGAAGCTGGTGGTGTTCGGCGAGGTGGGTCTGGCAGGTGAGGTGCGTCCCGTGCAACGCGGTCAGGAACGGCTGCGCGAAGCGGCGAAGTTGGGCTTCACCCATGCCATCATCCCCAAAGCCAACGCACCCAAACACCCGATAGAAGGCATGGAGATTATCGCCGTGGACAGGGTGGAGCAGGCGGTGGATCGTTTCAGATAATGCAATCGTCGCGCAGCGACTCGTGTGCTCCCTCGCCCGTTTTCGGGAGAGGGTTGGGGAGAGGGAGGCGAGCATGGTCATGCAGTGCCGCATTGCAAGTTAACGAATCAATGAGATAAAAAGTTCGCGATGAGTAACGAAAATTTCCCCAAACAGTTGCACGTCATCAATCGGCTGACCATCACCGCCATGCTGTGGCTGAACGGCATCGCGCACATCATCATCGGGCTGGCACTGGCGGTGTCGGTGCTGATGTTCACCTGGCTGTTCTTCATTGATATGGGGCAGGCGATCAACGCCAATAATCTGGTACACGGTTTTTTGCGTTCGCTCGGCACGCTGATGTTGCTGTGGACAGTGTCCGCATTGATCGTGGCGGAGATACGCTATCTGGAAGGCGGCAAACTGGGCGTGGATACCTTCGTAGAAGTCGCGCTGGTCGTGGTGTTGCGTAAGGTTATTACGTTGCCGGTGTTAGAGATCGCTCCGCCGATGCAGGAAGTGCTGTTGTGGGAAGGTGGCGCGCTGTTGCTGGGGATTCTGTATCTGGTGATCCGCTGGGCGCAACGCCGCGAGAACGATGCGGACGGCCCCGGTACCGGGAAATCCACCTAGAAACGCAGCACCGCGCAACCGCCCACATCGCAGCGCAACGCGTTGCCTTCTTTGTCCCAATCCCCTAACACCCAGCGCACACAGGGCTTGCCATCGATGACAAGCTCGTGGCGGTTCGCCCGGTGCGTGTGGCCGTGGATGAGACGAGGGTAGTGATAGTGGCGCAGCATTTTTGCCACCGCGTCCTGGTTCACATCCATGATCTCCATGCGCTTGTGCTGCTTCTCGGTATCGCTGCGGCTGCGCAGTTGCATGATGTAGGCTTTGCGCGCGGCCAGCGGCTGGGCGAGGAAATCCTTTTGGAACACCGGGTCATGCACTTGCGTACGAAAAGCTTGGTAGTCCACGTCATCGGTGCACAGCGTGTCGCCGTGACTGAGCAAGGTGGGTGTGCCGTACAGGTCGATGAGGGTCGGCTCACCGATCAGCGTAGCGAGACATGCACTGGCGAGTGCCTCGCCCATGAGCAGATCGCGGTTACCGTGCAGGATGAAAACTTCGGTGTGATGTGCGCCCAATCCGCGCAACAGCGCGATGACTTCGGCATGAAAGGGATCGTCCCTGTCATCGTCGCCCGCCCAGTATTCAAACAGGTCACCCAGGATATAAAGCCGTTCGGCATGCGGCGCGATTTTTACGATGAAACGCCTGAATGCCGCCATGCTGTCGGGATGGTCGGCACTCAGATGCAGATCGGAAATGAATAGGGTGTGAGGCATTTAGGATTCGGGATACAGGATGCAGGATTCAGTTAAAAGCGGTGCATCGGTTTTTCCGAATCCCGAATCCCGAATCCCGAATCCCGAATCCTGAATCCTTATTTGACGACTTCCGCGCTGGTGATGATGACATCTTCTTTTGGAACGTCCTGCATGCCGCCACGGAAGCCGGTCTGGACCTTGCCGATGGCATCCACCACTTCCTTGCCCTCGATCACTTTGCCGAACACGCAATAACCCCAGCCATCCTGACCGGGATAATCGAGGAAGCTGTTGTTGGTGGTGTTGATGAAGAATTGTGCTGTCGCGGAATGCGGATCACCGGTGCGTGCCATGGCGATGCTGTACTTTTCGTTCTTCAAGCCATTGGCCGCCTCGTTCTTGATCGGGGCTCTGGTCGCTTTTTGTTTCATGCTGGCATCGAAACCGCCGCCCTGGATCATGAAATTCGGGATGACGCGATGGAAGATTGTGTTGCTGTAGAAGCCGCTGTTCACGTATTCAAGAAAGTTGGCGACGGTCTGCGGGGCTTTTTCCGCATTGAGTTGTATCGTGATTACGCCGTGGTTGGTGTGGAGTTTGACCATGGTGGTTTTGCCTTTATCGAGTGAGTAAGAAAGAGGGGAAATCGCGCACAGGGCGAGTGTCAATAAGAGTGAGATGAGTTTTTTCATGCGGCACCTTCGTAGAGTATTTTCCAATGGTTGTTTTGCTTGATCCAGTACTGGCGTTTTTTCATGCGGTTGGACAGATTGCTGCTGGAATAGTCCTGCTCAAAATTTACCACCACCATATCGGGCTGCTCGGGATAGGTGAAGAGGCTGAGCCCGCTAAGCCCGACTTTGACCCAGCTCTTGCCGGCGTTGACCGACTGCTTCTGTTTGGCCCAGGACGCGTAATTCTGGTTGTCGCTGGAAAAGTTCGCCGAGTAATGTTTGAGATACGCGCCGGTATCCAGGCTGCTCCAGTCTTTGCGCCATTGTTCGATCTCGGCGAGCAGAGCCACGCGCTCGCTGTCGTCATGCGCGCTTTCCCAGTCCATGTGGTTGGTGATGATCACCGGCGTGATGCCGACTTGCAGATAGGGCGCGAGATTTTCCAGGTTGTCGTTGGACAATACGACGCAGCCGTTGCTGGCGCGCGGCGCGCGGCTATAAGTGTTGCTGGGCGTGCCGTGCAGCCAGATGCCCTGACCGGTGCGATTGTTTTTGCGGTCCCATTCGTTGGGGTAGCTGAGCGGAAACGCGCCGCTGCCATACATGTCCGACAATTGACGTTTGGGCAGTTCTGCCTTGATGAAATACACGCCGATCGGGGTGCGCTGATCGCCCGCTGACGTTTTTTCTGTGCCGAGCTTGCCTATGGTCACGTAATAGTCAGCCAGATAACGTGCCTGCCCATCGACGTTCTCGTACACATAAAGCGTGGAGCGGCTGGTGTCCACCACTAGCGCGTATTTTTGTGACGCATCGAGTTGCCAGACGAAGCGCGGTGTAAGTTTTTGATCGGGTTGCGACTGCATGCGTTGCAAGCGCACGCGCGCTTCGTCGCGCAAGTCCTCGATCTTGTCACGCGGCGCGTTGGTGGCGTTGCCGAAATTATTGATCGCACCGGCGCGCGCCATCAGCAGGTCGCCCTTGACCAGCTGTGCCAGACGGAAATTCGGATTCGTACGCAACAGGCTGTCCACTTCGTTCAGTGCCAGGTCCAGGCGGTTGTCACCGATCGCTTGCAGGCTGCGGGTGAGTTGCGCCTCGCTGGTCTGCGGATCTGGCGCGGCATGGGCGGTGCCGATCAGGCAGCCCAGAAGAAAAGGAAAGAGCGGTCGGGTACGCATGGATTATTTGGTACGCTCTTCCTGTATCAGCCACTTGCCATCGGCTTTGACCAGCAGCAGGGTCTTGCGGCTGGAGGTGTGGAAATGACCGGCCTGGTAAGACTGCTTGAAGTGCGCGCTGGCATGGGTGTCGTCGGCGAGTTTGACCGACACATCGCTCAGGTTGACACGGATGCTCTTGGGTTTGTCGATGCGTGCGCGGCGCGTTTCCGCCCAGGCACTGCGGCTCTCGCCATCGGCGGGACGAAAGTCATCCGCATAGGCCGCCAGATATTTTTTCACGTTCTTTGACGACCACGCTGCCGCCCAGGCATGCACGCTCTTCAGTACATCGCTGCTGTCATCGCCGCTGTTCTTCGCGCGGGTGTCGGTCACGGTTTTTGCAGCCGGAGGCGCGGCGGTCACGACGGGTTGCGCGGTATTGTTGTTGACGATGCCGGTGGCGACATTGCCCGGCGCGACATTCGCCGTCGCCGTGTTGCGGTTGGCTGCCGCTTTGGGCCGGGCATTGCCGGAGAACAGATCCTGGATCATCGCCAGCTTGGTTTGCGTGGCGGTGTTGCCTTTATCCAGTTGCAGTGCGCGGTCATAGGCCTGGCTGGCCATCTTGGCGTAGATGTCGCCCAGATTCTCGTGTGCCGTGGCATAGCTCGGATGGGTGCGTATCGCCTGTTCAAGAGACTGTCTGGCCTTTTCGTATTGACCCTGGCCCGCATACAGCACGGCCAGGTTGTTGTAGGGTTCGGGCAGCTCCGGGTAATCGACGGTGAGATCGGAGAAGATCTTGATCGCGTCGTTGGGCTTGCCTTGCTCGGTCAGGATGAGGCCTTTCAGGAAGCGTCCCTGCGCGTCTTTGGGTTTGCCCGACAAGTAGTTGTTGACCTTATCCAAAGCGGCCTGTTGTTGGCCCTGCTTGAATAATTTATTGGCATCCTGCAAG
>JABEVG010000007.1 GCA_013044075.1 Gallionella sp.
GTGCGGTTGCAGTTGCGACAGGCCGAGCAGTTCCATCATGCCCAGCAACCCGCCCAGCGGGGTGCGGATCTCGTGGCTCATGGTGGCCAGGAAGGAGTCCTTTGCTTTGTTGGCCAGCAGCAGTTGCCGGGTGCGCCGTTCGACGCGTTGCGCCAGTGTCGCGCGCTCTGCTTCGAGCTGGGCGTTGGTTTGCGCCAGCTGGTCGGCGGTACGACGGAGCTGGTCCAGCGCGGCATCACGCTCCATACGGGCACGCAGCGATTCAATGCCGAACTCCAGATCCGCAGCCATCTCTTGCAGCAATTCGGCTTCCGCCTGACCGAAGGCATCGGGCTGTTCGGCGTAGATGCTCAACACACCGAACACCGCGCCTTTATAGGCAAGCGGCAAGGCAATTAAGGATGCATACCCGCGCTGTAGTGCCTGCTCGCGCCACGGCAACATGTTGTCGTCAGTCAGAATGTTTTGCACGACCTGTACCTGCCCGCTGCGCGCCGCCCCTCCGATCGGACCATTTCCTCGCGCACTATCCGACCAGACGATCCCGGCCTGCTCCAGATACCCCTGTTCATAGCCGTATTGCGCAACCGGACGGATGGATTTTTCCGCATCATGTTGCAGATAACCCACCCAGGCCAGACGATAGCCACACTCCTCGACGATGCTGCGGCAGACCACCTGCAGCAGACTGTTCTCGTCGCCGCCGTGTACCAGGTTGCGGTTCACCGCGCTCAGCGTGGCAAAGGCGCGGTTGGAATGGTGAAGTGCGGCTTCGGCCTTTTTGCGCGCGGTGATGTCCTGAACGATGGCAATCCCGCCCACCACCTTTCCCTTGCCATCTCGTGAGGGTGCGCACGTCATCGATATCCATCCGTCCGCGCCGCTGAAGGTGGCCCGGTAATACCCCTCGTAATAGCCATTCTCTTCCTCGATGATCTTTCTCATGGCCGGCAGGATCGACTGATCCCTGAGTGCGTTCAGATCCAACCCGGCCAGGCGTTCTACCGAACTATGCAGAATACCGGCCAGATAATCGTTGCAATAGGTGATGATGAGATTCGTGTCGTAATGGAGGATACCCACAGGCGAATGCTGCAACAGCAAGCGATAGCGTTGTTCGCTAGCTTTCACCGCTTCTTCACGTACCTTTGCTTCGAAACGCAAAACGATGTTCTCGCGCAGGTTCAAATTGATATGCCGCAGACTCATGATCATGAAACCGAGATACAAAACTGCCGCCATGCCCATGGCAACGGACAAATGATCCCCCGCAACAAACAAGCGTGTTGCAAGCGATACCAGCAGTAATGCGGAATACGAGATCGCACTGAAAAGATCAGCCGAGAAAGAAATAATGCCGCCTGCGGTGAGTCCGGTCAGCACAAAGATGAGCAGCATCTGATGCAGTGGATGGCCTGCCGGAAACAGCAGCAGACAAGACAGACCCCATGCGAGTCCGGAAGCGAACACACCGATACGGAATCTCGTCAGCCAGGTATCCATGCCGGCTTCGTCGTGCGCGCCGCGCTGATAGGCGACGACAAGCGCGGCGCGAGCCAGCGTGACCAACACGATCAGCGAGAGCCAGGCGAGAACCTCGGTCGTGGCAACCACCGCGCTTTGCATGTAAGCAAAGATCGCGGCGAGGATGACACCGGTGATCAGCGACGTGTTGCTCGCGGCAAACAGCTGTTGCGTCTGCACACGTTGCACCGCCGCTTGATGTTTCGTACCGTTCATTGAGTCAGTGCCCGATTTCCATTTTTGACTGCCTGCCATCCAACCCGGGTCGCCGGCCAAAACAAGATGTTCAAGAATGGGCGATTTTATCCGATCGCTATGGGGACAGTGAGGATATTTCCCCGACCGCGTTGCTCTATAATGCAGCATCAAACAACGGGAGGTGCGATGAATAGCCAGCAGAAACAGTCGTTCCTTTCAAAGTCCCCCGCTTCGATCTTTTTTGTCGTCGCCCTGTCCGTTTTTGTTTCCGAAGCTGCGGTGATGCTGGTGCTGCGCTATCTGCCGCAGCATTCCGAATTCGAACTGGCGATCCTGGATGCCACGCTGCTGGTCGCGCTGATTTCACCCGCGCTCTATTTCTTCCTGTTCCGTCCATTGGTCGCGCACATACACGAGCGGGAACAAATCGTGGAAACGCTGCACCGCAACGAGGAGGAGCAGCTCAAGGTGATGGTGCGCACCGCCGTGGATGGCATCGTCACCATCAACGAACACGGTCTCATCGAGCGTTTCAACCCTGCCGCCGAGCGCATGTTCGGCTACAACGAGGCCGAAGTGCTGGGTCAGAATATATCGATACTGATGCCTTCACCGCACCACGAGGCACACCACGATTATCTGGCACTCTACCTGTTGACCGGCGAGAAAAAAATCATCGGCATCGGTCGCGAGGTGATAGCACAGCGCAAGGATGGCACGACCTTTCCCATGGAACTGTCGGTGGGCGAAACGCGTCTGGGCGAGCTGCGCTTGTTCACCGGATTCGTACGCGACATCAGCCGACGCAAGCAGGAGGAGCAGCGGCGGATACTCCTGATGCACGAACTGGAGAAAGCCAACGAGGAGCTGAAAAACTTCGCCTATGTGGTGTCGCACGACCTCAAAGCCCCGTTGCGCGCCATCAGTTCGCTGGCGGAATGGTTGTCCATCGATTATGCGGACAAGCTCGATGAGGCGGGCAAAGAACAGATGCGCCTGCTGGTCGGCCGGGTACATCGCATGGATGCGTTGATCGACGGGATCTTGTTGTATTCGCGGGTGGGACGGGTCACTGAGACGCTGGTCGCGGTGGATCTCGACAGGCTGGTGCATGATGTGATCGATTCGCTCGCACCACCGGCGAACATCACGGTCACCATTGCGTCCCCCCTGCCGACGGTCGTCACCGAACCGACCCGCATCCTGCAGGTGTTCCAGAACCTGGTGTCGAACGCGATCAAATACATGGACAAGCCCGAGGGCAGGATCCATATCGCTTGCCGCACCGAAGAAGAATCTTGGCACTTCAGCGTTGCCGATAATGGTCCGGGCATCAGGCAACAGCATTTTGAAAAAATCTTCCAGTTGTTCCAGACCCTGGCCCCGCGCGACCGCGTGGAAAGCACCGGTGTCGGTCTGGCTCTGGTCAAGAAGATCGTGGAAATGTACGGCGGATCGGTGTGGGTCGAGTCCGAGTTCGGCGCGGGCAGCACCTTTTTCTTCACCCTGCCGCGCGCGCCGGTGACGCAATTCACCAACTTCGGAGACGGAATATGAAGATCAGCGACAAACCTATCCTGCTGGTGGAAGACGATCAGGTGGATGTCATGACGGTCAGGCGCGCCCTGAAAGAGATACACGTCACCAACCCGGTGCTGGATCGCGAGAACGGCGAGGAAGCCCTGAAATTCCTGCGCGATCCGGACAACGGGCGACCGTGCGTCATTCTGCTCGACCTGAACATGCCCGTCATGAACGGCATCGAGTTCTTGAAGGAATTGAGGCAGGATGATCTGCTCAAGCGCATCCCGGTGGTGGTGCTGACCACGTCCGAAGAGCAGCAGGACAAAATGCAGAGCTTCGACCTGGGCGTGGCGGGTTATATGGCCAAGCCGGTGGATTACCGGCAGTTCGTCAAAGTCATGCGCACTTTGAACGCTTATTGGACAATCAGCGAGGTACCGCAATGAACAAACCCAAGATACACGTACTCATCGTGGAAGACGACACGATCGATCGCATGGCCTGTCGCCGTTCTTTTTCACGGGGTGCGCAGGACTACGAACTGGTGCTCGATGAAGCCGAGACCGCGCGCGAAGGCTTGCAGAAAGTACAGGCTCAAGAGCCGGACTGCGTGCTGCTCGATTACCAGCTGCCCGACTTGAACGGCCTGGAGTTTCTGGTCGAACTGAGGAACGTGATGGGGAATCTTTCGGTGCCGGTCATCATGCTCACCGGTGCCGACAACACCGCTGTGGCAGTCGAGGCCATGAAGCGCGGCGCACAGGACTATCTGGTCAAAGACCCCCACCACCAGTATCTGGAGCTGCTCCCCACCGTCATCCAGCGCGTGCTGCGCGAGCGGCAGTCATTGCGGGAAAAAGAACTGATGGAGGCGCGGCTGGCTCAGGCCGAGGCCCGGTATCGCATTCTGGTCGAGCAGATACCGGCAATCACCTATACCGCCGCGATGGACACACCCGGCAAGTTGCTCTACGTCAGTCCGCAACTCAGCACGCTGGGTTACTCCCCCGAGGAATGGGTCGCGCACATCGGCGCGTTGCGCAGTTATATCCACCCCGATGACCGGGCCTCGGCCCTGGAGGCATTCGATACGGTGCGCGCCACCGGGGGTCCGTTGCGCTGCGAGTACCGCCTGTTCAACCGCGACGGCGAAGTGCGCTGGTTCCTCGACGAGGCGAGCGTGGTACACGATGAATCGGGATCGCCGCTGTTGCTGCAAGGTATCCTGATCGACATCACCAAGGACAAACTGGTCGAAGAGGAGTTGCGCCTGCATCGCCGCCGTATCGAGGACCTGGTGGCATTGCGCACCCAGCAATTCGAGAAACAGGCGGCTGTACTCAATTCGGCCAACGCCAATCTGGCGGCCAGGCTGGACGCGTGTACGCAGGCCGGGAGCGCGCTCAAAAAATCCGCCGATCTATCCGCCGACCTGGTGCAAAACGCGCCCTGCGCTTATCTCACCCTCGATGCGGCTGGCATACTCATCCAGATCAACGACACCGCACTGGCGTGGTTGGGACGCAGCCGCGAAGCGGTGCTGGGCGAGCCCTTTACCGAACTGCTGACCCCGGCCAGTGCCAAGACCTTTCCGGCCAGTTATCGGCATCTCCAGGAGGCAAAAAGCATCAGCGGCCTCGACCTGGAGCTCGCGGGCGAAAACGATGTCCGCCTGAATGTGGTGCTGAATGCCAATCTGGCCAAGGATGGCGGATGCCGCATCGTGATGCTGGGCAGGCGCAACGCGTAGTCGTCTCGAGTGTCCGGCTCATGTCTGCTTGAGCAGATGCTCGGGGCTGACCGTGCTGCCGCTGACCGCCACCACTTTGTGCCGCGACTGCCCGCCCTGTTTGAGCTCCACGTTGCGCAATGGCACGCCGAACCGTTCCGCGATGTAGCGCAGCAAAGCCTCGTTGGCTTTGCCTTCCACCGGCGGTGCGGCTAATTTTATTTTCAGCGCGTCGCCATGCAGACCGACAATCTCGGTGCGCTTCGCCCCCGGTTGCACATGCAGGGTGACGGTGAGCACACCATCATGAACGCGGAACCAGAGGGGGGGCATCAGAGCAGGCGCGCCGCCAGACTTTCCAGCATCGCCACCGGCACGATCAGTATGAGCTGGCAGAGGACCAGCAGGATCAACGAAGAGAGATCGACATTGCCCAGCAGGGGAACGACACGCCGTATGGGTTGCAGGAAGCGTTGCGTGATGGCATGCAGCAACGGGGCGAGCGGCGTGTAGGGGTTAACCCAAGACAGGATGGCCTGCGCCACCAGCGCGCTCATCAGCAGATACACGCTCATGGCCAGCAGCTTGACGACGCTCCACACCAGCAGGGCCAGCCACGGGAAATGCGCGTAAGGATAGCCTTGCAACCACAGCAGCAAACCCAGATAGAGCAGCTCGACCAGCACGGCGAACAACAGCGTCGCGCTGTCCAGCTGCCAGACCGAAGGGATGTAGCGGCGTGCCGGCAACACGATGAAATTGGTCAGCGACATCAACGCCTCGCCGAACGGGTTGCGCATCGGTGCGCGCAGCCATTGCAATAAAAAGCGGAACAGCAAGATGCAGGCAAAGCCTTGCACGAACACATCGAGTAAAAATTGCAGCGTGGTGTTCAGCATCAAACATTACCCCATTCGTCGCCCATCTCTTTCGCGCGCGCCGCCGCCGCTTGCGCCGCTGTCGCGAGATGTTGCGCAACATGATTCTCGGCCAGACTCAGCAGGGCGCGCTCGGTCGTACCGTTCTTGGAAGTCACGCGCTGGCGCAAAATGGCGACATCTTCCGGGCTGGTTTCAGCCAGTTTGCTTGCGCCCAGAAAGGTTTCCAAACTGAGCAGACGCGCATCCTCGGCACTCAATCCCAACCCGACCGCTGCGGCCTGCATCGCCTCAATGAGATAGAACACGTAGGCCGGACCGCTGCCGGAGATCGCGGTGACCGCGTCCAGCATGGCTTCGTCTTCCAGCCACAGGATCTTGCCTACGGCGGACAGGATGCTTTGCGCCTGTTCGCGCTGCTTCGCAGTCACCGCTGGCAGCGCGAACAGGCCGGTCATGCCGCTGCGTATCAGGGCCGGGGTGTTGGGCATGGCGCGCACCACCGCCTGGTTGTTCGTCCAGCGCGCCAGGTCGTGACCGCGTATGCCGGCCGCAATCGAAATGAGCAACTGCCCTTTCAGCAACGGGGCGAGTTGCAGCGCGACCTGATGCATCTGTTGCGGCTTCACCGCGAGCACGATGGTGGCACTGCCGGCGATCCCGGAGGCCAGATCTTCAAAGGCGAGAACGGAAAATTCATCGTGTAAACGCTGGCAATTCTTCACATCGATCTCCACCACGCTGATCCGGCTGGCACTGTAGCCCCGGCCCAGCATTCCGCCTATCAATGCGGTTGCCATATTGCCGCCGCCGATGAAACAAATTTTTGTGGTCATTTCATTCTCTCTAAAAATTGACTCTATACAGGCTTTGTGTCCCCGGTGGATTCCGGGATTGAAGAATTTTCGTGCCTGGTCCGCTCGCCAAAAATCGCCGTGCCGATGCGCACCATCGTCGCGCCTTCGGCGATCGCCGCGCGGTAGTCGTGCGACATGCCCATGGATAACGTGTCCAGTTGCAGGCCCTGCTGATTCAGCCGGTCGCGCAGACTGCGCAACGCCGCGAAAGCCGAACGTTGCGCGGCGAAATCCGCGCCGGGTGCGGGAATCGCCATCAGCCCGCGCAAAGTCAAGCGCGGTAGCAACGCGATCCGCAGTGCCAGCTCATCCGCCTGCGCCGGTATCACGCCGCTCTTGCTTGCTTCATCGCTGATATTGACTTGCAGACACACTTGCAGCGGCGGCAAACCCTCGGGCCGCTGCGCGGACAATCTTTCGGCGACTTTCAACCTGTCCACGCTGTGTACCCAGACAAAATGTTCCGCGATGGCGCGGGTCTTGTTGCTTTGCAGCGGACCGATGAAATGCCATTCCAGCGGCAAGTCACCGAGTGCGGTCATCTTGTCCAACGCCTCTTGCGCGTAATTTTCCGCAAAGCGACGTTGTCCCGCGTGGTAGGCTGCGCGTATCGCATTCGCCGGAAAATTCTTGCTGACCGCGAGCAGTTCGATGTCGTGTTCCGCTCGCCCGTAATCCTCGGCGGCAGAGGCGATGGCGGTGCGCACGGCTTGCAAGTTAGAAGCGATTGTAGTCATAATCCCACGCGCTGCCCCCTCCTCAAATTACCCGGCTGACCGCCGTCTCACGAAACAGGGAAGATTATAATGGATATCACCGAGCTGCTTGCTTTTGGCGTGAAGAACAAGGCTTCCGACCTGCATCTTTCTTCGGGTCTGCCACCGATGATACGGGTACACGGCGACATGCGCCGCATCAACCTGCCCGCCATGGACCACAAGGAAGTGCACGCCATGGTGTACGACATCATGAACGACGGGCAACGCAAGTTCTACGAGGAAAACAAGGAGGTCGATTTTTCCTTCGAGATTCCCAACCTCGCGCGCTTTCGTGTCAATGCCTTCGTGCAACAGCGCGGCGCGGCGGCAGTCATGCGTACCATCCCGTCCAAGGTGCTGACACTGGAAGATCTCAGAGCTCCGAAGATATTTACCGATATCGCCGATACTCCGCGCGGACTGGTGCTGGTGACCGGCCCGACCGGCTCGGGTAAATCGACCACGCTGGCGGCGATGGTCAATTACATCAACGAAAAAGAAATGGGTCACATTCTGACGGTGGAAGATCCGATCGAATTCGTGCATGAAAGTAAAAAATGCCTGATCAACCAGCGCGAAGTCGGGCCGCACACGCTGTCGTTCAACAACGCTTTGCGTTCCGCCCTGCGCGAGGACCCGGACGTGATCCTGGTGGGCGAGATGCGCGACCTGGAAACCATCCGCCTGGCGATGACCGCTGCGGAGACAGGCCACCTGGTGTTCGGCACGCTGCACACCAGTTCGGCAGCCAAGACCATAGACCGTATCATCGACGTGTTCCCCGCCGATGAAAAAGAAATGGTGCGCGCCATGTTGTCCGAGTCGCTGCGCGCGGTGATCTCGCAAGCCCTGCTCAAGACCAAGGACGGCTCGGGCCGGGTCGCGGCGCACGAGATCATGATCTGCACCCCCGCGATCCGCAACCTGATCCGCGAAGCAAAAGTGCCGCAGATGTATTCCGCCATCCAGACCGGCCAGGGGATAGGCATGCAGACGCTGGATCAATGCCTCAGCACACTGGTGAAAAGTGGTGCAATCGCCCCGGCGGAAGCGCGCGGCAAGGCGATGAACAAAGACATGTTCCCCGGCTAACCACGACACGTCAGGAAATCATCATGGAAAGAGATCAGGCCAACGAGTTAGTCCACAATCTGCTGCGTGGCATGGTGAGCCGGAAAGCGTCCGACTTGTTCATCACGGCGGGGTTTCCGCCCGCATTCAAGGTGGACGGGAAAATGACCCCCGTGTCCAGCCAGCTGCTGACCTCGCAGCACACCCAGGAATTGGCGCGCAGCCTGATGAACGACAGGCAGGCAGCCGAATTCGAGTCCAGCCACGAATGCAACTTCGCCATCAATCCGCAGGGTATCGGCCGATTCCGCGTCAACGTGTTCATGCAGCAGCAGCGCGTGGGCATGGTGCTGCGTACCATCACCACCAAGATCCCCGAGCTGGACCAGTTGGGCATGCCGGAGGTGCTCAAAGACATCGTGATGACCAAGCGCGGGCTGGTGATCCTGGTCGGCGCGACAGGTTGCGGCAAGTCCACCACCCTGGCGGCCATGCTGGGACACCGCAACCAGAACAGCTTCGGGCACATCATCACCATCGAAGACCCGGTGGAGTTCGTGCACGAGCACAAGAACTGCATCGTCACGCACCGCGAAGTCGGGGTGGATACCGACTCCTGGCAAGCCGCGCTGAAAAACACCCTGCGCCAGGCACCCGACGTGATCCTGATCGGCGAAATCCGCGACCGCGAGACCATGGAATATGCGGTGGCCTTCGCCGAAACCGGCCATCTGTGCATGGCGACCCTGCACGCCAACAGTGCCAATCAGGCACTGGACCGCATCATCAACTTCTTCCCGGAAGAACGTCGCGAACAATTGCTGATGGATCTGTCGCTCAACGTCAAGGCACTCATCTCGCAGCGTTTGATCTCCAACCGCGACGGGGCGGGACGTGTGCCCGCGATGGAGATCCTGCTGAATTCGCCGCTGATCTCCGACCTGATCTTCAAGGGCGAGGTGCACTCGATCAAGAGTGTGATGGGCAAATCGCGCGAGCTGGGCATGCAGACTTTCGACCAGTCCCTGTTCGATCTCTACGAGGCGGGCAAGATCTCCTACGAGGACGCGCTGAAGAATGCCGACTCGGTGAACGACCTGCGCTTGCGCATCAAGCTGGAGAGCAAGAACAACCTGGACCGCAACGTGCTGAGCGGAACCGAAAACCTGAGGATGACCTGACACCATCGTGCAAGCCGTGCCCCCCAAGAACGAGATCGAACGGCTCAACGCGCTCCGCGAATACAGGATCCTGGACACGCTGCCCGAGCAGGCATATGACGACATCACCCATCTGGCGGCTTACATCTGCCAGACTCCCATCGCCCTGGTTTCACTGATAGACGAATCGCGCCAGTGGTTCAAATCAAGAGTCGGTCTGGACGTGAGTGAAACGCCGCTCATGGATGCCTTCTGTACGCATGCACTGCTGCGACCGGATGACATGCTGGCGGTCAACGACACGCTGAACGACCCGCGCTTTGCCGATAATCGTCTGGTCACGGGCGCGCCTTACATACGCTTCTACGCGGGTGTGCCACTGGTGACGCAGGCGGGCGCAGTGCTTGGCACGCTGTGCGTGATCGACACGCAACCCCGCGATCTGGATGCGGCGGCGAAGTCGGCATTATTCCGCCTTGGGCGTCAGGTGATGGCGCAATTGGAGCTGCGCAAAACGCTGCTCACCTTGCAACGCGCCGATCAGGAATTGAACCGGCTGAATCTGGCATTGACCGAACAAACCCTGACCGACCCGCTCACGCAGGTACACAACCGGCGCGCCTTGGAACACAGCCTGACCGCCGAATGGGAGCGTGCCTTCCGCTATTCGCAGCCGCTCAGCCTGCTGCTGCTGGATGTCGATGACTTCAAGTCATACAACGATACCTACGGGCATCAGGCGGGTGATCAGGTGTTGCGGCTCGTGGCCGCGATCATTTCACGCGATGCGCGCCAGCCGGATTTCGTGGCACGTTACGGGGGAGAGGAATTCGTCATCGTGTTGCCCGAGACCGACAGCGAGGGCGCACTGCAGATCGCCGAGCGCGTCCGCTACAAGATCGAGCAGGCCAGCTGGCCGCATCGCCCGGTGACCGTCAGCGTGGGACATGCCAGTTACGGCAATCAGGCGGATGCCGAGGCCATGCTGAAACAGGCCGATCAGGCGATGTACCGCGCCAAGCAGGCCGGGCGTAACTGCGTGATGGGTGCTCTCTAGGAACTCACTTTGGTATTCGGTTCTTTGCGGTTGCTGCCGGATACGATCTTGTATTGCAGCAAGCGGCATTCGATCGCGCCGTTGAACAACGGCGTGCGCCGCGACGGTGACAAGCGCATCAACTTCAGGATCGCCTTGTCGGCGGTGAACAGATAAGCCGTCCACCCGCCGAATTTCTGCTTCAGCGCGTCCCCCAGTTTCGGATACAGTTCGGCCAGTTCATCCAGCTCGCCCATCCGCTCACCGTAAGGCAGATTGGCCACCAGCACGCCGTGTGGCGCGGGCGCGGAGATCTCCAACACGTTGGCCTGCTTGAGTTCCACGCAATCGGACAAACCCGCCTCGTGCAAATTGCGCCAGGCGGTCTTCAGCGCGTCGCCGTACAGGTCGCTGCCGTAGATGTCCAACGGCCTGGGCGGCAGTTGCGCGGCGATGGCCTGCTCGCGCATCGCCTGCCACTTGGGCGCATCGAAATTCTTGAGATTCTCGAACCCGAAACGCCGCGCAATTCCGGGCTGGATGTTGAGCGACATCTGCGCCGCCTCGAGCAGGAACGTGCCGCTGCCGCACATCGGGTCGAGCAGCGGCGTGCCGGGTTGCCAGCCGGCCAGACGCAGGATTCCGGCGGCCAGATTCTCGCGGATCGGCGCGATGTTGGTGTGCGACCGCACGCCGCGTTTGAACAGCGCGTCGCCCGATGTGTCCACGTACAACATGATGTTGTCGTCTTCGATGAAGGTGTGGATGCGGACGTCCGGGTTCAGGGTGTCCACGCTGGGACGCTCGTTGCAGTGCGCGCGGAAACGGTCGCACACCGCGTCCTTGATGAGCAGCGTGATGTATTCCAGGCTCTTGAGCGGGCAGCGTATCGCGGTGACATGCACGCGTATCGTGTGCGTCACATCGAACCAGTTCTGCCAGTGCATCTTAAACGCCGCCTGGTAGATGTCCTGCTCGCTGGCGTATTTTGAAGTCGCGACGCGCCACAGGATGCGGCTCGCCACCCGGCTTTGCAGATTGGCGCGATAGCATAATTCCCAGTCGCCAAAAAAATGCACGCCACCCTCGGTGGTCTTCACGTTCGTCGCGCCCATGCTCTCCAAATCACCATGGAGGATGGCTTCTAAACCGCGTGGACAAGGAGCAAAAAAATCAGGCATCTGGGAACCTCTCAAAATTTATTTTTTGGGCGTATCGCGGTGTCGCGTGCTCGCTCATTCCTAGTCTATCAATCTGATATGCCCGCGTCATTCGCTGCGCGGCTCCTTGCGTTCCATCCCAAAAAATAAATTTTGAGAGGTTTATTTAGTGCGGAGCGTGGGCAGTTAAAACGGTTTGACGACAACCAGAATCACAATGGCGACCAGCATGAGCACCGGCACTTCATTGAACCAGCGGTAGAAAACATGGCTGCGCGTGTTCTGGTCGGCGGCGAATTGTCTGACCAGCTTGCCGCAGTAATGGTGGTAGCCGAACAGCAACAGCACCAAAAACAATTTCGCGTGCAGCCAGCCGCCGCCAAAACCAAAACCCAGCCACAGCCACACGCCCGAGACCAGCACCAGCCAGGAGATGGGCGTAACGAAACGATACAGCTTGCCTTCCATCAGCTTGAGGCGCGCGATCTCGGCGGGCTCGGTCGCCATCGCGTGATTGACGAACAGACGCGGCAAATAAAACAGCCCGGCGAACCAGCTGACGACGACGACGATATGAAACGCTTTAAGCCACAACATACGGATTCCTTATTGGGAGAGCCTGCGCCGGAACAACACCAGTGCCACATAGAACCCCAGTAGCGCGTAGCCCGCCAGCACGGCGATGTGCCAGACGAATTGCGCGGGGATGGTGTTGGTCAATAGCGGCCTGGCGAGATCGATCGCGTGCGTGAGCGGCAACCATGCCGACACGCTTTGCAACCATACCGGCAACTGCGCGACCGGAAAAAACACGCCGCATAATATCACCATAGGCGTGATGACCAGCGTGAAGTAGTACATGAAGAAGTCGTATCCCGGAGCGAGCGCGGTCATGATCAGCCCCAGCGCGGCGAAGCACAGCCCGACTAGGAAGGCGAGCGGGATGAGCCACAGGACGAGTGGCGAATGGGACAGGCCCAGTACCCAGATCACCGCCAGCACGGCCAGCCCCGACAGCAGGCTTTTGCTCGCCGCCCACACCATCTCCGAGAACACGATGTCGTCCAGCGTGATGGGCGTGTTGAGTATCGCCTCCCAGGTGCGCTGCTCGTGCATGCGCGCGAAGCCCGAATACAGGGCCTCGAAACTCGCGGAGTTCATGGTGCTGTAGCACACCGTGCCGGCGGCTAAAAACGTGATGTAGGGAATTCCGGCTATGCTGGGCAGCATGCCGCCCAGACCATAGCCCAGGCCCAGCATGTAGATCACCGGGTCGGCGAGATGCCCGAGGATGGATGAACCCGCCATCTTCTTCCACACCCTGAAATTGCGCCGCCAGATAGGGATGAAGCGGCGGCTGAAACGCGGCAAAGCGTAGTGATTATTTTTCATGTTTTGAGTGTTTGCGCACCACCGCTTCGGGGGAGTTGTGTGTAGCTCTCCTGGCTGAAAATGCGCTTGCCAGATTTTTGATTTCGGTCACGCCGCGCTTCTCTATCCATTCGTCGTTATAACCCTTGGCCTGATACAACCCGCCCATCCGTGCGGCGGCGAGTTCGGGGTTCCCGATCTCCTCCAACCGCTCATAACCGACTTTCCCGGATGTTGTTGCCGACATCATTCGCGCATCTCCCGCCCGGTCAGCTTCAGGAACACATCCTCCAGATTGGCGGGTCTGTGCAAATAGCGTAGTTCGTTCTGCGTGTGCAGATGCGCGACCAGCGGCTGGGCATCCTGCACATAGCAGAACACCGATTCGCCGCTGGTTTCGAAACGCTGCGCGTAGTGCGCGGCATGTTGCCCGGCCCAAGCCGCAGAGGTTTCGCCGAACACTTCGACGACTTGCGGCTCGATGTTTTGTTCTATCAATTCGCGCGGACTGCCCTGTTGGATCAGCTTGCCGTGGTCCATCACGGCAAGGCGGTGGCACAGGCGTTCGGCTTCTTCCATGAAGTGCGTGGTGAGCAGCAGCGTCTTGCCTTGCGCGGTGAGTTCGCGCAGGCGTTGCCAGATAAGATGGCGCGCTTGCGGGTCGAGTCCGGTGGTGGGCTCGTCGAGAAAAATGATGTCGGGATCGTTCACCAGCGCGCGCGCCAAAGTCAGTCTGCGTTTCATACCGCCGGACAGCGTGGGCACTTTGGCATCGCGCTTGGCAGTGAGATTGGCGAACGCCAGCAACCCGGGAATGCGCGCGCGTATCTGTGCATCGCTCATGCCGAAATAGCGGCCATACACCAGCAGGTTCTCGGTCACCGTGAAGTCGGGGTCGAGGTTGTCAAACTGCGGCACGACCCCCACGCGCAGCCGCGCGATACGCGCATCCTGCGGCACGGCATGATCGAGCAAACCCAGCTCGCCACCATCGGGAGCGATCAGCCCCAACAGCAAGCGCAGCGTGGTGGTCTTACCCGCGCCATTCGGTCCCAGCAAGCCAAAACATTCGCCGCGTTGTATGTCCAGATTCAGGCCATCCACCACGCGCTGACCGGCGTAGGATTTTTGCAGATTGCGGGCGCGGATGACGGTGTTCATAGCACAGTGTCATTCCCGCGCAGGCGGGAATCCAGTAATACCAAAATTTTCGCGTAGCGAACAAAACCAACATGTTGTTCCGCTATGCGGGGAACTTTTTTTACTATCTGGATTCCCGCCTGCGCGGGAATGACGATACGCTTGGTCACAGCTCCACCCCCCGAAAATGCCGCTGCACGATGTCGCGCAACTGGGTCAGCCGCCCGTGAAAGAAGTGCCCGGCCTGAGGCAATACGACGATGGGCAGGTGCTGCGGGCGCGCCCATTCCAGGACATCCGCCAACGGCACAACTTCGTCCTGCTCGCCGTGAATGACCAGGGTGTCGGGTGCGACCGTGGGCATGGCGAAACGCCCGACGGCAGGCGCGGCCAATACCAGATGCTGCGGATGCAGGTGCTGCGCGGCCCGCGCGGCGACATAGCCGCCGAAGGAGAATCCCGACAGCAGCACGGGCAGGTCGTCGCCGAACTGTTCCCGTGCGTAATTCACCACGGCGATCAGGTCCTGCTCTTCGCCCGCGCCGCCGGTGAACTCGCCCGCGCTTGCGCCCACGCCGCGAAAATTGAAGCGCAACGCCACGCAACCGAGCTCGGCATACGCCTTGGCCAGCGTCACCGCCACCTTGTTCTACATCGTCCCGCCCATGGTCGGCAGCGGATGCGCCACCACCGCGAGGGCGCGCGGCGCGTCCCCGCGCCCCGGCTCAGAGCCGGCTGCGGGGATATGTGCGATACCTTCGAGATTCCCGGCCGTGCCGGTGATGGAAAATTTCTTTAGCGTGGACATTTCAGTTTGGATTTTATGGCGCGGCGCAACGATACAAGAGGTAAGGCAAGCGGCACAACCCTATCCTAATGAAATGCCGATTGATACGGTTTTGTCATTCCCGCGCATAACCAGCGACTTTGCTGGCGTTATTTGCCAGCTTATTGATCCGGCACTCTTTATCCAAGAATCCGTTCGCATTGAGCTTGTCGAAATGTGAATGGATTCTTGTGCTTCGACAGGCTCAGCACGAACGGCA
>JABEVG010000053.1 GCA_013044075.1 Gallionella sp.
AAGGAGTTGGATATGACATCCGATATTGACCCGGTTTGCGGCATGACGGTGGCCGCTGACAAGCCGCATCATCTGGAACAAGCAGGTAAGGATTATCGCTTTTGCTCTCGCCATTGCCTGGAAAAATTTCAGGCGAATCCATCTGCATACATCAAAACGGACGTAACCGAATCCGCCACTGCCTCCCCCTCCGCCAAAAATTACACCTGCCCCATGCATCCGGAAATACACCAGCCCGGGCCGGGAAGTTGTCCGAAGTGCGGCATGGCACTTGAACCGGAATTTCCATCAGATCCAGGTGCGCTCGAATACACCTGTCCAATGCATCCCGAAGTGGTGCTCAGCGAGCCGGGAAGTTGCCCGATATGCGGCATGGCGCTGGAACCGCGCAATGTTTCAGCAGAAGACGATACCGAACTGAATGATATGACGCGGCGTTTCCGGATCAGCACGGCGCTGGCCTTGCCGGTGTTCGTGATGGCAATGAGTTCCGACCTGTTGCCGCAAGCAATGCCGGTATCCATCTCGATGCTCTCGCTACAATGGCTGGAATTCGCGCTGGCGACCCCGGTGGTGCTGTGGAGCGGCTGGCCGATTTTTCAGCGCGGCTGGATGTCACTGGTTAATCGCAACCTCAACATGTTTACCCTGATCTCGCTCGGCGTCGGCGTGGCTTGGACGTATAGCGTGGTGGCGATGCTGCTGCCGGGAATATTTCCGCCTACGATGCACACGATGGGTGGTCTGGTGCCGGTGTATTTCGAGGCTGCGGCAGTCATCATGGCATTGGTGCTGCTTGGACAGGTGATGGAGTTGCGCGCGCGCAGCCAGACCAGCGCGGCGATTAAACTGCTGTTGGGGCTTGCGCCGAAAACCGCTCGCATCGTGCGTACCGACGGCAATGAGGAAGACATACCGCTGGGGCAAGTACAGCCGGGCGATGTGCTACGTGTGCGTCCCGGTGAGAAGGTGCCGGTGGATGGTGTGGTGCTGGAAGGCGCGAGTGCGCTAGATGAATCCATGGTAAGCGGCGAATCCATTCCGGTCGAAAAAATAATGGGCGCACGCCTAATCGGTGCCACGGTGAACGGTACCGGCAGTCTGCTGATGCGCGCCGAGCGCGTCGGTTCCGACACCCTGCTGGCGCAGATCGTGCATATGGTGAGCGAGGCACAGCGTTCGCGCGCGCCAATCCAGCGACTGGCCGATGTCACCGCCGGATATTTCGTTCCGGCAGTGGTGCTGTCCGCACTCGTCACACTGGCGGTATGGGGGCTCTTCGGGCCGGAGCCGCGCCTTTCGCACGCCATCGTTAACGCGGTGGCAGTGCTGATTATCGCCTGTCCGTGCGCATTAGGCTTGGCCACGCCGATGTCTATCATGGTCGGCACCGGTCGCGGTGCGCAGACCGGGGTGCTGATAAAAAATGCCGAAGCGCTGGAAACCATGGAGAAGGTGAACACGCTGGTGGTGGACAAGACCGGCACGCTGACCGAAGGCAAACCCAAACTGGTGTCGGTGTTTGCCGTTGCAGGGCACGATGAAAACGAAGTGCTGCGGTTGGGGGCCAGCCTGGAGCGCGCCAGCGAACATCCACTGGCGGCAGCGATCGTGAACGGTGCGAAGGAAAAAGGCTTCACGCTTGCGGCGGTCAGCGAATTTCGTTCGATCACAGGTAAAGGCGTGACAGGAACCGTCGAAGGCCGCATGGTCGTGCTGGGCAATTTAAAATTATTCGAAGAACTGAGAATTGACGCAGATGACTTGCCTGTACGCGCCGACACATTGCGCGGCGACGGACAGACGGTGATGCTGCTGGCGATTGACGGCAAGGCGGCGGGAACGATCGGCGTGGCCGACACCGTCAAGACTTCCACGCTGGAGGCGATCCGCACCCTGCATGAGGAAAACATACAGGTCATCATGCTTACTGGCGATAACCGCACCACGGCGGAGGCGGTGGCGCGCAAGTTGGGCATAGACCGGGTAGAGGCGGAAGTGCTGCCCGAGCAAAAAGCGTCCATCGTTAAGCAACTGCAAGCGCAGGGATTCATCGTGGCGATGGCGGGCGATGGTGCTAACGATGCACCGGCGCTGGCTCAGGCGCAAGTTGGCATCGCCATGGGTAACGGCACCGACGTGGCGATGGAAAGCGCGGGCGTCACGCTGGTCAAGGGCGACCTGAACGGCATCGTGCGCGCCGTGCGTCTGTCCCGTGCCACCATGAGAAATATCCGGCAGAATCTATTCTTCGCCTTCATCTACAATGTGCTTGGCATTCCCATCGCGGCAGGCGTGCTGTACCCGTTTTTCGGGTTGCTGCTCTCGCCCATCATCGCGGCGGCGGCGATGAGTTTCAGTTCGGTGTCGGTGATTACCAATGCGTTGCGCTTGCGCCGCGTGAAACTGTAACTTTGGGAAGGAGGCGGAAATGTGGGGGCATATGAGTGGGTACGGATGGGGCGGCATGGGCGTCGGCATGTTGCTGTTCTGGGGATTGTTGATCGTCGGCGTTGTGATGCTGGTGAAATGTTCTATGGGTTCCGGTTCCTGCGGGAAGCGAAAGCAGGAAAAATCCGCGCTCGATATTCTCAAGGAGCGCTATGCGCGCGGCGAGATCAGGCGCGAGGAGTTCGACCAAATGAAGCGTGATCTGAAAAGCTAATGCGTCAGTGTTGTCAGGGGTTCAAGGTTGGCTGAAATGCGCGGCGCAGCCCAAGTAGCAGTGTTTTTATGTGGAAATACGGCACTGATCAGGGGGGCCGCAGGGCGTGTGGCACATGAGGAATCCCGCGCGGTTTTCGGGAAGGTGCAGAAGTGAACGGTGACCGAGAACAGTC
>JABEVG010000054.1 GCA_013044075.1 Gallionella sp.
CGTGTGATCGATATCCTTGATGCCCGCGCCGGCCAGACGTTGGCGCAGGATATGACGACCGCTATGGCGGCCTATGATCATCCTGGATTCCGCACCAAAATCCGCCGCACGCATGAACTCGTAAGTAAAGCGATACTTCATCATCCCTTGTTGATGCATGCCGGCTTCGGTCGAAAATGCATTACGCCCGATAATGGGCTTGTGCAAGGGGATGGTGAGATTGAGATAATTTGCTACCAGCGAACAGGTTTCATACAACCGGTGCTGCACGATGTCATGAGTACTGTGTAGATACCCTCCCTTGTTAGAAAGAATCGCGACTATTTCCTCCATGCTTGCGTTACCTGCCCGTTCGCCGATACCGCACAATGTCACCTGCACCTCATCGGCACCGGCTTCGATACCAGCAATGCTATTCGCAACTGCCAGTCCCAAATCATTGTGGCAATGCGCAGAAATTCGAATATCCTCACCAACAAAGTCTCTTAACTCCTTTACCAGCGCGTAGTATTCGCCGGGCAGGCAATAACCAACAGTATCTGGTACCACAATTGACGCGATGCCATGTTCGATGCCAGCACCAATGAGCTGCTTCATAAATACAAAATCGCTGCGAGTCGCGTCTTCAACTAACAGCGAGATATCTTTGAACCCAACCCGCTTTGCATGATCAATCGCATCCACCGTCTCCTGCATGACTTGTTGACGTGTTATGCCACGCTTGTATTTGATGTGTATGTCCGAACCCACCGATGCCAGCTGTATCTTAGGATGTGCAGCTGTGGCCATAGACTGTGCACACGCATCAATATCAGCGACAACAGTTCTGGCAAAACCACACGGCGCAGCGCGATTCAACACTTTGCATATTTCGATTGTCGCCTCGAAATCTTTTGGCGAAGAAGCGGGGAAACCGGTTTCTATGGTATTTACACCCAATCTTTGGGACGCTTCCGCGATTCCGACCTTTTGTTCAATTGTCAGCGAATAGCCGGGTGCCTGTTCGCCGTCGCGCAAAGTGGTATCGAAAATACTGACATGCTTTATACGATTCATCGCTATCTCCAAAAGACCACGGTTGCAATACCGCGGATAGTATTTTTCCTTAAACCGCCAGTGCCTTTGCAGCTCACTTGAACAACATGACTCACTCGAACAGGCCGGATGAGCTGCTGTCCCTGTATGCGTTGTATTTCCTGTCACGGTTTAACCTGCGCAGACATTAAAGCAGCAACGGATTAAATTAAACTTAAGGGGATCTCAAAACATTCAGCTTTCGTTGCTACTGACTAGACAATCAGCCTTGCTCCGCAAGGCCGAGTCGTGGCGTTTTTATAACGACGGGCAGCAAAGAAAACATGCAGATTCTTGGTATATCCAGGTAACTGGAAGCGTAGACGGTGGTATCAGGGAGTATGGTGAATGACACCGGATACGGCGGATTGTGCGGCTTGCAGCGATGGTGCGGGTTTGGGCGCACCGGGGTGGTCGAGTATCTGATAGAAGACTTCGTCGCGTTTGATCATTCCCAGTTCGCTGCGGGCGCGTTCTTCGATGGCTTCCGTGCCCTGTTTGAGGTCGCGCACTTCGGCATCCAATACGGCGTTACGGGTTTGGGTCTGCTGATTGGCTTGCTGCTGGACTTCGACCTGCCGATGCAGATCCCATACCTTCAGCCAGCCGCCCTTGCCCAGCCACAGCGGGTACTGGAGCAACAGCAAGATGACCAGAAGAATGATGGTGATGGCACGCATATCAGCCTGTAAAAAAATCGCCCCGATGGTCGGGGCGAAATCTCTGTCCTGAAAATTACTTGTTGAGTTGGTAGTAAGCGTTGCGTCCCGGATACGACGCGCTGCTGCCCATGTCTTCTTCGATACGCAACAACTGGTTGTACTTCGCCATGCGATCCGAGCGCGACATCGAGCCGGTCTTGATCTGCATGACGTTGGTGCCCACCGCCAGATCGGCGATGGTGGAGTCTTCGGTCTCGCCGGAACGGTGCGACATCACGGCGGTGTAGCCCGCGCGTTTGGCCATCTCGATCGCGGCGAAGGTCTCGGTCAGCGTGCCGATCTGGTTCACTTTGATCAGGATGGAGTTGGCGATGCCCTGCTTGATTCCTTCGCGCAGGATCTTGGTGTTGGTCACGAACACATCATCGCCAACCAGTTGGATGCTCTTGCCCAAGCGTTGCGTCAACAGCTTCCAACCCGCCCAGTCCAACTCGCTCATACCGTCTTCGATGGAGATGATGGGATATTTGTCCACCCAGGTCGCGTACATATCCACCATCTGCGCGGAGTTCAACACCAGTCCGTCGGCCTTCAGGTGATAGTGCCCGTCTTTGTAGAATTCGGACGAAGCCGGATCCATCGCGATCGCCACATCCGCGCCGGGCACATAACCGGCGGCTTCTATGGCTTCGACGATGACTTTCAACGCCGCCTCATTGGAACCGAGAGCCGGGGCGAATCCGCCTTCATCGCCGACCGTGGTGGCAAAGCCTTTGTGGTGCAGCACAGCTTTCAAGGCATGGAAAACTTCCGCACCGCAGCGCAGTGCCTCGCGGAAACTTTGCGCGCCCACCGGCACGATCATGAATTCCTGCATGTCCCCGCCGCCGGTCGCATGCGCGCCGCCGTTGATGACGTTCATCATGGGTACGGGCATCTCCATGCGCGCCGCGCCGCCAAAGTAGCGATACAGCGGCAAGCCGGATTCTTCCGCCGCCGCTTTGGCCACCGCGATGGACACCGCCAGGATCGCGTTCGCGCCCAGGCGAGATTTGTTTTCCGTGCCATCCAGCTCGATCATGGTCTGATCGATGAAGGCTTGTTCGGAGGCATCCAGCCCGATGATGGCTTCGGCGATTTCGGTGTTCACATACTCCACCGCTTTCAACACGCCCTTGCCCAGATAGCGTTGCTTGTCGCCATCGCGCAGCTCGACGGCTTCTTTGGTTCCGGTGGACGCACCGGAAGGCACGGCCGCGCGTCCCATCACGCCGGACTCCAACAACACGTCGGCTTCTACGGTGGGGTTGCCACGCGAATCCAAAATCTCACGGGCGATCACATCAACAATTGCACTCATACTTTTTATTCCTTCTTCACTTTTAATTACAGAGTTCTCAAAAATTCAAATTTCTAAGCTAGGCAAGGCGCAAACAAAAAATTACGACGACGCATATAGCGAATATGTTAGGAGTGATTTTTTGTGAGCAACACAGCATCGCGACGAAATTTGGATTTTTAGCCCACCCTACACGTTTTTCAAATCAATCTTTTCTTCGATGAGTCCTTGCTGTTTCACCATCGCGTCGATGGCTTTCAGCGTCTGCAACAGCACCTTCAGATGTCCCAGCGGGAACGCGTTCGGACCGTCCGATAGTGCCTGACTCGGATTGGGATGCGTCTCCATGAACACGCCCGCCACACCCGCCGCGACTGCCGCGCGCGCCAGCACCGGCACGAACTCGCGCTGACCGCCCGACACCAAGCCTTGTCCGCCCGGCAGTTGCACCGAATGCGTGGCATCGAACACCACTGGGCAGCCGGTGTTGCGCATCACCGCCAGTGAGCGCATATCGGATACCAGATTGTTATAACCGAACGAAGCACCGCGCTCGCACACCATGATGTTATCCGCACCGCTGGCTTCGCGTGCCTTGTCCACCACGTTCTTCATATCCCAGGGCGACAGGAACTGTCCCTTCTTGATGTTCACCGGACGGCCGCACTTCGCCACTGCATGGATGAAGTCGGTCTGGCGGCACAGAAACGCGGGGGTCTGCAACACATCGACCACAGATGCGACCGGCTCTATCTCTTCGATGCTGTGCACATCGGTCAGGACAGGCACACCGAGTTGCGCTTTGACTTCGGACAATATCTTCAGTCCCGCCTCCATGCCGAAACCGCGAAACGATTTTCCGGAGCTACGATTGGCTTTGTCGTAAGACGATTTATAGATGAACGGGATGCCCAGCTCGCGGCACATCTCCTGCAACTTGCCCGCAGTATCGATAGCCATCTGTTGCGATTCGATCACGCAAGGCCCGGCGATCAGGAACAGCGGTTTATCCAAGCCGACTTCGAAATCACATAATTTCATTTGGCGGATTCCTTGCGTTGCAAAGCGGCTTCCACGAACGCCTTGAACAAAGGATGTCCGGCACGCGGTGTGGAGGTGAATTCAGGGTGGAACTGCACGCCCACGAACCAGGGGTGCATGCTCTGCGGAAGCTCCATGATTTCGGGTAAATCTTCGCTTGGTGTGCGTGCCGAGATGATCAGGCCGGATTTTTCCAGCGCGGGCACGTAATGATTGTTCACCTCGTAACGATGACGATGGCGCTCATTCACATCATCACCATAGATGCGCTGTGCCAGCGTACCGGCCTTGATCGGGCAACGTTGCGACCCCAGACGCATGGTACCGCCCAAGTCAGAATCGGCACTGCGCGTCGCAACCTTGCCGTCTCTGTCCATCCATTCGGTGATCAACGCCACCACCGGATGCTCGGTTTCCATATTGAACTCGGTGCTGTTCGCATCCTTCATACCCGCAACATGGCGCGCATATTCGATGACCGCCAACTGCATACCGAGACAGATGCCCAGATAAGGGATCTTGTTCTCGCGCGCATAACGGATCGCGGCGATCTTGCCTTCCGTGCCGCGCACGCCGAAACCGCCGGGCACGAGAATGGCATCGAAATGCGTCAAGCCGCTGATACCGGAGGTTTCCAATGCTTCGGAATCGATGTATTCGATGTTTACCTTGGTCGAAGTGTGGATGCCCGCGTGACGCAGGGCTTCGATCAAAGATTTGTAGGATTCGGTGAGATCGACATACTTGCCGACCATGCCGATGGTGATCTGATGCGTGGGGTTCTCCAGCGCGGTGACCAGCTTGGCCCATACCGACAAATCGGCAGGCGGCAAATCGTTGAATGCCAGCTCCTCGCAGACGATACGGTCCAGCCCCTGCGCATGCAGCATCTGCGGGATCTTGTAGATGCTGTCGGCATCCCACATCGAGATGACCGCCTCTTCGCGCACATTGGCGAACAGCGAGATCTTGGCGCGCTCATCATCGGGAATCGGACGGTCGGCACGACACAGCAACGCGGTCGGGAAGATACCGATCTCGCGCAACTTCTGCACGCTATGCTGGGTGGGCTTGGTCTTCAACTCGCCCGCAGTCGCGATGTATGGCACCAGCGTCAGGTGCACATACGCGACCTGGTTGCGCCCCATGCGCAAACCCATCTGACGCGCCGCTTCCAGGAACGGTAATGACTCGATGTCGCCCACCGTGCCGCCGATCTCGACGATGGCCACATCGGCCTTGTCGCCGTGATAGGCCGCCGCGCCGCGCTCGACGAAGGCCTGTATCTCGTTGGTGATATGCGGGATGACCTGCACCGTCTTGCCCAGATATTCGCCGCGCCGCTCCTTGCGGATCACGCTCTCGTAGATCTGCCCGGTGGTGAAGTTATTTGCCTTGCGCATCTTGGCGGTGATAAAACGTTCGTAATGGCCGAGATCCAGATCGGTCTCCGCGCCGTCCTCGGTGACGAACACCTCGCCGTGCTGAAACGGGCTCATCGTGCCCGGATCGACGTTGATGTAGGGATCGAGCTTGAGCATGGTCACGCGCAGGCCGCGCGACTCGAGGATGGCCGCCAAAGAAGCGGCGGCGATGCCCTTCCCCAAAGAAGAAACAACGCCGCCGGTGATGAAGATGTACTTGGTCATGCGGGTGTCCGGACAATTTTTTTGTAAGGCGCGATGATACCGGAAAACCCCACGCGCACAAAATCTAAACTGGCGTTGCAAGCAATTGATATGCCTGCGACGCCAGCTGATGAAAAATGACTACGATGCCGCTCGCTAAACGATCATTCCCGCCGCAACGGTGTTGTTGCTCGCCTCGTCGATGACGATGAAGCTGCCGCTGGCGCGATTGCGCTTGTAGTGATCGAATGCCAACGGTTGCTGCACCTTCATTGCCACACGAACGATGTCGTTCATGTTCACGGCCGGATTGGCATGCTGCTCCAGGGTATTCACATCGACGCGGTAATCGATACTGGAGAACAGGCACTTCGCCGTGCGCGTGGTGTGCTTGACCAGATATTTCCGGTTCTTGTCCAGTGGTGTTTCCGACAACCAGCACAGCATCGCCGCGAATTCTTTGGCGACGGTCGGCAAATAATCCGCTTTGGCAAACATGTCCCCGCGCGAGATGTCGATCTCGTCATTCAGCGTGATGGTGATGGATTGCGGCGCGAAGGCGGTCTGCAAGTTTCCATCCAGCGTGACGATCTCTTTCACTTTGCTGCTGCGGCCGGATGGCAGCACGGTGATCTCGTCACCCACCGACACTTCGCCCGCTTCGATGCGCCCCATGAAGCCCCTGAAGTCGTGATATTCCTCGGTTTGCGGACGGCATACCCATTGCACCGGGAAGCGAAAATCGGTGGTGTTCACGTCGTGGTCGATCTCCACGCTTTCCAGCTTTTCCATCAGCGTCGGACCTTGATACCAGTTCAGCTTGTCGCCCCGATCCACCACCATGTCGCCAACCAGCGCGGACAAGGGGATGCAGGTCACATCATGCAGATTGAGTTGCGCGGCGAACGCCTTGTACTCGGCGACGATCTCGTCGAAACGCGCTTGCGAATAATCCGCCATATCCATCTTGTTTACCGCCAGCACCACGTGCGGCACGCCGACCAGACTCGCCAGATAGGTGTGGCGGCGCGTCTGCACCAGCACACCCCGGCGCGCGTCGATCAGGATGACCACCAGATTCGCGGTGCTCGCGGCGGTGACCATGTTGCGCGTGTACTGCTCGTGCCCCGGCGTGTCGCCGATGATGAACTTGCGTTTGGGCGTGGCGAAATAGCGGTACGCCACGTCGATGGTGATGCCCTGCTCGCGCTCGGCCTGCAAACCGTCGGTGAGCAGGGACAGATCGACCGCCGTCATGCCGCGCTTCTCGCTGGTCTTGGAGATGGCCGAATACTGATCTTCAAAAATCGATTTGGAGTCGTGCAGCAAGCGTCCAATCAAAGTGCTCTTGCCGTCGTCGACGGAACCCGCAGTGATGAAACGTAATAGTTGTGTGGTGGTGCTCATGTTGAAATCCTTATTTATTAGTTCACGCGGAGGCGCGGAGGTCGCGGGGGCGTAAAAGCACAGGAGATGATTTTCTCCGCGTCCTCCGCGTCTCCGCGTGAGAAATTTTTTTATTAGAAGTAGCCTTCCTTTTTGCGCAGCTCCATCGACGCATCCGAAGTCTGGTCGTCCATGCGCGTCGCGCCGCGCTCGGTGATGCGTGTGGACGCGGTCTCTGCGATGATCTCGTCCACGGTGCGTGCGTTCGACTCCACCGGCGCGGTACAGGTCACGTCGCCCACCGTACGGAAACGCACCGTCGCCACTTCGACTTTTTCACCCGGCTTGGGTTTGACCAAATCCGAGATCGGCACCAGCATGCCGTTACGGCGGATCACTTCACGCTCGTGCGCGTAGTAGATGCTGGGGATATGCAGTTGTTCGCGGCCGATATATTGCCAGATGTCCATCTCGGTCCAGTTGCTGATCGGGAACACGCGGATGTTCTCGCCGCTGTGCACGCGGGTGTTGTAGATGTCCCACAATTCTGGACGCTGGTTCTTCGGGTCCCACTGACCGAACTCGTCGCGGAAGGAAAAAATACGTTCCTTGGCGCGCGCCTTCTCCTCGTCGCGCCGCGCGCCGCCCATGCAGGCATCAAAACCGAACTCGGCGATGGTCTCCAGCAGCGTCACGGACTGAAAAGGATTGCGCGGCAAGTCGGGGTTCTTGATGACGATGGTGCCGCGCCTGATCGAATCTTCCAGCGAGCGCACGATGAGCCGCTCGCCCAAGTCGGCAGCCAGCTTGTCGCGCGTGGCGATGACTTCCGGAAAATTGTGCTCGGTGTCGATGTGCACCAGCGGAAAGGGGAACTTCGCGGGGCGGAACGCCTTCTCGGCGAGGCGCAACATGACGATGGAGTCCTTGCCGCCGGAGAATAGCAGCGCGGGATTCTTACATTCCGCCGCGACCTCGCGCATGATGTGGATGGACTCGCTTTCCAACGCATCCAGATGGGTAAAAGTATGTTTGCTCATCGCTGTTTGCTTTCTGTTAAATCAAATTCTTTTTTCATCGTCTATTCACTCACGCTTCAGTGACATGACCTTGCTCACATGTAACCCGCAGTCCTTTTTGATTTTGGTTTCGACTACCGCCGCAAGCGACATCAGTCTGCACCGAAACCCCGAAAACAAGCACTACACGCGCTTGATTGGCGTAATGCGGGCAACATGCAACCCGCATTCCTTGTTTAGCTTCGTTTTGGCTTCGGCTAACGTCAGCCGCTGCGCGGCAGACATTACCCTGCACCGAAACCCCGAAAACAAGCACTACACGCGCTTGATTGGCGTAATGCGGGCAACATGCAACCCGCATTCCTTGTTTTCGGGGTTTTCCCACCACCACCGTCCCGAGCGGATGTCTTCGCCGGGCGTGACCGAACGCGTGCAGGGTGCGCAACCTATGCTCGGATAAAAACGGTCGTGCAATTTATTGTATGGCACGTCATTCTGTTTAAGGTATTCCCACACTTCGGCATTTGTCCAATCCAGCAGTGGATTGAATTTCTGCAAGCCGTGATCGGCATCAAATGACGACACGGCCAAACTGCCGCGTGTCACCGCCTGATCGCGGCGCATCCCGGTGAGCCACGCTTTCTTGCCGACCAGCGCGCGCTTCAGCGGTTGAACCTTGCGGATACGGCAGCATTCCTTGCGGTTTTCCACGCTGTCGTAAAAGCCGTTCACCCCGCTTTGCGCCACATAGCTTTCCACTTGTGAACTTTCCGGAAAATAAATATGCAACGGCACGCTATAACGCTCGCGCACCGCTTGCATCAGGTCGTAGGTCTCTTGCGGCAGGCGACCGGTGTCCAGACTGAACATCTCGATGTCAGGCTGGAACCTGGCGATGAGATCGGTCAGCACCATGTCTTCCGCACCCAGGCTGTTGGCGAAGGTCACCGGCGAAAAATCACGCACCGCTTCCGCCAACACTTCCTTTACCTGTTCAATCTTCTTTTGCAATTCGCTCATGGTTGACCTCGACGCGATACACGACGAAACAGCGGCTGCGCCTCGTCTGCCGACGCTTGATAGGTTACGGAAAAATCACTCAGTCCTTTGAGTGCCTCGTGGATGTCCTTATCGGCGCGCGGCGCGAACGCATCAAAACCGGCACGCTGCATGTAGAACATCTGGTCGCGCAGCACATCACCGATGGCGCGCAATTCGCCCTGATATCCCAAACGGACCCGCAAATGATATGCGATCGAATAACCCCGACCATCGGCGAACTTGGGGAAATCCACCGCGATCACGGCAAACCTGCCCAGATCATGCTGCAAGTCTTCCGCGCGTTCCGCGCTGCCCAACCACACGCCCAGCTGCGCACGGGCTTGCAACGTGTCGCGCTGCGCCTGCCAAACTTGCAGCGGCACAATGATTTTTCCCGTCGGCACCTGCACGGTTTCCGGTGTGTCGTTCTCACCCAAGCGCAGCACGTACCAATCGTCATTCACCACCGTTTTATTTTTGATGATCATATCGGCCTCAGAATCTGGGTGAGTAATAGGGGGTTGCGTAAGGCGTCACATCGCCGACCAAACCGTAACCCGGGCCTCTCAGCTCTTCCTCGGCCTCGATAGGCGTGCCGTACACCTCCGCTTTGAACGGGTCGATGCCGAGCCGGCGCACGGTGTCGATGAATCGCTCATCGTCGTATCGCTCGCGCACGTACACCTGCAACAGGCGGGCGATCACTTCCGGCATCTGTTCGAAGCTGAACGAACGCCCGATCACTTTACCCAGGCGTGCTTCATTGCCCTGTGCGCCACCGAGCTGGATCTGGTACCACTCCTCACCGTCCTTATCCACGCCGAGGATGCCGATGTGACCGACGTGATGATGGCCGCAGGCATTGATGCAGCCGGAGATATTGATCTCGATGTCGCCGATGTCGTGCTGAAAATCCAGATCATCGAAACACTCGGCGATGGCTTTCGCCAAGGGAATGGATCGCGCATTCGCCAGGGTGCAGAAATCACCGCCCGGGCAGCAGATCATATCGGTCAGCAGGCCGATGTTGGCGGTCGCCATGCCCAGCTTTCTGGCGGCTTCCCACAAGTCGGGCAAATCAGATTGTTTGACGTCGGCCAGCACCAGATTCTGCATGTGCGTGATGCGCAGCTCGCCGAAACTGAAACGCTCTGCCAGCTCTGCCGCCGCATCCATCTGCTCGGCGGTCGCATCGCCCGGCGCGATGCCGGTCCGCTTCAACGACAACACCACGGACACATATCCCGGCACTTTGTGCGGTTTGACATTGCGTTCGCACCAACGATTGAACGCGGGATGATCGGAAGCGGTTGCCATGTCGCTCAACTGCGCATAGGCAGGCGCGACGAAATACGCCGAGACGCGATCCAGTTCCGCCTGCGTGATGGTGCACGGACCGTCCTTGGTGAACTGCCAATCTTCCTCGACCTGACGCTTGAACTCCTCTATGCCGAGTGCCTTCACCAATATCTTGATGCGTGCCTTGTAGATGTTGTCGCGGCGACCGTATTCGTTATACACACGCACGATGGATTCGACATAAGTGATGATGTGCTGCCAGGACACGAAATCGCAGATCTCCACGCCGATGATGGGTGTGCGCCCCAGACCGCCGCCGACCAGCACGCGGAAGCCCACTTCGCCCTGCGCGTTCTTCACCACTTGCAGTCCGATGTCGTGCACCGCGATGGCAGCACGATCATTCACCGCACCTGTAATGGCGAACTTGAATTTGCGCGGCAGGTAGGCGAACTCGGGATGGAAGGTGCTCCACTGGCGCAAGATTTCGGCGTAAGGGCGCGGGTCGGCGATCTCGTCGCGCGCCACCCCGGCGAACTCGTCGCTGGTGATGTTGCGTATGCAGTTTCCCGAGGTCTGGTTGGCGTGCATCTCGACACTCGCCAGATCAGCCAGCGCGTCCGGCGCATCTTGCAGTTTGAGCCAGTTGAACTGGATGTTCTGGCGCGTGGTGAAGTGTCCGTAACCCCGGTCGTACTTGCGCGCGATGTGCGCGAACATGCGCATCTGCGCGGCACTCACCAGCCCGTAAGGCACGGCGATGCGCAGCATGTAGGCATGGATCTGCATGTACAGACCGTTCTGCAGACGCAGGATGCGGAACTCGTCCTCGCTCAGCTCACCCGACAGACGACGGCGCACCTGGTCGCGGAATTGCGCGACACGTTCGGCGGTGATCCGGTGGTCGAAAGCATCGTAGCGATACATCTAGTTTGCCTCTGCGGGATATTGTTTGGACACGGGCAACAACAGCGCGGCGGCCAACGGAAATTTCGCGCCGTATTGCAAAATATAATCCACATCCGCATCTTCGTCGTGGCGCAACGCCGCACCGATATAGGCGTACTCGCCGGTCTGCCCCACCACCACGCCGATGCGTCCGCCGCAGCCGTTGAACCAGCTCACGGATTTGGGTTTGTTGGGTTTATTGGTACTCATAATCATTCCTCATTTGTAAAACATCATCTTCAACCCGATGATCAGCAACATTGCGGCCAGCACCGGGCGCAATACTTTTTCCGGTACTTTGGAGCTCAGATGACTACCGATATAGATACCCGGCAACGAACCCAGCAACAGACTGCCCAGCAACACCATATCCACCGTACCCAAAGCCAGATGCCCCATGCCCGCCAGCGCGGTCAGCGGCACGGCATGGACGATGTCCGCCCCGACCAGTCTGACCGGCTGGTGCCGTGGATACAAGAACAACAGCACCACCATGCCCAACGCGCCCGCCCCCACCGAAGAGATCGTCACCAATGTCCCCACCATCACGCCCGTTGCGATCGTCGCGGCAGCCAGACGGCGATGATGCAGCTCGAACACCAGACCGTCTTTGCGCCGTCCCAGTTTTTGCGCATATTCCTTCAGCAGCAACGCGCTGCCGGTCAGCAACAACGCCACACTCAACACGCCGGTCACCAGACTGCGCAAAGTCTGCTCGTCCAACGCGAGATATTTGATGGTCAGCACGGTGATGACTGCGGCGGGCAGGCTGCCCATGCTCAGCAAACCCACAATCTTCCAGTCCACCGTGCCGCGCTTGCTGTGCACCCAACCGCCCATGGTCTTGGTCAGGGACGCGTACAGCAGATCCGTACCCACCGCCGTCGCCGGAGACACGCCGAAGATCAGCACCAGCAACGGGGTCATCAGCGAACCGCCGCCCACCCCGGTGACCCCGACAATCAGTCCGACCACAAAACCCGACAGCGTGTACATCCCATCCATGCGAACCACCGATTAAATTTCAGGCGCGCATTCTAGTCGAGCGCGGATATACTATTAAATAATTTTTTGTTAGCGTTCTATAACCAATTGACATATAGGGAGCCAGGATGAATTTGCAACAACTGCGTTATCTGAACGAGATCGTGCGGCGCAACCTGAACATCTCCGAAGCCGCTGCCGCGCTGTACACCTCGCAACCCGGCATCAGCAAACAGGTCAAGTTGCTGGAAAACGAACTCGGCATCGAGATCTTCGTGCGCAACGGCAAGCGCATCGTGGCACTCACCGATGCCGGAAAATCCGTGCTCGACATCGCGCAACGCATCCTCCACGAATCGGACAACATGAAACAGGTCGGGCAGGAATTCCGCGAGCAGGACAGCGGCGGCCTCATCCTCGCCACCACCCACACCCAGGCGCGTTATGTGCTGCCGCCGGTGGTCAAGCAATTCATCAAACGCTACCCCAAAGTGAAGCTCGGCCTGCATCAGGGCAATCCCACCCAGATCGCCGAACAGGTCCTCAACCGCGAAGCCGACATCGCCATCGCCTCGGAAAGCATCATGCGTTTTGACGGGCTGGTCTCCCTGCCCTGCTTCGACTGGCATCACTGCGTGGTCGTGCCGCCCAAACACCCGCTGCTGGCGGTCAAACGCCTGACCCTGGCCAGGCTCGCCGAACATCCCATCGTCACTTACGACTACGCGTTCAGCGGACGCAGCAAGATAGACGAAGCGTTCGCCAACGCCGGCCTCACGCCGAACATCGCCCTCACTGCCATCGATGCCGACGTGATCAAGACCTATGTGGAACTGGGACTGGGCGTCGGCATCCTCGCCGAACTCGCCTTCATCCCGGAACGGGACCGGCACTTGCGCAAGATCGAGGCGGCACAGTTGTTCCAGCCCACCACCACTTACCTCGCCGTGCGCAAGAACGAATACCTGCGCGGCTATACTTACGATTTCATCGAACTGTTCGCGCCGCACCTCACACGTGAGGTAGTCGCCAAGGCGATGCATGTTGCAACCCCGGAGAGACAAGCGACATGAACGACTATCGAGCCGCGATCGACCGCTACGACCAGACCATCACGGACTATATGGCAACAACTGGGACGGGGCGACGGGCTGACCTGTTCACAGAATCTGGGCAACAACCTGAAGCAGGTATATTTCCCCGAAGTCAGGCCCGTGGCTGCGATGCAGGGATTGCTAAACGACAAATGAAAGTCATCCAGGACGACATGCAACGCGCACGTTCAACCTGATCCACCCCCGTTTTTTCTACACGGCTGGCTGGCGTTGCGGTGCTGATGGCCTCACCAGCCACTTCACCAGCATCGTCCTGAGATCGGCCAGCTCGGTCGGCTTGGTCAACAGATCGTCCATCCCCGCATGGCCGCAGCGATCCGACTCTTCAGCCAACACGTTCGCTGTCCAGGCGATGATGGGGATGCGCGTGCCGCCGGCCCGCTTCTCGAATTCACGGATACGGAAGGTCAGTTCATAGCCGTCCATCTCCGGCATGTGACAGTCGGTGATGATGAGATCGTAAGCACCGGCCTGATACTTCCCCAAGGCTTCTGCCCCATCCGCTGCCGCATCCGCCGTCACGCCGAGCATGCCCAGCTGCTGTTTGAGCAGCATGCGGTTGAGCGGATGATCGTCGACGATGAGTAGAGAGATTCTCTTTCCGTCATTGTTCAACGGACTGATGTCAGGTGCTTCATCCAGCGTGTCTGCATCGTCACTGTGCCGCCGCAACCGGTCTTGCTCCAGCTGAGCTGCGACAGGCAGATCGACTGTAAAACTGAAGGTGGAGCCGCGACCAAGGGTGCTCTCCACACTGAGCTCGCCATCCATCAGCTCCGCCAGTCGGCGGCAGATGGCGAGGCCCAAACCTGTGCCCCCATACATGCGTGCGGTCTCTGCACTGGCTTGTTCGTATTGACGGAACAAGCGCGCCTGTTGTTCGGCACTGATGCCCAGTCCATTGTCCTGCACGCTGAATCGGATGGTTTCATTGCCATTGTGTCGCGTGATTCTGTCGGCCCGGATCCTGACCGTACCGCGTTCGGTGAACTTGATGGCGTTACTGGTGAAATTATTGAGTATCTGCGAGACACGCAAGGGGTCGAAGAAATACGCGTCGCTCAGTTTTGGATCGAGTTCGATCTTGAGATGGATGTCTTTTTCGGAGGCGATCTGGGCATAGGTACTCGTCACGCTTTTGAGCATGTCGGAGATTGTTGCCGCGCGTGGCGCAAGTTCGAGTTTGCCGGCTTCGATCTTGGACCAGTCGAGGATGTCATTGACGATGCGCAGCAGGCTGTGGCCGGATTTCTGCGCGGCACCGAGCAGCTCGGCTTGTTTGGATGCCAGATCGGAAAGACCGAGCAATTCCATCATGCCCAGCAGCCCGGCCAATGGCGTGCGGATCTCGTGGCTCATGGTGGCCAGAAAGGAATCCTTGGCATGGTTTGCCATCTGCAACTGGGTGGTGCGCTCCGTCACCCGATCGACCAGGTGCGCGCGCTCTTCCTCGATCTGTGCGTTGGCCTGCGCGAGTTGCTCCAGTGCAACATCGCGCTCCTTGCGCACCCGTATGGATTCCAAACCGTACGCCAGGTCATTGGCCATCTCTTCCAGAAACATTGCTTCTTCCTGGCTGATGGCATCCGGGCTCGCCGCATAGATGCTCAACACGCCAAACACCTTGCCACGATGGATCAGCGGCAGCGCAATTCCGGATTCATAACCGCGTTTGATCGCCGCTTCGCGCCAGGGCAGCATGCTCTCGTCGGTCAGGATGTTTCTGACGATCTGTGGCTTACCCGTGCGTGCGGCCTTGCCCATCGGCCCATTGCCGCGCCCGGTGTCCGCCCATACGATCTTCGCACTTTCCAAATATCCCTGTTCAAACCCACACTGTGCCACCGGACGAACAGACTGATCCGCGTCATGCTCCAAGTAACCCACCCATGCCAATCGATATCCACACTCTGCCACGAGGGTTTGACAGACCGACTGCAACAACTCCTCTTCGTCAGAGGCATGCATCAAGCCACGGTTCACGGAACTTAAGGCGGCAAGGGCGCGATTGGAATTTTGCAGCGCGACCTCCTCTTGTTTGCGCAGGGTGGTGTCGCGGGACGAATTGAACACAACCATCTTGCCGTCCAGCTCCAGCGGCATGCCGCTGATTTCGACAGCGAATACGGTCCCGTCCTTGCGCCGGTGATGCGTCTCGAACTCCGAACGGGTTTGGCTTGTTATCTGTTGGGCAATGTTGGAGACGATTTCGTGCCCGGAGAACACGGCATCCCACTGCGCCACATTCTTTCCGATCAGCTCGTCACGCGAATAACCCAGCATGGTGCAGAACGAGTCGCTGGCTTCGATGAGATAGCCCGCGTCGTCCACGATATGGATGCCATCACTGGCATTACGCAGAATGGCCAGATTTTTTTCAGACTCTCGCCGCAGCTGGGTGTTCTTCTGTTCAATGTCATCGACATACTGCTTCAGTTTGCTTCGATACTGGCGAAAATTCAGGTAGACCATAACCTGGCCGGCCAGCATCTTGAGCGCGTTCAGTTGCGCCTGGTTCAACTCGCGGGGCACGATATCAACGACGCATAGCGACCCCAAGTTCTCACCGTTCTCAGTGGCAAGCGGCACGCCGGCATAAAAACGCACCCCCGAAGCACAGGCGACATTCGGATGATCAAAGAACCGTTCATCAAGCAATGCGTCCGGAACCAGCATGATCCCGTCTTGCAGGATGGTGTGCGAACAGAACGCAATATCTCTCGATGTTTCCCTCGCCTCAGCCCCTGTGATAGCCATGACCCACTGCCTATCCTCATCGATCAGGCTGATCGCGGCCAAAGGTGTCTGGCAGATATGCGCGGCAAGCCTCACCAGATCATTCAATTTTTCATCGTGATCAGTATCAAGGACGTCCAAGCTCCGTAATGCAGCCAAGCGCGCTTGTTCGTTTTTTGCTAATGGGGCGATTTTCATCATTCGCACGACGATCCACGTCGCGTTGTTAAATTGGATGGGGTGTTTTGCAGGTATCAACCGCTTAACGATCAGACCGCTTCATCAGCATGACCATCCATGCTTTTTTGGCCGGGGGAGCATTGTACGGGAAAATCAGCTTTTGATTGAAGAGTCGAACGGTGACCATAGGAATGCTACGCAGGAACTGCACCCAATCTCGCACCCATTTTTCAGCTGACACCACGTTTGGAAAAGTCTCTGGGCTTGAAGCCCAGTGCGGCGAGCGCGGCGAAATACACGGCGATTCCGCCCAGCACCAGCCATGTCAGCCGCCCTATGCGCGTCCAGCCGCTGCCGGTCAGCCAGCTTTGTTCCGTGCCCATGCCGAACCACAAGGCGACCCCCAGCGCGCAAACGGCAATGAATATCTTGAAGAAGAATCTTGCCCAGCCGGGTTCGGGTTGATAGATGCCATGTTTGCGCAGGTAATGGAACAGGATGGCGGAGTTCAGGCACGCGCCCAGCCCGATGGACAATGCCAGGCCGGCATGATGCAGGTGCAGGCCGAAGGCGAACAGTGCGTTCATGGCTTGCGTGGCGACGAGGGTAACAATGCCAATCTTGACCGGGGTGCGGATGTCCTGGCGTGCATAGAAACCCGGTGCGAGTATCTTCACCAGGATGAGACCGATCAGTCCGACGCTGTAGCCGAGCAGTGCCTGGCTGGTCATCATCACGTCATGGCCGGTGAATGCGCCGCGCTGAAAGAAGGTTGCCAATAGCGGCACGGCAATCATGCCCAGTGCCAGTGCGGCAGGCAGGGTCAGCATGATGGTCAGGCGCAAGCCCCAGTCCAGGAGCTTGGAATACTCAACCGTGTTGTTGCTGGCAAAACATTTGGACAGCGAGGGCAACAGGATTGTGCCGAGTGCCGCGCCCAACATGCCCGAAGGGAACTCCATCAGCCGGTCGGCGTAGTACAGCCAGGACACGCTACCCACTGCCAGCAACGAGGCGAAAATGGTGTTGATGATGAGGCTGATCTGGGCGATGGACACACCGAACATCGCCGGTCCCATCTGCTTGATGACGCGCCACATACCCGCGTCGTTCCAATTAAAACGGATGGCGGGCAGCATGCCGATCTTGTTCAGGAACGGGATCTGGAACGCGAGTTGCACGAAACCCGCGACCAGCACCGCCCAAGCCAGTGCCATCACCGGCGGATCGCAATACGGCGCAAGCCACAGTGCCGCGACAATAAAACACACGTTCAGCAGGATGGGCGCGAATGCCGGCACCCAGAATTTGTTGTAGGTGTTGAGGATCGCGGCGGCCACCGCCACCAGCGAGATGAAGAAGATATACGGCGAGGTGTAGCGCAGCAGTTGCACGGTGAGGTCGAATTTCTGCGTATCTGCGGCAAAACCCGGCGCACTGATATAGACCAATATCGGCGCGGCGATGATGCCGATGAGCGTCACTCCGAACAGGATGATCGCCAGCATGGTGGTGACATGATCCACCAGCAGCTTGGTTTCCTCGTGGCCGCGCCGGTTCCTGTATTCGCCGAAGATCGGCACGAAGGCTTGCGAGAACGCGCCCTCGGCGAACATACGGCGCAACAAATTGGGCAACTTGAACGCGACGAAGAAGGCATCGGTCGCCATGCCCGCACCGAACACGCGCGCGATCAGCACATCGCGTGCGAAGGCCAGGATGCGCGACACCAGGGTCAGGCCGCTGATAGTGGCGAGGGATTTGAGTAGGTTCATTGCACGCGATGCGGATAAGATTAAAACGCCGCGCATCATAACACCGGCATGGCGGCAAGCCCGATACCACCGCGCGGTGTAAAAAAGATTTGCAATGGCGTGAGTTAGCCACTAGAATGCGCGCCTTTTATCGCAAGCCAATTTCAAGGGGTCATCATGGCAAACACAGCACAAGCTCGTAAGCGCGCTCGTCAAGCAGTTAAACAAAATGCTCACAACAGCAGCCTGCGTTCCGAACTGCGTACCGCAATCAAGAAGGTTATCAAGGCCGTTGAAGCGGGCGACAAAGCCGCCGCTCAGGTCGTGTTCCAATCTTCCGTCAGCACCGTGGACAGCATCGCCGACAAGAAGATCATCCACAAGAACAAGGCCGCTCGCCACAAGAGCCGCCTGTCTGCCGCCATCAAAGCAATGGCGTAAGCACAGCTGCGCGTCTGGCTACCTGCCAGGCACGAACGGCTGTACCCAAAACCAAGCCGACAGCGATGTCGGCTTGTTTGCTTTGTAAAACTGTTTATACGACTTGCCTAGATAGACCCGTTTGGCTCAATATACGCACCATAAATTCTGATCGACGGCGGCCTGTCCGCTGTTTTTATTTTTAAGGGCTTTGTATGTCACATGTGATGAACACTTACGCAAGACTTCCGGTCGCTTTCGTGCGCGGTGAAGGTGCCTGGCTTTGGGATGCTGACGGCAAGCGTTACCTGGATGGGTTGTCCGGCATCGCGGTGAACACCCTGGGTCATGCGCATCCGCGTTTGACTGCGGCATTGACCGAACAGATAGGCAAACTCATCCATTGTTCCAACGTGTATCAGGTCCCCGGCCAAGAGCTGCTGGCGGACAAGTTGTGCGGCCTGACCGGGATGGAAGAAGTGTTCTTCAGCAACTCCGGCTGCGAGGCCAACGAAGCGGCGATCAAGCTGGCGCGCATGTTCGGACACCAGCGCGACATCGACAATCCTTGCATCATCGTGATGGAAAAAGCCTTTCACGGGCGCACCCTTGCCACGCTCTCCGCCACCGGCAATCGCAAGGTCCAGGTCGGCTTCGAGCCGCTGGTCACCGGTTTCGTGCGCGTGCCCTACAACGACCTGGCCGCCGTGCGTCAGGTCGCGCAGCACAACAGCAATGTCGTGGCGGTACTGGTCGAACCCATCCAGGGCGAAGGCGGCATCCGCACGCTGGACATCGACTATCTGCAACAGCTGCGCAGTCTTTGTGACCAGCAGAACTGGCTGCTGATGCTGGACGAGGTGCAATGCGGCATCGCCCGCACCGGCAAGTGGTTCGCCTATCAGCACGCGGGCATCCTGCCGGACGTGATGACGCTGGCGAAAGGCCTGGGTTCGGGCGTGCCGATCGGCGCATGCCTGACAGCGGGCAAAGCTGCGGGTGTATTCGGCCCCGGCAATCACGGCTCGACCTTCGGCGGCAATCCGCTGGCATGCACCGCCGGACTCACGACTTTGAACGTGATCGAGCAGGATCACTTATTGGCCCATGCGGATCGCCTGGGTCGATTTATGCAACACGCCTTCGCGACGCAATTAGCGGGTGTCACCGGTGTGGTAGAGATACGCGGACAAGGTTTGATGCTGGGCATTGAGCTCGCCAAACCCTGCGGTGACCTGGTCAAACAGGCTTTGGCGCAAGGCTTGCTGATCAACGTCACGGCCGACAACGTGATCCGTTTGCTGCCGCCACTGATCATGTCGCAAGCCGAAGCACAGCAACTGGTGGATGGCTTATGCCCGCTCATCAAAGACTTCTTGCAGCTCTAAACCGGTAACGCATCATGGCAGTGAAACCCATCAAACATTTTTTGCAGTTCAACGATCTATCCCGCGACGAATTGGAGTATCTGTTCGAGCGCACCCGCATCATCAAGCAAAAATATAAGGCCTATCAGCAATACTGGCCGCTGACCGATCGCACGCTGGTGATGATCTTCGAGAAGGCCAGCACGCGCACGCGATTGTCGTTCGAGGCCGGGATGCAGCAGCTCGGCGGCGCGGCGATCTATCTCAACACCCGTGATTCGCAACTGGGGCGCGGCGAACCCGTGGAAGACGCGGGACAGGTGATCTCGCGCATGTCAGACCTGGTGATGATCCGCACCTTCGAGCAAAGCATCATCGAGCGTTTCGCCGCAAATTCCCGCGTACCGGTCATCAACGGCCTGACCAACGAATATCACCCCTGCCAGATCCTCGCTGACATCTACACCTACATCGAGCAGCGCGGAACCATCAAGGGCAAGACCGTGGCGTGGATAGGCGATTCCAACAACATGTGCAACACCTGGCTGCAAGCGGCAGAGATACTGGATTTCAACGTGCATGTCTCCACCCCGCCGGGCTATGAAGTCGAACCCGAACGCGCCGGATTGTTCGGCGAAGACCATTACGAAGAATTCACCGACCCGATGCAAGCCGCGCGCGGCGCGCATCTGGTGACCACCGACGTGTGGACCAGCATGGGCTTTGAAGCAGAAAACGAAGAACGCCTGAAAGATTTCGCCGACTGGCAAGTGGATGAAGACATGATGCGCGTCGCGGCATCTGACGCACTGTTCATGCACTGCCTGCCCGCCCATCGCGGCGAGGAAGTCTCCGCCGCAGTGATGGATGGCCCGCAGTCCGTGGTGTGGGACGAAGCGGAAAATCGTTTGCATGTACAAAAAGCGCTGATGGAATATCTATTACTAGGGAAAGTGCAATGAAACGCCCATCTTCCATGCAAACGATTTCGGCGGAGACTAACATTCGCGCAGCTAATGTTAAGCCGCGCAGCGGCGGTCGTAGCCAAAACAGGCTGCATGTACAAAAGGCCCTGATGGAATATTTGCTGTTGGGGAAAATCGCGTAATGCGCATACCTGCGAAATACGCGCCGCGGCTTTTCGCACTGCTCATGTCATTGGCGATGGCCTTTGTGATGACCGCGTACATCACCTGGGTGAATACCGGCCTGGACGATGGCTATCTCGGCAGATGGGCTCACGCATTCTTCATGGCATGGCCGCTCGCGATGGTGTGTGTGCTGTTGTTCGCCGACCCGATACGCACGCTGGTCGCCAAACTCATTGCCCGATAAATTTTAGTAACCAGGAAATCATCATGTCTGACATCAAGAAAGCAGTACTCGCCTATTCCGGCGGCCTCGACACTTCGGTCATCCTGAAATGGCTGCAAGACACCTATCAATGCGAGGTGGTGACCTTCACAGCCGATGTGGGCCAGGGCGAGGAGCTGGAACCCGCGCGCGCCAAAGCGTTGCAGATGGGCATCACACCGGACAACATCTACATCGACGATCTGCGCGAGGAATTCGTCCGTGACTTCGTGTTCCCGATGTTCCGCGCCAACACCGTGTACGAGGGCGAATACCTGCTCGGCACCTCCATCGCGCGCCCGCTGATCGCCAAGCGTCTGATCGAGATCGCAACGATGACCGGCGCGCAAGCCATCTCGCACGGTGCGACCGGCAAGGGCAACGACCAGGTGCGTTTCGAGCTGGGTGCCTACGCGCTGAACCCCAACATCAAGGTCATCGCACCGTGGCGTGAATGGGATCTGTTGAGCCGCGAAAAACTCATGGCCTATGCGGAGAAGAACGGCATCCCCATAGACATGAAACACAAGCAAGGCGGCTCGCCTTACTCGATGGATGCGAATCTGCTGCACATCTCCTACGAAGGCCGCCATCTGGAAGACCCCGCTGCCGAAGCAGAGGCCAGTATGTGGCGTTGGACGGTCTCGCCTGAAGACGCACCTAACCAGGCCGAGTATTTGGATTTGGAATTTTCCCACGGCGACATCGTGGCGTTGAATGGCACGGCGATGAGCCCTGCAACGGTGTTGGCAAAGCTCAATCAACTCGGCGGCAAGCACGGCATCGGTCGCCTCGATCTGGTGGAGAACCGTTACGTCGGCATGAAGTCGCGCGGCTGCTACGAAACCCCCGGCGGCACGATCATGCTCAAGGCGCATCGCGCCATCGAGTCCATCACTCTGGATCGCGAGGTCGCGCACCTGAAGGACGATCTGATGCCGCGTTACGCCAGCATGATCTATAACGGCTACTGGTGGAGCCCGGAACGCCGGGCCTTGCAGACCCTGATCGACCATACCCAATCTACCGTGAACGGCTGGGTGCGCGTCAAGCTTTACAAAGGCAATGTCATTGTGGTCGGACGCGATTCCAAGACGGATTCCTTGTTTGATTCGACCATCGCCACCTTCGAGGATGACAAGGGCGCGTATGACCAGAAGGATGCAGCCGGTTTCATCAAGCTCAACGCGCTGCGCCTGCGTATCGCGGCGAACTTGAAACACCGCAAGTAAGCACAAGGGAAAATCGTGATCCATGAATTGAGCGGCGACATCCTATTGAGCGGGGCGAAAGCCATCGCTCAGGGTGTCGCGCCCAATGATGACTTTCATCACGGTTTAGCCTTGCAACTGCGCGAGCGTATGCCCGCCATGTACAAGGACTTCCGCCACGTATGCCAGACCAAACATCCCAAGGCCGGCGGATTGTGGACATGGATGAGTTCGGACGGTCATTACATCGTCAACCTGTTCACCCAGGAAGGGGCTTACGATCATGGCAGCAAGCCCGGACGGGCCACATTGAGCAACGTCAACCACGCCCTGCATGCCCTGCGCGCACTGGTGGAAAAAGAACACCTGGCCAGTCTCGCCCTGCCGCGTTTGGCGTGCGGACAGACCGGATTGGATTGGCGGGAAGTCCGTCCGCTCATAGAGAAACACATGGGCGATTTGAACATTCCCGTGTGCCTGTATGTCAATTATCAAAAGGGCGTGAAAGCCCGGGAACCAACAAAATAAAAGGAGGATGTATGTCGCAGTTCGATCACGTCAGCGTGGTAAAAAAAGGCAATGTGTTCTTTGACGGAAAGTGTGTTTCGCACTCGGTGTTGTTCGCCGATGGCACGCGCAAAACAGTGGGCGTGATCCTGCCCAGCACCCTCACCTTCAACATCGGCGCACCGGAAGTCATGGAGATCACCGATGGCACGTGCCGCGTCAAGTTGGGCAATGAAGCCGAGTTCAAGACGTACACGGCTGGCAGCCAATTCTCGGTACCGGCGAATGGCAGCTTCGTGATTGAAGCCAAGGAAGTCGTGAACTATGTTTGCAGTTTTGGTTAATTTAGCCAGTAGCTGGTCGCGAGTAGCAAAATCGCGGTTTTGACCACAGGCTACCAGCTACCCACCCATCAGGAGAACACCATGCCATCCTTCGACATCGTTTCAGAAGTAGACAAGACCGAAGTGAAGAACGCCATCGAGCAGACCAACAAAGAGGTGTCCACACGCTTCGATTTCAAAGGCTCGGACGCGCGTGTCGAGCAGGCCGAGCTCAAGCTCACGGTGTGGGCGGACAACGATTTCCAGCTCGATCAGGTGCAGGATATCCTCAACGGCAAACTGACCAAGCGCGGCGTGGATATCAAATGCCTGGAGATCAGCGAGAAGATCGAGAAAGTCAGCGGCAATAAAGTGAAGCGCGGCTGCGAAGTCAAGACCGGCGTGGAAATCGATCTGGCCAAGAAGATCGTCAAGCACATCAAGGACAGCAAACTCAAAGTGCAGGCCAGCATCCAGGGCGACACCGTGCGCGTCACCGGCAAGAACCGCGACGATCTGCAAGATGCCATCGCCTTCGTCAAAAAGACCATCACCGATTTCCCGCTGCAATACCAGAACTTCCGCGATTGAACCGGCCTGACATGAAGAACCGCATAGATGCCCGCGTCGAGTTCTCCTTCAAAGGCGAAGACTACGACCTGGTCTCGCACATCGATCTGGACGCGCTGTTGTCAGAACGCACCAGCTGCTCGACGCTGTACGAGATTCTGGCGCGCGATCACCATATCGATACGATCTCCTACCTCTACGAAGTCATGCTGGAAGTCGAGATCGAATTCTCCAACGCGCGGGGACTCGCGGCGGATTTTTTCAGCGACGGGCATTTCGACCAGGCCGCGTTTGCAGTCCGCTGGCATGACCATCAGATCGCCCTGCTGTTGCAGCCGATTGCCAAACGCGAACTGAACATCGATGATCTGAACCAGCAGCCCAGCGTCAGGAACGCGCTGGTGCAAGCCTATAGACTGGGGAGAGCATCATGAAGAGCGCATTGGTTTTATTTGCCGAAGGCAGCGAGGAACTGGAAGCCGTCACCATCGTCAACATTCTGCGCCGTGGTGGTGTTGCGGTGAGTCTGGCGGGCTTGACGGCCGGGCTGTTGCGCGGCAGTCGCGGCGTGATGCTACAACCCGACACCACACTGGAGGCGGCACTGGATCGGGAGTTCGACATGATCGTGCTGCCCGGCGGACAGCCCGGCACGAATCACTTGAAATCCGATCAGCGCGTGTCGCAACTCCTGCAAAAAATGAACGCGCAAGACAAATACGTCACCGCCATCTGTGCCGCACCCTCGGTGCTGGCCGAAGCGGGTCTGCTCGAAGGAAAACGCGCCACCAGCTTCCCGACTTGCCTGGACGATTACCCCAACGTCATGCGACACATGACGGCAGTGGTCGAAGACGGCAAGCTCATCACCTCGCGCGGTCCCGGCACAGCTATGGATTTCGCGCTGATACTGCTGGAACGCCTGGCAGGCGCGGCGAAACGCCAGGAAGTCGAAGCGGGACTGGTTCGTTAACCTCGCACTATCCTCACGCCGCCCCAGGTTTCAGCCGCAAGAACCCGCGGGAAAAATGAGAAAGCCGCATCCTGACTTCAGCGCAGATTGATAATTGGCCACCCCTGCCGTTCGGCATGGGTGCGCAAGGTGTCGTCCGGATTCGCCGCGACGGGATGCCGCACGATCTCCAGCAAAGGTAAATCGTTGTGCGAGTCGCTGTAGAACGTGCTGTCGGCGAAACTGTCCAGCGTCCAGCCGCGCGCGTCCAGCCATTCATTCAGACGTGTGATCTTGCCTTCCTTGAAACTCGGCACACCCGCCACACGCCCGGTGAACTCTCCATCCCGATGTTCCGGCTCGGTGGCGATCAGATGCGCTATGCCAAACTCGCGCGCAATCGGCGCGGTGACGAAACTGTTGGTGGCGGTGATGATGACGCACACGTCGTCCGCCGCCTGATGTCTCGCGACCAACTCGCGCGAGGCCCGCGTCACCATAGGCAACACGCTCTCGCGCATGAATTGCCGATGCCAGATATCGAGTGTGCTGCGCGGATGGCGCGACAAGGGCTTCAATTGAAAATCCAGAAACGCGTGTATATCCAGCGTGCCGGCTTTGTACTGTTCATAGAATTTCAGATTTTGCGCGGCGAATAGTTCACGATCCAACACACCGATGCGGATCAAGAATTGCGACCATTCAAAATCACTGTCGCCGTTCAGCAGTGTGTTGTCCAGATCAAATAAAGCCAAGTTCATGGGTATCTCTAACAATAAATTTTCATTTCAATTCCAGCTCGGCTTGCATGATTTGTTTCAGCAGCGGCACGGACGGCGGGCGGTGCAAACTCAACGAATGCGCATCCAGTGCATCCAGCACGGCCATCAGACTCGGCAGGTCGCGCCGCCCGTGGCGCAGCAGATACTGGGTCACTTCTTTGGGCAGGCGATAACCTTTGGTCTTGGCATGTTGTCCGAGTGCGACGGCCTTTTCCTCGTCGCTCAGGCCGTGCAACTGATACACCAGTCCCCAGCCCAGGCGCGTCCTCAGATCCTTGCGCACGGTGAGATGTTGCGGGGCTTCTTTTCCGCTCACCAGCAACATGCCGCCACTGTCGCGCACCTGGTTATACAAATTGAACAAGTCGATCTGCGCGTGTTCGGAAAGTTTATCCACATCGTCCACCGCGACTACGCTGCACACATCGGGCACGCTGCGCTTGGCATAGATCGCGCACAGGTCGACAGACTGAGCCGCACCGATAACCGCTTGCAGCAGGTGGCTCTTGCCACACCCATGCTCACCCCACACATAGAACATGCGCTCGCCGTCTTTATTTTGCAGCGCGTGGCACAAACCGGACAGCAACTCCTGGTTGCCACCCACCACGAAATTATCCAGCGTGGGCCACCAGTCGGGCGTGATGTCGAGTAACAACTGGCTCATGTCGCGCGATACAGCGTACTGCCGAGGTACCAGGCTTTGGCTTGACGCAACCCGACCAACAGAATCGCGGACAAGGGCAAGGCAAGCAAGATGCCGAAGAAGCCGAGCAATTGTCCGAACGCCAGCAAGGCGAAGATCACCGCCAGCGGATGCAGTCCCACGCGCTCGCCGACCAGACGCGGTGTCACCACCATGCTTTCCAGCAGTTGTCCCGCTGCAAAGACCACCCACACCCACAACACATCACCGAACGTGCTGAATTGCATCACCGCCGCCAGTGTCGCCAGGGCGAGTCCCGACACGATTCCCAGATAAGGCACAAACACCAGCATGCCGGCGACGATCCCGATCGGCAGCGCGAACTCCAGTCCCACCATCCGCAACAACAGGCTGTAGAACACACTCATCATGAGCATCACGGAAATCTGCCCGCGCAAAAATTCCGCCAGCACGGCATCGGTCTCCGTGGCTATTTCACGCACCTTGGCATAACTATGGCGCGGAATCAGCTCGTCGAGCCGCGCGATCAAATCCGGCCAATCGCGCAGCAGGTAAAACATCGCCACCGGAATCAGCAGCAGATTGAGCACTCCGGCCATGATCACGCCGCCGCCGGTGGACAACCAGGGCAATAGTTTTCCCGCCATCCCGCCCGCACTTTGCCAGTGCGTCATGGCGAAATCTTTCAGTGCCGCGTTATCCCATTGCAGGGATGGACCGAAAATCTGTTGCAGATGAGGCAGCCAGGTAGTGCGGATAGTCTCGACGAACTTTGGCAGGCGCACGCCCAGGCTGCCCAATTCCTGTTGCAGCAAGGGCAGCAAGATCAGCACCAGCAACACCAGCAGGATCAGCAGACCCAGCATCACCAGCAGCACGGCCAGGGTACGCGGCAGCTTGCATCGCACCAGGCGACCCACCAGCGGATTGCAGATGTAGGCGAGGATCGCGGCAGCCACAAACGGGGTCAATATCGGGTTGAGCAGATAAAAAATTCCGCCTAGCACGGCGATAAACAACAGCCATTGCACGGCAGCAAAGCGGGATAAAGTCATTTCGGGTAAAATTCGCGGTTGAAAAATTGTGCCGCACTTTACCTTTTAGAAAGCGAGAACTCAACTTGAATACCACCCACACCAGCCTTTCCTACCGCGATGCCGGGGTCGATATCGACGCGGGCGACCAACTGGTCGAGAACATCAAGCCGTTTGCGAAACGCACCATGCGTCCCGAAGTGTTGAGCGGCATCGGCGGTTTCGGCGGGCTGGTAGAGATCTCCAAAAAATATAAAGAGCCTGTGCTGGTGTCCGGCACGGACGGCGTGGGCACGAAACTGAAACTCGCGTTCGAGCTGAACATCCATGACACCGTCGGCATCGACCTGGTCGGCATGAGTGTCAACGATATCCTGGTGCAAGGCGCGGAACCGTTATTCTTCCTCGATTATTTCGCCTGCGGCAAACTCGATGTCCCCGCCGCAACCGAAGTCATCAAAGGCATCGCGGCCGGTTGCGAACAAGCCGGTTGCGCACTCATCGGCGGCGAGACCGCCGAGATGCCGGGGATGTATCCGGTCGGTGAATATGACCTCGCCGGCTTCGCCGTGGGCGTGGTGGAAAAATCCCGCATCATCACCGGCGCACAGATCGTCGCGGGCGACGCGGTCATCGGCCTGGCTTCCAACGGCGCGCATTCCAACGGCTACTCGCTGGTGCGCAAGATCCTCGCGCGCAGCAAGCCAGACCTGAACGCCAAATTCGACGGTGTACGCACCTTGAGTGATGCCATCATGGCTCCCACCCGCATCTATGTGAAACCCCTGCTGGCCCTGATGCAAAGCCTGACCATCAAAGGCATGGCGCACATCACCGGCGGCGGCATCACCGAGAACGTGCCGCGCGTATTGCCAACCAATGTGGTCGCTGCAATCGATGCAAAGTCCTGGCCAATGCCCAAGCTGTTCCACTGGTTGCGTGAGCAGGGCAACGTCGCCGAACAGGAAATGTATCGCACCTTCAACTGCGGCATCGGCATGGTGGTGATCGTGGCGCAAGCCGATGCGGATGCAGCCATCGCGCAACTGAACGCGGCAGGCGAAAATGCGAAAATCATCGGCACGATCCGCGCGCGCGTTGGCGACGAACATCAGACGCAGGTGCAATAAAAAGTGTGACGTGGAGCGGCACTGCCTTAGTGGGAAGTGGAAAAACCTGCCCCCTCTCCACTAAGGCGTGGCCACCCCACCCACCGCTCACCCTAAATTCATCCATGAAAAAAATCGTCATTCTCATTTCCGGTGTCGGCAGCAATATGCGGGCATTGCTGGAGGCCAGACTGCCCTGCACCATCGCGGCGGTGATCAGTAATCGCGCCGATGCGGAAGGCTTGCGGACCGCACAGCAACACGGCATCGCCACGGCGGTGGTATCGCACCAGGACTTTTCCGACCGCGAGAGTTTCGATGCGTCACTGGCCCAAACCATAGACGGATATCGCCCTGATTTTGTCGTGCTGGCCGGTTTCATGCGCATCCTCACCCCGGATTTTGTCAACCGTTATGTCGGCAAGCTCGTCAATATCCACCCTTCCCTGCTGCCCGCTTACACCGGCATGCACACCCATGCGCGAGTTTTGCAGGACGGCGTGAAGATCCACGGTTGCACGGTGCATTTCGTCACCGCCGATCTGGATCACGGTCCCATCATCATCCAGGCGGCAATACCGGTATTACCGGGCGATACCGAGCACACACTGGCCGCCCGTTTGCTCGATCAGGAACATCGCGTCTATCCGCAGGCGATACGCTGGCTATGTCAGGACCAGATCGAACTGGACCACCATGGCCACGTCAACCTCCGCTTCCCCAAGCAAGTGGGCTACGCGCTCATCTCGCCGGGGTTGGAATAAACATGCGCTGGCACGTGCTGCTGGCTGCTGCTCTGTTACTGACAGATGCCCGCGCGGCGACAACGCCAGCCTCCGCGCCGCCCGGCAGCGTGCATGCGCGCTATGTGATTTTGAAGGGCAGTATCGAGATCGCCGAGATCGACGAAGTCTATAACCGCAGTGCGGGACACTACTCCCTCACCAGCACCGCCAACCCTCTCGGACTACTGGCCGTATTCAAGCCGGGGAAGGTCATCATCCACAGCAGCGGTATGATCGGGCCGCAGGGTTTGAAGCCGCTGCAATTCAGCTATCAACGCGAGGGCGACAGCCAGAAGGACAGCCACGCCGACTTCGACTGGAAGAACCGGCAACTCAGCCTGAACCACGATAATCAACACACCCGCGTGGAATTGCCACCCGGCGCGCAAGACCGATTGAGCGCGATGTACCAATTCATGTTTTTGAATTTACACGGTCTGCATACGCTGGACTTTCCCATGACCAACGGCAGCAAGTTGGATCACTACCATTACACCCTTGCCACCGGAACCCCGTTCAATTCGAGCGCCGGTCAATTCAATACGCTGTACCTGGACAGCGGAGCCCAGCCCGGCGAGACGCGCTCTCAGATATGGCTGGCGACCGCGCGATACAACCTGCCGTGCAAGCTCATCATCACCGATCCGGACGGCGGACAACTCACCCAAGAGTTGCGCGCGCTCGATATACAACCGTGATGGCTTTGCCAAAATCTCCCGTCGCCAGAATCACCCTTGCCATCTGCCTGTCGGTCTTGGTTCATCTGGCCTTGCTGTTCACCCCGATGATAGAGCTGGCTCCCACCGAAGTGCCGCTGCCGCCGCTGATGGCGAAACTCGAACCCTTGCCCAGGATCGCGCCACCACCGAAACCCAAACAGAAAGTGCCGCCCAAACCCGCCACAGCGAAACCCGCTGCACCGGTCGCGGAAAAATTGCCGGCACCCGACATCCCCAGAGCTGACATGCCAGAACCCGCATCAGCAGTCACGCCCACCGCATCGGAAGTCGCCGCCGCGACAGTCACAGCGGAAG
>JABEVG010000055.1 GCA_013044075.1 Gallionella sp.
AAACTGTTGCTCAATTTGATTGAGCAACATGTTTTCGCGGATCGCGATGTATTCCATTTCCGGTGTGATGATGCCCAGTCTTGCATAATGCATCTGGCTCACGTTCTTGCCGGGCTTGGCGCGACGCGGCGCGCGGCTGAGGTTGAAACGCATCTCGGCCAGCTCGGGATCATCCAGACGTTGTTGACCGTAGGTGGAAGTAAGTGCGGGCAGTTGCTCGGTGTCATCGCGCTCCACGATCCAGCCCTCGCGCAGCGCGGCCAGGCCGGAACGAATGTCGATGGTGACTGCAGGGTCGGTGTACGGGCCGGAGCAGTCGTACACGTAGATTGGCGGATTGACTTCCGCGCCCATGCTGGCGGGTGTTTCAGCCTGGGAGATTTCGCGCATCGGCACCTGGATGTCGGGACGCGAGCCTTGCACATAGACCTTGCGCGAATTCGGCAAAGGCTTGATGGCGGCCTCATCTACATGGGCGGCTTGGGCTAAAAACTGGGGATTGGCGTTCATTATGATGCTCCAAAAATAACGGGGGCATCGGGGGATGCTTCCCTACGACGGCATGACCCGTACAGGTTCAAAGGGTGTGTCTCACTGCTTCAGTATTATGCTGCCGCAGACCCCTAGCGAGGGACGCAAGGTACTGGAATTGTGCGGGAAAGGCAAGCAGCAGGCGGCACTGTTTTGGAGGCAGGATAGCGCGGTAAAAATGCGACCTCAATGAGTTCGTGCCACGGCAGGGATGCGGTTGTGGGGCGAAACTGCCAAGCCGCAACAAGTCATTTTTCGCGTGTCCGGCAGAATGGTTGAGCTCGAATGAATGAGCTTGATATACTGCCCGCCGTTAAGCTGTCCAAAAAACACGAACGCTGGGAGAGGAAATGAACGCCATGGAACAAGCACGCTTCAATATGATCGAGCAACAGATACGCCCGTGCGATGTGTTGGACGGAAGAATTCTAGAGTTGCTCAAACAAGTCCGCCGCGAGCATTTTGTCCCGCAGGCCCAGCGTGCGCTGGCGTTTGTGGATATGGAGATACCGCTGGGGTTTGATACGGCGATGTGGCATCCCAAGCTTGAGGCGCGCGTGGTGCAGGAGTTGCGTCTGACCCGTGCCGACAAGGTCTTGGAGGTGGGCACCGGTAGCGGTTATTTGACCGCATTGATGGCGACCCTGGCGGGCCACGTGACTTCGGTCGAGATCGTCCCCGAGCTGAGTGCCATGGCCAGGCAGCATCTGTCCGCCTATCCCCGTGACAATATCACTTTGGAAGTGGGCGATGCCTCGCGGGGGTGGGGCGAACAACACTATGACGTGATCGTATTGACCGGCTCGACCCCTGTTCTGCCAGCCTCATTCCAGGACCGTCTCAAAGTCGGCGGACGATTGTTCGCCATCGTGGGTGATGCCCCGGTGATGCAGGCGAGACTCATTGGATGCGTGGCGCAGGGGGTGTTCGAGACTGTGACCATCATGGAAACCTCGGTTGCGCCTTTGCAACATGCGTCGCAACCCGAACGTTTTGTGTTTTAACGCGTGTTGCGGATTGCGCTAAATCCCGCGCCGCTGTAGCATTAGAATATTCTAATATATTGCGAATATCCCCATGAAACTCAAAACCCTGATTTTGTTCACGCTGCTCGCCGCGCACGGCATAGCGCGGGCTGCCGATCTGCTGGAGACTTTCCGCGCCGCGCAAGCCAATGATCCCCAGATCGCGGCGGCATATGCCACCATGCAAGCCGGGGAAGAAAAGTTGGCGCAAGGCCGCTCCTTGTTGATGCCTGCCGTCAATCTTAGCGCGAACACCACGATGAACGACCTCAACGTCCAGTATGTGCCGGCGACACCGCCTTTTCTGATGGGCGGCAACTATCGCTTCAATTCGCACGGTTACAACGTGAACATGGTGCAGCCTTTGTACCGCCAGCAAAACTGGCTGGCGTATTCGGAATCAGAATTGCAGGTGGCCGCAGCCGAGGCGCAGTACAAAGTGGCCGAGCAAGAGCTGGTGTTGCGCGCCGCACAGGCTTACTTCGACGTGCTGAATGCGCAAGACGGGGTCGAGCTGGCTGAGGCGCAGAAGAGTGCCATCACCGAGCAGCTGGGTCAGGCCAAACGTAATTTCGAGGTGGGCAGTGCCACCATCACCGATACCCTGGAGGCGCAATCCCGTTTCGATTTGACTGGTGCGCAAGAGATCGCCGCGCAAAACAATCTGGAGATCAAACGCCGCGTCTTTCAGCAGCTGACCAACAGTATGCCGGGTAACCTCAAGCGTCTCGATGCGGTGGTCAAGCTGGAAGCTCCGCAGCCCGCCGATGTGGAAAAATGGATCGCCGACGCACAGCTGAACAGCCCCCAGCTGGCAGTCGCCAAAGCCAATACCCAATTGGCCGAAAAAGAAGTGGCGCGCAACCGGGGCGGGCATTATCCCACCGTCGATCTGGTCGCCAATTACGGCAACACCTACGCCAATGGCAGCCAGTTTGGTGTGGGCAACGATATACGCAACACCAACATCGGCGTGCAGTTGAATGTGCCGCTGTTTCAAGGCGGGTTGATCAATTCCAAATGGCGCGAAGCCGAAGCGAATTACGAACGCGCCCAACAGGATCTGGAAAGCGCGCATCGCAATGTCACGTTGCAAACCAGCCAGGCTTATCTCGGCGTGGTCAGCGGGATCGTCCAGGTACAGGCATTGCAACAGGCACTTGCCTCCAGCACCAACGTGTTGGATGCGACCAAAACCGGCCAGGAAGTCGGGGTGCGCACCAACCTCGATGTGCTCAACGCGCAACAGCAACTCTATTCAACCCGCCGTGATTTGTATCAGGCCGAATACAACTTCCTCATCAGCAAGCTACGCCTGAAAGCGGCAGCGGGCGTGTTGGACGCGGACGCTTTAATCGAAGTGAACCAGGCTCTCCATTAAAAATGATTCGCCCAATAGACTTGCTGCTCGGGGATGTCTTGAAGCAGTTCCCACAAATTTCGCTCGCAGTGTTATTTGGCTCCGTGGCACTGGGTCGCCAGCGACCAGAGAGTGATCTGGATCTTGCGGTTGCTGCCAATCGACCGCTGGCCGCCGATGAAAGAATTGCCATTATCGGCGCGCTAACCGAATGTACTGGGCGGCCTATTGATTTGATAGATCTCCATAGGGTGCCGGAGCCATTGCTTGGGCAAATAGTGCGGCATGGTCGGCGAATTTTGGGCAGTGATACCTTGTACGGTGAGCTGATTAGTCGCCACTTGTTCGAGCAGGCAGATTTCATGCCGTATCGGACCAGGGTGCTTGCAGAAAGGCGGATGGCATGGATCGGGAAGTAGTTGAACAAAAATTGGAATCGTTGCGCCGCTGTATAAGGCGCATAGAAGCAAAGTGTCCCGCAGAAGCTGCCACATTAGTTGCGGATATTGATCTGCAAGATATTGTCTCGCTCAACCTCAGTCGCGCGGTACAAATATCCGTTGATATTGGCGCACATCTGATTGCCGGCATGGAAGTACCGCCGCCGGACACGATGGGACAAACGTTCGATTTGCTGGCGCAGCAAGGTTTGCTGAATAACGAGCTGGCAAGCAGTCTTAAAAAGGCGGTGGGTTTTCGTAATATCGCGGTTCACAGCTATGAAAGTATCAATTGGGACATCGTGCATAGCATTGTGAAATACCACCTTGCCGATTTTTCGGAGTTTGCCAAGGTGGTCGCCATGAGATTAAAAAATTGACTTCGCAACAGTAAACTCGCGGCAACTCTATTGCTATTCAAACCGTGGCGATTGGTATCGGGCCGAATAGAATCACCCATCAGCAAGCCACGCTTGACAGCCACATTCAATCGCTGATTTAATGTTCGTTCATTGAATGAACGCACTGTAATGTCAGATCAATCGATTAGCTACGGCTTACTCAAAATACTGGAAGCCAACCCCAGTCTGTCGCAACGAGACTTGTCGAAACGTCTGGGTGTCAGCCTGGGCAAAGTCAATTTCTGTCTGAAGGCTTTGGTCGAGAAGGGCTGCTTGAAAGTCAATAATTTCCGCAGCAGCGAAAACAAATTGGCTTACGCCTATTTGCTCACGCCCCAGGGTGTCGAGCAAAAGGCGCGCATGACGGTGGAG
>JABEVG010000056.1 GCA_013044075.1 Gallionella sp.
GGATGATCATGCGCAACTCGGTGATCCTGGTGGATCAGATACGCCAGGACGAGGCGGAGGGTAAAACGCAATGGGAAGCCATCGTCAGTTCGACGGTGCGCCGCTTCCGGCCCATCGTGCTGACCGCCTCGGCGGCGATACTGGCGATGATCCCGCTGACCCGCCAGGTGTTCTGGGGTCCGATGGCGGTGACCATCATGGGCGGATTGGTGGTGGCCACCTTGCTTACCTGCCTGTTCCTGCCCGCGCTGTATGCCGCATGGTTCAGGGTCAGGGAAGATCAAAGCCGCGTTGCCTCAAGATAGCCGGTCGTCGTAGTGGGCGACCGTTTCCTCCAGCCTGGTCGTCACCGAAGCCATTCAAAAATCTCCACCGGTTTGCGCCGCATCGATTCGCTTGCTACCTTGGGTTATGTTTATCCCGAGGCAACGCACGGATTGGCTTCTGGTTGAGCGGAGGTCGGCATTAGTGATAGAATGCGCGCCGCATCGGAATAGGCCGGTGTAAATTTCCCGCTCGCACCAGTTGGGGTGCTCATCAGAGTCAAGCTAGCGAGTGGCAGTTTTTAACCCTTAACAAGTGGAGTAATCATGGCAGTAACTATGCGTCAAATGTTGGAAGCCGGTGTGCATTTTGGACACCAAACCCGTTTCTGGAATCCCAAGATGGCCCCGTTCATCTTTGGTCATCGCAACAAGATCCATATCATCAACCTGGAAAAGACCGTCACGATGTTCGCAGAGGCGGAAAACTTCGTGCGCAAATTGTCCGCGAAAAAAGGTTCGGTGCTGTTTGTCGCCACCAAACGCCAAGCACGTGACATCCTGCAAGAAGAAGCAGTGCGCGCGGATTCCCCGTTCGTCAATCACCGTTGGTTGGGCGGCATGCTGACCAATTACAAGACGGTGCAATTGTCCATCAAGCGTCTGCGTGAGCTGGAACAAATGACAGCCGATGGCGCGAACGAAAAAGTTTCCAAGAAAGAAGCGTTGATGATGAAACGCGAATTGGAAAAGCTCGAGCGCAGCCTGGGTGGTATCAAAGACATGCAGGGTCTGCCATCAGCATTGTTCGTCATCGACGTGGGTTACCAGAAGGGTGCCATCGTCGAGGCGCAAAAGCTGGGTATCCCCGTGATCGGTATTGTGGATACGAACAACTCGCCATTGGGCGTGGATTACGTAATCCCTGGGAACGACGATTCGACTCAGGCTATCCGTTTGTACGCCCGTGCCATCGCGGACGCAATCCTGGAAGGTCGCGCCCAGGCGTTGAACGAGTTGGTCGAGCAGGTCGCAGCGGAACAAGTCGCGTAATTGATTTACGGCGCAGAGAAGGGGCTCTGGCCCCTTTTTTTGTAAGTTTTTTTATCGGAATTATTGGAGTCGGAAATGGCAGAGATTACTGCAAGCATGGTCAAGGAATTACGCGAGTTAACAGGTCTGGGCATGATGGAATGCAAGAAAGCCTTGGTCGAAGCCAACGGCGATTTGAAACTCGCTGAAGAACAGATGCGCATCAAGAGCGGCGCGAAAGCCAGCAAGGCATCCAGCCGTGTAACCGCAGAAGGGGTGGTCGGCGCGTACATCTCGAACGATGGCAAGAGTGGCGCGGTGGTCGAAGTGAATTGTGAAACCGATTTTGTCGCGAAGAACGATGACTTCGTGGCGTTCGCCAAAGCGGTTGCGGAAACTGTTGCGAAAAACAACCCTGCCGACCTGGATGCGTTGGCGGCTTTGACGATTGCGCACGGTACTTTAAGTGTTGAAGAGGCGCGCAAAGCGTTGCTGGTCAAGCTGGGTGAGAATCTGACCGTGCGTCGTTTCGAGCGTTACGAAACCACCACCGGCAAACTGTCCAGCTATTTGCATGGCAGCAAGATCGGTGTGTTGGTGAATTTCACCGGCGGCGATGAAAGCATGGGTCGAGACATCGCGATGCATATCGCGGCGAGCAAGCCCAAGTCGGTCGATGTGTCGGGCGTGAATCCGGCGGACATCGAAACTGAACGTCGTATCGCGATTGAAAAAGCGAAAGAATCCGGCAAACCCGAAGCGATGCTGGAAAAGATCGCTGAAGGTACCGTGCAGAAATTCCTGAAAGAAGTGACGTTGTTGGGTCAAGTGTTCGTCAAGGCGGAAGACGGCAAGCAAACTGTCGAGCAATTGCTCAAGAGCAAAGGCGCGTCGGTCACCGCATTCCAGATGTTCACCGTCGGTGAAGGCATCGAGAAGAAGGTGGAAGACTACGCGGAAGAAGTGGCCAAGGCGGTCGCGGCTTTGCAGGCTTAAACACCATGAGCGCACCAGTCTATAAACGCATCCTGCTGAAACTCAGCGGTGAAGCCCTGATGGGCGACGACAGTTACGGCATCAATCGCGTGGTGGTCGAGCGCATCGTCGCCGAGATCGCGGAAGTGGTCGGGATGGGTGTGCAAGTGGCGATGGTCGTTGGTGGCGGCAATATCTTTCGCGGTGTGGCTCCGGCTGCGGCGGGGATGGACAGGGCGACCGCCGATTACATGGGTATGCTGGCCACGGTGATGAATTCGATGGCACTGCAAGACGCGATGAAGCGTGCCGGTCTGGATTGCCGCGTGCAGTCCGCGCTGAGTCTGGAGCAGGTCGCCGAGCCGTTCATACGCGGCAAAGCCCTGCGTTATCTGGAAGACGGCAAGGTGGTGATATTCGCTGCGGGTATCGGCAGCCCGTTCTTCACCACCGACACCGCAGCCGCTTTGCGCGGGGTGGAGATGTCCGCCGAAGTGGTGATCAAAGCCACCAAAGTGGACGGTATCTATACGGCGGATCCCAAGAAAGACCCGCATGCGATCCGTTACCAAAGCCTGAGCTTTGATGAGGCGATCAGCAAAAATTTGCAAGTGATGGATGCGACTGCGTTGACCCTGTGCCGCGATCAGAAGCTGCCCATTATCGTGTTTAGTATTTTCAAGCCTGGCGCACTCAGGCGTGTGGTATTCGGCGAAGGCGAAGGCACGCTGGTACGCTGCGATTAAATTGTTCATGCGCGCCATGGGCCTGCTTTGCGGCAGGTCTGGCGGGCACTATCAGGAGATAAGCCGTGATTGCTGAGATCAAAAAAACGACTGAACAAAAAATGACCAAGTCTCTGGATGCATTGAAAGCGGACTTGGGCAAGGTGCGCACCGGGCGTGCGCATACCGGCATTCTGGATCATGTGATGGTGGAGTATTACGGCAATCCCACTTTGCTCACGCAAGTGGCGAACGTGACTTTGATCGATGCGCGCACCATCGGTGTACAGCCTTGGGAAAAGCACATGATAGGTCCGGTAGAAAAGGCCATACGCGACGCCGATCTGGGGCTGAATCCCTCGACCAATGGCGAGATCATTCGCGTGCCCACGCCCATGCTCACGGAAGAGCGCAGGCGTGATCTGATCAAAGTGGTCAAGGCCGAAGGCGAGAACGCCAAGATTGCAGTGCGCAATATCCGCCGCGATGCCGATAACACGTTGAAAGAAGCACTCAAGAAAAAAGAGATCGCCGAGGACGAGGAGCGTCGCACGCAGGACGAGATCCAGAAATTGACCGATCGCTTTGTCATTGAGATCGACAAGGCTTTGGCTGCAAAAGAAACCGACTTGATGGCGGTCTGACAGGAACGGGAAGCGAGGCTTGAGTAAACTCCCGTACATCGTTTTTGACTCAATCCTCGATCCCCAATCCGCTATCCTTATATGACCAAACTCCCGAGCTCGACCCGTACCATCCCTGAAGTGGCAAAGGTTCCGCGTCATATCGCGATCATCATGGACGGCAACGGGCGGTGGGCAAAGCAGCGTTTCATGCCGCGTGTCATGGGACATCAGCGCGGCGTGGAGTCATTGCGCGAAGTGGTGAAGGGATGCCGCGAATTGGGCGTGGAATATCTGACGGTGTTCGCGTTCAGCAGCGAGAACTGGCGGCGACCCGCCGATGAAGTCACGTTCTTGATGAGTCTGTTTGTCAAGGCTCTGGAGCGCGAAGCGAGACGCTTGCAACGCGAAAATGTGCGTTTGCAGATCATCGGCGACCGCAGCCGTTTCGATGACAAACTCAGGCAATGCATGCTCGATGCGGAACAGCTCACCGCCGCCAACACCGGTTTGACTTTTACCGTTGCGGCCAATTACGGCGGTCGTTGGGATGTCATGCATGCGGTGCAAGCCATGTTGCGAGAGCACCCTGCATTGGCATCCACTTTCACCGAAGAAGATCTGCAGCCCTATCTTTCCATGAGCGACGCGCCCGAGCCCGACCTGTTCATACGTACCGGCGGCGAGCAGCGCATCAGCAATTTCATGCTGTGGCAATTGGCTTATACGGAGTTGTATTTTACCGACACGCTGTGGCCCGCTTTCAATCGCGCCGAACTGGACAAAGCAATCGCCTCGTATCAAACACGCGAACGGCGTTTCGGTCGCACCAGCGAGCAGGTGCAGGAAATCACAGGCAAGGGAGTTGCGGATGCTTAAATCACGGGTGATCACGGCGATTATTCTGCTGGTGCTGTTCCTGTTGGCATTGTTCGGATTGCCGGATGCCGGATGGGCGGCAGTGGTGGTCGTGGTGGTGATGCAGGGCACTTCGGAATGGTCGCGCTTGGCCAAGCTCAGTGGCGCGCAAGCGAACCTGTTCTGGGGCCTTACGCTGGCGATGATGCTGGGCCTGATCGGGTTCGATGCGTATCACCCCATCGAGCAACAGGCCTTTCCCCATCTGTTGATTTATGCCGTGTCTGCCTTGTTCTGGCTGATTGTTGTGCCTGCCTGGCTGATGGTGGGCTGGAAGGTCGAGCGACCTTTGCCTATGGCTCTGGTCGGCGCGGTCGTATTGATCCCGACCGGCCTGGCGATGCTGGATCTGCGCGGGGATCATCCGCTGTGGCTGCTGGGCATGATGGGGCTGGTATGGATGGCCGACATCGCGGCGTATTTTACCGGGCGCACATTCGGCAGAAACAAACTCGCTCCCAGTATCAGTCCCGGCAAGACCTGGGAAGGGGTGGCGGGGGCGATGCTCGGAGTCGCGGTATATGTGCTGGTGGCTTGGAGTTTTAGCGGATTGGGTTTTGCGGTATTGCCGGCCTTGCTGGTGGCTTCCTGGTGCTGGGTCGGGCTGGCCGTGTTCGGTGATCTCTTCGAATCCGCGATCAAGCGTCAGGCCGGCGTGAAAGACAGCGGTGCGTTGTTGCCCGGCCACGGTGGTCTGCTGGACCGGATAGACGCGCTGACCTCGACCTTGCCGTTGGCCGCGCTGGCACTTCTGTTGCAGCACCTGAAATGAAGACCTTGCAGCACATCACCATCCTCGGCTCCACCGGCAGCATAGGCACCAGCACGCTGGATGTGGTGGCGCGCCATCCCGACCGCTTTCAAATATTTGCGTTGACGGCGTATCGCCAAGCCGATGTGCTGTTTGAGCAGTGTGTGCGATTCAAGCCGAAATACGCGGTGCTGTTGGAGGATGGGGCGGTTGCGCGGTTGCGCGAACGGGTGCGCGAAGCGGGTTTGTCGGTCGAGGTGCTGGCTGGTGTTCAGGCGTTGGAGCAAGTCTGTACCGCTGCCGGGGTCGATGCCGTGATGGCCGCCATCGTCGGTGCGGCGGGCTTGCGTCCCACGCTGGCTGCCGCCCGTGCGGGCAAGAAAATCCTGCTGGCCAACAAAGAGACGCTGGTGATGGCGGGTAATGTGTTTATGGATGCGGTGCGTGCCAGCGGCTCGGTACTGTTGCCTATCGACAGCGAACACAATGCGATATTCCAGGCTTTGCCGCGCGGCTATGACGGCAATATGCAAACGCATGGCGTGCGGCGCATTCTGCTCACCGCATCGGGCGGGCCGTTCCGCGATACGCCCTTGAGCGAGTTGCACAACGTCACGCCGGAACAGGCGTGCGCGCATCCCAACTGGGTGATGGGCCGCAAGATTTCAGTGGATTCGGCCAGTATGATGAACAAGGGACTGGAAGTCATCGAGGCGCACTGGCTGTTCAATGCCGCTGCCGACGATATCCAGGTGGTGGTGCATCCGCAGAGCGTGATTCATTCGCTGGTCGAGTATGTGGACGGTTCGGTGCTGGCGCAACTGGGCAATCCCGACATGCGCACGCCGATCGCCTACGGCCTGGCGTATCCCGAACGCATCGCCTCGGGCGTCGCGCCACTCGATCTGTTCAAAATCGCCAGCATGGATTTCGTCGCGCCGGACTTTGCGCGCTTCCCCTGTCTGGCGTTGGCTTACCATGCGCTGCGTGCGGCGGGGACCGCGCCCGCGATTCTGAATGCCGCAAACGAAGTGGCGGTGGCAGCCTTCCTCAACAAACAGATAGGTTTTCTGGCGATTCCGCAAGTGATCGAAACGGTTCTGAACCAATTGCCGGTAGGTGCAGTCCGCGATCTGGACGATGTGCTGGCAGCCGATGCGGAAGCACGCTCGGCTGCCAGCGCGCAATTGGGATGATGAAAACATGATGACGATATTGGCATTTGTCGGTGCGATCGTGCTGCTCGTGGTGTTCCACGAATACGGGCATTACTGGGTAGCGCGTCGCTGCGGGGTCAAGGTGCTGCGGTTTTCCCTGGGCTTCGGCAAGGTGATATACAGCAAACGCTTTGCCCACAGCGACACCGAGTGGGTGATCTCGGCCGTTCCCCTGGGTGGCTACGTGAGGATGCTGGATGAGCGCGAGGGTGAGGTCGCGCCTGCAGAGCTGCGTTACGCTTTTAACCGCAAGCCGGTATGGCAGCGCATGGCGATCGTGGTGGCAGGGCCGCTGGCGAACTTTTTATTGGCGATTGTGCTGTACTGGATCCTGTTCATGCACGGCGTACAGGGCATCAAGCCTGTCCTGGGCGAGGTGAGTGCGGGTAGCCCCGCTGCTGTCGCGCAATTGCAAGCGGGTGAGACCATATTGAGTATCGATGACGAGCCCATCCCCAGCTGGCAGGAGCTGCGTTGGCGTTTGTTGGACACGGCACTGCAACAAAGAATCGTTAAGATCGAAGGCCGGTCAGCCAGCGGCACGATGCTGTCGCATCAACTCGACCTGTCCGGTGTGGAAGCCAAAGACCTGGATGGCGAGTTGCTCGACAAGCTGGGATTGCAGGTGTATCAGCCGGTGCTACGGCCCGTCATCGGTCGCTTGGCCGCAGATAGTGTGGCGCAACGCGCGGATTTGCGCGCAGGGGATGTGGTGTTGAGGGTCAATGGGGTGGCGATAGAACGCTGGAATGAGTTGGTCGACACCGTGCGCAGTCACCCCGGACAAGCGGTGACTCTGGGTATCCAGCGCGGCGAACTGATGCTGAGTGTGGTGCTGATACCGCAGCCTACCCAGGAGTCTGGCAAGTTGGTGGGAAAAATCGGCGCGGCTCCCAAAGTGGACGAGGCAGAATGGAAAGCGTTGTTGACCGAGGTCAGTTACGGGCCGATGCAGGCACTGTCGCAGTCGCTGCGCAAGACCAGTGAGACTTCCCTCATCAGTCTGAAGATGTTGGGCAAAATGGTGATGGGCGAAGTGTCGATGAAGAATCTGAGCGGGCCCATCACCATCGCCGACTATGCGGGGCAGTCGGCCCAGATGGGCGTAGTCGCTTACCTGGGTTTCCTGGCGTTGATCAGTATCAGCCTCGGGGTATTGAATTTACTGCCCGTGCCTTTATTGGATGGGGGGCACTTGCTGTATTATGCCGCCGAGTTGATTAAAGGTAGTCCGGTCTCCGAACAGGCATGGGAGATCGGCCAAAAATTCGGCATCGCGCTACTCGGTACACTGATGATATTTGCGCTATATAACGACGTTAATCGTCTTATTTCTGGTTAAACAACAATGAACAAAAAGCTATTCGCGGGATGGATCTCGCTCCTCGCCGTATTGTCTGTCGGGTTGAATGCCGCCCTGGCCATTGAGCCGTTCACCGTCACCGACATCCGTGTCGAAGGGATACAGCGCACCGAGGCCGGCACAGTGTTCAGCTACTTGCCCGTCAAGGTGGGCGACATCATGGACGACAAGCAGGCTGTGGTTGCGATACATGCTTTATTCAGCACCGGGTTCTTCAAGGACGTGCGTTTGGAAGTCGCGCATAACTCAGCCGCCGCGCCCGGGACAGGCGTGCTGGTCGTGAAGGTGCAGGAACGTCCGTCGATCGCGAGCATTGAAGTGAATGGCGTGAAAGACTTTTCCAAGGATCAGCTCAAAGACAATATGAAATATGCCGGCCTGGTGGAGGCGCATATCTTTGATCGGTCGGCCCTTGAGAAAGCCGCGCAAGACCTGAAACGCCAGTACGTCGCGCGCGGCAAATATTCCGCCAGCGTCGAAACCAAAGTGACCGAGCTGGAGCGTAATCGCGTCGCGATCGTGTTCACGGTGGTAGAGGGCCCGGCTTCCAAGATTCGCCAAATCAACATCGTGGGCAACCATGCCTATCCGGAAAAAGAGTTGCTTGATTTGATGAAGCTCAGTCCCTCGGACTGGTGGAGTTTTTTTGGTAGCAGCGACCAGTATTCCAAGCCGAAGCTTTCGGCTGACATGGAGACACTGCGCTCGTTTTATTTGGATAACGGCTATTTGGAATTTACTCTCGACTCTACGCAGGTGTCGATCACGCCGGACAAGAAGGACATCTACATCACCTTGAACATGACCGAGGGCCCGAAATACACCGTGTCCAAAGTCGGTGTCTCCGGCAATACTTTGATTCCCAAGGCGGAGGTTGAAAAGCTGGTGCAAATCAAAGCGGGCGATGTGTTCTCACGCAAAAACCTAACCGATACCAGCAAGAAAATCGGCGAGCGTCTGGGCGCGGAAGGTTATGCGTTCGCGAACGTCAACGCCATCCCCGACATCAACAAAGAAACACACCAGGTGGCATTCGATTTTGTCATCGACCCGGGACAACGGGTTTACGTGCGCCATATCAATGTGGCCGGAAATACCAAGACACGAGATGAAGTTGTGCGCCGCGAATCTCGCCAGATCGAGGATTCCTGGTTCGATATCGGCAAGATCAAAAAATCCAAACAACGCGTCGACCGTCTGGACTTCTTTTCCGAGGTCAATGTCGAGACACCCGCCGTGCAGGGGACTAAAGATCAGGTGGACGTGAACATGGCGGTCAAAGAGAAATCCACGGGAACCTTTTCGGTGGGTGCCGGCTATAACAGCGGCGAGGGTATCGTGCTGACGGGCGGAATCACGCAGGCCAACCTGTTCGGCAGCGGCAACAACCTGTCCACCATGATGAACACCAGCAAGTTCAACCGTAACGTGTCGGTGTCCTACACCAATCCGTATTTTACCGATGACGGTGTGAGTCGCGGTTTTGATATTTACGACCGGACTACCAACACGACTTATTTCAATGCCTACAGCCCGTATACTTCGGCGACACGCGGTGGCGGGGTACGTTTTGGTGTGCCGATCGCGGAAGATGAGAGTCTCAGTTACGGCCTCTCGCTGGAAAATACCGCAATCGGGTTAACGCCATTGAGCCCGATACAGTTCGTGAATTACGTGAACACCTTCGGTCCTTCCGCCAATACCGCGCTGGGCACGATAGGCTGGGGATCCGATACGCGCGACAGTGCGATCTATACCACCGAGGGTTCGGTGCAGCATGCCTATATGGAAGCGGCATTGCCGGTCCTGGATATGCGCTACTACAAGTTGAACTACGATCACCAGTATTATCATCCCGTCACCGATGATTGGACC
>JABEVG010000057.1 GCA_013044075.1 Gallionella sp.
GGGAGGTCTATTTGGGGAGGGCGAAGCATGACAACTAAGCCGAAGGCGGTGAAGTCAAAGAAACCAGTATCCGCTGTCCCGCTTTTATTCGACCGCGTCCGGGATATTCTCGAATCGGCGCGCAGCAACATTGCCCGCACAGTCAATACCACGCAGGTAGTGGCAAACTGGCTGATTGGGCGCGAGCTTGTAGAAGAGGAGCAGCAAGGAAAACGCCGTGCTGGTTATGGTGCAGAGTTACTGCGTGAACTGTCCACGCGCCTGAAAGCAGATTTCGGTTCGGGCTATGGGGTGGACAACTTGGAGCTGTTTCGTCGTTTCTATCTTGAATATCCGCAACTGTTGCCAAAGGTAAATTCCGACGCAGTGCGTCGGAAATCTGCTCCCGCTGACAATTCCGAGACAGTGCGTCGGAATTTGGGTGCATCAATGGATAGCAATGTTGCATACATTGCGAACGCAGTGCGTGCGGATTCACGGAATTCAAGAGCAGTGCCTACACCTTTGCAGTGAATGAGCCACCTGCTGATTACCGGGTATCGCCCGCTGACAAGAGCAATATGGCTAAGTACGTGTTTGGTGGTTTCAAATGCTGCCTGTATCCGGTGCAGAAGTTCGACTCGGAAGCGGAACGTGTTTTAGCGGTCATTCTTGATCGTGATGCCGAGAAGTGGTTCAAACCCGCCAAGGGGCAATTCCAGATTTTCTACAAACAGGGTGCCAACCATCAGGAGTACCAGCCCGATTTCGTCGCCGAGACGAAAGATGCGATCTTCATGCTAGAACCCAAGGCCAGTAACCAAATGGAAGATGCCACCGTCCTCGCCAAAAAGGAGGCGGCAATCCAGTGGTGTAAGAACGCCTCGGATTACGCTAGAGTCAACGGTGGTAAGCCTTGGTGCTATGTGTTGATTCCGCACACTGCGATTGCAGTCAACATGACGGTGGATGGGTTGGCCGGGCAGTTCGGTTCCTACTAGAACTGGCGACATTGCAGATGAATTTCGACTTCGCCACTCTTGATGCCTTGCGTCTCAGCCATCCCGCTTGGCGATTATTGCGTTCGGATCATGCACCTTTGATCGCGAGTTTTTTGCAGCGGGTCTTTATCGTGCCGAATGTGCGGGTCATGGCTGCTATCGGACAAGACATTGCCCTTGATGCAGCAAGCTTTGCCAGTTTGAATCCTAAAGTTTCGCGTGTATTCATTACCGAAAACGAGATCAATTTTTTAGTCTTTCCGCTGATAAAAGATAGCTTAGTCATCTTCGGGGCAGGGTATGGTTTTGAAATGTTGAGACAAGCTCAATGGCTATCGCGTTGTCAGATTTATTATTGGGGCGATATTGATACTCATGGCTTTGCTATCTTGGATCAACTCCGTAATCAGTTTTCGCATACAGAGTCATTTTTGATGGATAAAGCCACGTTGCTTAAGTTTGAGCCGCTTTGGGATGTTGAAGAGCAGCAAACACTGCGCGACTTGCCTAGACTCACTCTCGACGAACTGGCACTTTATAACGAGTTACGCGACAACCGGATACGTAAAAATCTTAGGCTTGAGCAAGAAAGAATCGGTTTTACTTGGTTTGAAACTGCCCTAAAAAGGCACTTAGATTACCAATGAATTTTCCTGTGGCAAAAATCGTATCACTTTTACCTGTGTTGTTAACCCTAAAGAAAATCTGGCTGGGGCCGATAAGCTGGATAGGGGATAATCTATTCGTCCAGCGCGTCTCGGGCGGGTAAGGGGTGCCACACGCGGGATATGATCTTTGGACTTGTCCTTCCATACAAACGGCATGAGCGGTTCGTGACGAAATCCGATGCGACGAACAGGAAGATGAACTCCACACTAAAAAAACTAACGAGCTCTCCTCTGGGTGCGGCGATCAAAGTCGTGCTTGCCATCCTGGGGGGCGAGTTCTTGATCATGGTGGCGATAGAGGGCGTGTTTACACCGCTCCTCGGCAAGGCGGTTCATCCTTTGTTCTGGGAGTTTCTGGACCCGATTCTGTTGTCGATCATCGTTTCTCCGGTGCTGTACTTTTTTGTGCTGCGACCTATGAATGCGCAGCAGCTCAAGCTGGAGCAGCAAAAGGACGAGCTTGGCATCGCCGCTGTTACTTTCAATGCCCAGGACGGGGTGATGGTCACTGACGCGAATCATACGATACTCAAGGTGAACCAGTCGTTCACCGCGATCACCGGTTACACCGGTGAAGAAGTGATCGGCAAGACGCCGGCAGTGTTGCAATCCGGACTGCAAGATAAGGAATTCTATCGGCTGATGCGGGAAAGCCTGGGGGCCAATAGATCCTGGCAGGGTGAGATATGGAATCGCCGCAAGAATGGCGAGATCTACCCCGAGTGGTTGACCATCACCTCGGTCACTGGTGAAACCGGAAAGATCTTCTACGTGGGTATTTTTTCGGATATCACCAAGCGCAAGTCGTACGAAGAGAAAATCAGTTTTATGGCTTACCACGACAAGTTGACCGGCCTGCCCAGCCGTGAGTTGTTTTATGACTGCCTGTCGCGGGCAATGTCACAGGTCAGGCGTAAACGCGATCATCTCGCGGTCTTTTTTCTGGATCTGGATGGGTTCAAATCGGTGAATGACCAGCATGGCCATGAAGCCGGTGACAAGGTTCTGAAAGTGACGTCGCAGCGATTGCTGTCCTGCGTCCGGGAGGTGGATACCGTGGCGCGATTGGGCGGAGACGAGTTCGCCGTTATTTTGAGCGGAATTGAGAATTCGGCGGACGTGGCGAGTGTCGCAAAGAAGATCATACAAAACCTGTCCGATCCGGTGATATTGCAAAATGGGGATGAATGCGTGGTCGGGGTGAGCATCGGCATCGCGATTTATCCCGATAATGGTGCCGAAATCGACAGATTGATGAGTGCCGCAGACAGTGCGATGTATGAGAGCAAGGCGAGCGGCAAGAACACCTATACTTTTTCCGCCGCACAGGCAGGCGGGGATGCGGATGGCGGGGACTGGATCGTACTGGACAAACACAATTTGTTGGGTGTCCCGGAGCTGGACCGAGAGCATCTGGAGTTGGCGAATTTGCTGAACAAACTGAATGCTGCGGTGATAGCCAATCAATCCGCCGAGGTCACGGCGCGGCTGCTCACGAAGTTGACTTCGCAGATATTGTTCCATTTCCAAAATGAAGATCGGCTGATGGATAAATATGGTTCACCCGATAAGGAAGCGCACAAAAGTGAACACCAGCGACTGATTGAGACAGTGGGATACCTGAAGGACAAATTCAACCAGGGTGGCGAGATGATGGCATTGCACTCGCTCAAGGAGTGGTTGCTCGGCCATATAGCCGGTTCGGACAGGCAGCTGGGTGAATATATCGCGCAGTATCGCGAAAAATAAACGTATACAGTACGCGATTCAAATTGACGAACAACCCATGCCGCCCCGACTGGGCAGTACATATCCAATGACAGCCACGCATGCCATGCCGTCGAAATACGGATCCATTTTTCTGAAGTTCCTGATCGCATACGCCCTCGTCATGCTGGTTCTGTCGAGCCAGGGAGATGAGCAATTTGAGCATCTGCATCTGCTACTGGATACCAGCAGTGCCATTCTGTCCATGCAGCTTGCCTTGTTCATGCTGGGTAAACAGCACGCCATCGAGCGCAATGTGTACCACTATCTGGTGATCGGATTCGGCATCACATCCGGCACTGAGGCGTTGCACGCGCTGACCGGCATTGAGTGGAACGGCTCCATGGAATGGATCGAGACCTATGCGCATATTATCCGTCCCGCCACCTGGCCGCCCACCACCTATCTCTTGCCCCTGTCTCTGGTTGGGATGTTGTGGCTGCAACATCGAAAAATCTCATTGAGCACCAACTGGTTTGTGGCGGGCATGGTCATCGCCGCCCTCATGCTGCTGGTGTTGTCGGCGACGCTGCCGAAATACGTGGACACGGGCATCCTGGGTATCCAGCGTCCGGCTTTGGTCCCGCTGGCGTTGCTGTGGCTGATGGCCATCGTGATGTGTTGGCGTGTCCGTGCCAGCCATCCGCTGTATGAGGGGCTGGCGTGGATGGGTGTACTACTCTTCGTGTCCGACTTGTGCATGCTGTATTCCACTTCGCCGCATGAAAAATTCGCCATGATGGCTCATTCGGGCAAGCTCTTTGCCTACTTGTTCTTTTACATTGTCCAAGTGCGCATCGCCGCAGCGGACAGTGAAGCGCGCAGGCAGGCGGAGCATGAGTTGCGCGACAGTGAGCAACGCTTTCGATTCATGATGGAAACCTGTCCTACTGCGGCGCGCATTGCCAAATCGGATGGGCGCGATGTGATCTTTTTCAACCGCAGTTATGTCGCGTTGATCAATACCACACCCGAGCAGGCAAGCGGAGTGAATCCCGCGAGCTATTACGCGCACCCCGAAGATTACCGCGACATTCTGCAGCGTCTGGGAAGGGGGGAGCAGATCTTCGACCGCCTGGTCGAACTCAACATTCCCGGTGCGCAGACCAAATGGGCACTCGCTTCCTATCTGCCCATCCAGTATCAGGGGGAACCGGGGGTGTTGGGCTGGTTCCACGACATCACCGAGCGTATCCAGATGGAACGCATGAAGAGCGAATTCATCTCCACCGTCAGCCACGAATTGCGCACACCGTTGACTTCGATACGCGGTTCGCTCGGCCTGATCATGGGCGGAGTGGCGGGCGAATTGCCGGCGCAGGCCAAGGTTTTGGTGGACATCGCGCACAAGAACAGTGAACGCCTGATCATGCTGGTCAACGATATTCTCGATATGGAGAAAATCGAGGCGGGCAAAATGGAATTCCAGCTTCAAGCGGTCGAGTTGCTGCCGCTGGTGAAACAGGCGTTGGAAGATAACCGGGCCTACGCCGAGCAGTACAAGGTCGCTTTTGCACTGGCGTGCGAGCCGACCGAAGCGAGGGTGTATGCGGATCCGAACCGCTTGCAGCAGGTGCTGGCCAATCTGTTATCCAATGCCGCCAAGTTTTCTCCGGCGGACGACAACGTGATGGTCAGGGTAACCCGTGACGGAAAAAACATACGCGTGGCGGTGAGCGATCATGGCAGTGGTATTCCGGAACAATTCACTGGTCGGATCTTCCAAAAATTCGCCCAGGCAGATTCATCGGATACGCGCAAAAAAGGCGGTACCGGATTGGGGCTTTCTATCACCAAGGCGATCATCGAACAAATGGGTGGCCGGATAGGTTTTGATTCGCAACCGAACGTGTTGACGACATTCTGGGTCGAGCTTCCGGTCTGGCAAGAGAACGGGCTGGTCGCGACCGGCGCGCTGATGGCCGTATCCCTGAAACGTGTGCTGATCTGCGAGGATGATCAGGATATCGCTGCCCTGCTGCGCATGATGCTGGAGCAAGCCGGACTGTCGGCCGATATTGCCTGTAACGCGGAGCAAGCCAAGCAGATGCTGGCGCAGCGCAGCTATGCGGCGATGACGCTCGATCTGGGCTTGCCCGATCAGAAAGGTACCTCGCTGATCCGCGAGCTGCGTTCCGCAGAGGCAACCGCCACCTTGCCGATACTGGTGGTGTCGGCTCAGGCTGTCGAGGGACACAAGGAGTTGAACGGCGAAGCTTTCAGTGTGGTCGACTGGATCAGCAAGCCCATCAACCAGGAGCAGCTGGTGCAGGCATTGAGGCAGGCGGTCGGGCAGGTTTCACCGACTCGTGCGGTCGTGCTGCATATTGAAGATGATGCGGATGTCGTTCAGGTGGTGGCGGGCATCGTCGGGGATGTGGCCGATGTGGAGGGTGCGGCCTCCCTGTCCGATGCGCGGCGCAGGTTGTCGGAAAGGCATTATGATCTGGTCATTCTGGATATGACGTTGCCGGATGGGTCAGGCAAGGAGTTGTTGCCTTTGTTGAGCAGTACCTCCCCCCCGATTCCCGTGTTGGTGTTCTCGGCCAACGAGATGGGGAGAAATGAAATGCAGGAAGTCGCTTCGGTGCTGGTCAAATCGAAAACCGATAATGCCCAGTTGCTGGAAACCATCAAACGGTTGATCGGAGTTCAATAGCATGCAGAAATCAATGAAGCCTTCGGTAGTGGTGGTGGACGACGACAGTATGATGAGAGAGATGCTGAAACTCATCCTGCTTAGCGAGGACTATCCGGTGGTCGGCGAAGCGGCCAACGGTCAGGCGGCGATCGCGCTGTGCGCCAGGGAGAAGCCCGGTCTGGTGTTGCTCGATATCAATATGCCAAAGATGGATGGCATGCAGGCACTGGAAGAAATTCACAAAGCCAGCCCGGCAACGGTCGTGTTGATGGTGAGTGCCGAGGCGACCCTGGACAAGGTGCGCGAGGCGATGGAAAAAGGGGCGGCCGGTTTTGTGGTCAAGCCACTCAATCCGGCCAGCGTTCTGGACAGGGTGGCGAAGTGTTTCAACGGAAAGAAATAACGATGGAAGACCGGCTGAAGTGTGTTTTGTATGTGGAGGATGAGCCTGACATCCAGGTTGTGGCGCGGCTTGCGCTCGAAGTCTTGGGGGGCTTTACCGTGGAAATCTGCAGTTCGGGTGAAGAGGCGATGGTACGCGCGCCTGAGTTTAAGCCGCAGCTTATCCTGCTGGATGTGATGATGCCCGGCATGGACGGACCGACCACACTGGAACGGTTGCGAGTCCTGCCCCAGTTTTCCGCCACGCCTGTCGTGTTTATGACCGCCAAGGTGCAGCCGGATGAGGTGGCTCGGTACAAGGCGTTGGGTGCGGTGGATGTGATTCCCAAGCCCTTTGATCCGATGACACTGGCGGGGAAAGTTCAATCCATATGGGAGCGTTGTCATGCTTGATCCTGCAGAACTGCAAGCCAAACTCCAGTTGCTAAATGATGCCTATGCCGCACAGTTACCCGAAAAATTCAGGCAGATCGAGCAGGCCGGAGAGTCGTTGCGGCAAGCCGTGTGGGACGAGGAGGGATTCCAGATCTTGCATCGTCTGGTACACAGCTTGTCCGGTTCCGGCAAGACTTTTGGCTTTTCCGCGCTCAGTGAGGCCGCGCGCGCGCTGGAAAATGAGCTCAAGCTGATCGGGGAAGCGAAGCAGGTATTGGACGATGCACAGCGCGACCGGATAGGACACTTGCTACGCGAGTTGGAATGTTCGGCATCACAACGCGACTCTGCGGTCGTCCTCCAGTCCGAGTCGATCGCGACTTCTACGCCCAGCCCTACGGCGAATTTCTCCGGCCGGATTTGCGTGGTGGAAGACAATCTGGAGATGGCCGATGAACTGCAGGCTCATCTGAGTTATTTCGGGTATGAGGTGAGCGTGTTCCTGACGCTGGATGATTTCCGCCGCGCCATGCCCCGGCATTCCAACGATGTGGTGCTGATGGATGTCAATTTCCCGGAGGATAGCTTGGGTGGCATCCATGTCATGACCGAACTGCAACGGGGTCGAGATGTTCCGCTCCCCGTCATCTTCCTGTCCGCACACAACGGTCTGGATGTCAGGCTCGGAGCCGTACGGGCCGGGGGCGTTGCCTACCTGAACAAACCCGTGAATATCGGCATTCTGGTCGATAAGCTGGATGCGATGACTTCGACCCAGGTGTCAGCGGCGTACCGGGTCTTGATCGTGGATGACTCGGCCAGCCTCGCGAGTTATTACGCCGAGATGCTGAAACAGGCGGGCATGATCGTCCGAGTGGTGAACGACCCGCTCGAAGTGCTGGGGCCATTGTTCGATTTTTCTCCGGATCTGATACTGGTGGATATGTACATGCCGGGATGCACTGGCACGGAGCTGGCTCAAGTCATTCGGCAAATCGATGAGTTCATCAGCATCCCCATCGTGTTCCTGTCTGCCGAAACCGATCTGGGCAAGCAGCTTTCCGCTGTCGGTTTTGGCGGCGATGACTTTCTCACCAAACCGATAGAAGCGGAACATCTGGTCGCTTCGGTGACCAGCCGGATCAAACGTTCCCTCGTGCTGCGTTCTTACATGGTGCGGGACAGTCTGACCGGTCTGCTCAATCACACCGCCATCAAGGATCGTTTGGCACATGAGCTCGCTCGGGCCAAGCGGCAAGGAAAATCGCTGGCCTTTGCGATGCTAGACATCGATCATTTCAAGCAGGTCAACGATGCCTATGGTCATCCGGTTGGAGATCGCGTGATAAAAAGCCTTTCGCGGCTGCTCAAACAACGTTTGCGCGAGAACGATCTGGTGGGACGGTATGGCGGCGAGGAGTTTGCCGTGATTCTTGCCGATGCGGATGCGGCGGCGGCGATGAAAGTGCTGGATAGCATACGTGAAGACTTCTCCCGGTTGCGACATTTGGCAGAAGACCAGGAGTTTTCCACCAGTTTCAGCTGCGGGATTGCGGATAACTCGAATTTTGGCGAGGGCTCAAAACTGACCGATGCCGCTGACAAGGCCCTTTACAAAGCCAAGCACGCGGGACGCAACCGGATACTGATCGCCGGGTGAGTCATTGCCAGAGGATGAACAGAAAAGCGATGCGACACCAGGCATGAGCGACGACAGCGAAAAATTGCGCATCGACAAATGGCTGTGGGCGGCGCGCTTCCACAAGACGCGCAGCCTCGCTGTCGAGGCGGTGGAAAGCGGCAAGGTGCTGGTCAACGGCGTGCGGGCGTAACCGGCCAAGACCGTTGGCGCGGGAGACAAGCTGGAGCTGCGTCTCGGACGTTTTCAATTTCTGATAGAAGTGCTGGCGGTCTCGAACAAACGCGGGCCGGCATCCGAGGCGCAAAAACTCTACCGCGAGACCGATGCGAGCCGCGAGCAACGCGCCCTACTTGCCGCGCAACTCAAAGCCGAGGCACCGCTGTTCGTGTTCAAAGGGAGACCCAGTAAACGCGACCGCCGCCAGATCGCAAAATTCAAAAAACATGGCGGGCAAGGCCAGGCATGAATTGCGTGCGACAACATGGCACGGCTATGCCATCGACACGCAGTGCCCAGTTCACACCACCCAAACACCATCGCGATAGACGACCTCATCATCCAGCGTGACGGTGTCCGTGGCGGCAAACACATCGACATGGTATTTCGCATCGGCGCGCCGGATGTTGGGTTTGGTGTAGCTGCCGTGTTTCGCGCCCAGCGAAAAATGGATCCCGCACATGCGCTCGAAGGTGCCGATGTCGCTGACGGTCCTGTCCTGTGTGAACGCGCGGTTCAGCCCCAATCCCAGTTCGCGCAACCAGACCTCGCCCTCATCGGCGCGGATGTTGGCGAGTACCCGGTCGAACTCCGGCGTGGAATCGATGACCCCGCTGACGCGGCCTTGCGTGATGTCCAGCGTGATGGGGTGCGCGGGTTTGTTGACCGCGAACGAGGTGTCGCCAAAGAGAGCGATGCACACCCGGCCATTCACCGCTTCCAGATCCAGTGATTCGGTGAACACTTCACCGATGGGGAACTGTCCGCCGACGTTGTGCATGGCACGGTAATCGCCCACGTTCAACTTGGCGGATTCAAAGCCTGCCGCGAACACCAGGCGTTCGCCGCCGCTGGCGATGACCCCGCTCTGTGCCTTGTCGATACGGGCTTTCAGGGCGTTTCCCACGCCGCGAAAATATGCCGGATCGTATGCCAGCGCATCGATGTAGAGCAGGGCCTCGGCAGTGCCCAACATGCGCGACAGATGCGGGTGTTCGATGACCTTTAGACCGAGCTTGAACAGTTCGACGCGGATGCGGAACGCATCCAGACGAAAGCTGGTGGACTGGATCAGCACCACCAGATCGCCGGGCGCGAGTCGCGCGAATTCGGCACGCACTGCGTCCGCTGCGACACTGTCGAAATCCATGAAGACCGCACCGGGGAGGCAGCGGCGGTAGGCCTCGGTGAGCGCGAGTGAGAGGTCGCATTGTCCGTCCCAGACCACCAGTGCCGCATGCGGCGGACGGTATTCGATGGCGAGCGTGAGGATGTCGCGCACGTTTATTTCGGCGGTCGGGAGGGCGGTATCCGGGAGGGTCATGGTCGTGTAAAAGTTAACTGCCGCTGATGCGAAACCAGCCGGCGATGCTGCGGCGCGCGGAATTTGAGATACGCACTTCATGCGGGAATATCTCGCTCAAAAAAATGATCATGGTGCCGGATACCGGTGTGACGGTGGCGATAATAGACGCACCCGTTTTCTCGTACACATCCAGTTCACCGCCGTCGTCAGCCTGCCAGTTTTCGTTCAGGTACAGCACGGTGGACAGGATACGGTTCTTCTTGCCGTGCAACACATCGAGGTGTTTCGCATAACCCGTTCCCGTGCCGTAGATGGCATAGTGACATTCGTAATCGAACAGCCCCAGATAGAGTCTTTCATTCAGCCCTGCGCGCAGTCTTTCCATCTCGGACAGAAACGCGCGATCGGTGTCGTCAGCCTCATCCAGCCAGCTGATGACATCGCCACGTATAGCGCGGACCCGCTTTTTTTCATTGCCTCTGCCGATCTGTGCGGTCTGGAATCTTGTTGTGTCATTGTCTTGGCAACGCGCAGTCAAGCGCGTCAACAAGTCACCCGGCAGATGGCTTGGCAAAACGATGTAGCCGGACTTTTCCAGATGTGCGGCGATGTGGGGGATGTTCATGTGCCGATTATAGCCGCGACCCGACAGCCCCGTGACCATGAAAAAGCCCGACAGAAACCATCGGGCTCAATACTTTTGCTGGGTGCGGTTGCTTATTTTTTGCTGCCGCAGGTGTTCACGCCGAACAGCGTATAGGCCGGGCAAAAGCCGACGACACCGGTCAGCAAAGGTACGATGCCGATGTAGCCCCAAATGCCGATGGTGCCGCTCGCAGCCAGTGCGATCAATGCCAACCCTGCGATGACGCGAATCACGCGGTCTGCTGTACCTGAATTGCATTTCATGTTGAAACTCCTCTGGTGGTTGAAGATGGTTATATGGTAGAGGCTTTGTGCGCGGATGTCTGTGATAAAAATCACACAGCCCGAAGATGACCTTGAGTGACTCAGGGTTTCCTGATTCAATCCGCTACTCACGATCAAGGGAATAGGTATGACACAGGCAAGCATAGGCATCTTAGGCGGCAGCGGGGTGTACGACATCGAGGGGTTGAGCAACAAACGCTGGGAGAAGGTCGAATCGTCATTCGGTGCGCCGTCGGACGAACTGTTGTTTGGCGAATTGCACGGTGTGCAACTGGTGTTTTTGCCGCGCCACGGCAGAGGACACAAGCTGCCGCCTTCGGCAGTCAATTACCGCGCCAACATCGATGCGCTCAAACGCGCGGGTGTAACGGATGTCATCTCGGTCAGCGCGGTCGGCTCCTTGCGCGAAGATCTGCCGCCCGGCACTTTCGTCATCGTCGACCAGTTCATAGACCGCACCTTTGCGCGCGAGAAATCCTTCTTCGGCAGCGGGCTGGTTGCGCATGTATCGCTGGCGCATCCGGTGTGTAACCGTCTCGGTGACCATATCGAAGTAGCGGCGAAATCGGCCGGTATCAACGCGGTGCGCGGCGGTACCTATCTGGTGATGGAAGGGCCGCAATTCTCCACACTGGCGGAATCGAATCTGTATCGTTCCTGGGGCTGTGACGTGATCGGCATGACCAATATGCCCGAAGCCAAACTCGCGCGCGAAGCCGAGCTGTGCTACGCCACCGTGGCGATGGTCACCGACTACGACTGCTGGCATCCCGACCACGACCACGTCACTGTCGGGCAGATCATCCAGGTATTGCTGGCCAATGCCGATCAGGCCAAGACGCTGGTCAGCCATGCCGTGCCGCGCATCGGTGCGGATGCAGATGCCTGCAAGTGCCATTGCCGCAGTGCGCTGCAACACGCGCTCATTACCGCGCCGGAAGCGCGCGATGCGACTATGAAAGAGCAACTGAAATTCGTTGCCGGAAGGATGTTATGAACGAAAAGCAACGTCGTACCGAACTTCTCAACGCTACGTGCCATCTGGTCGAACTTGGATTGAATCGCGGTGCATCGGGCAACGCTTCGGTGCGCGACGGCGACGGCATGCTCATTACGCCATCGGCACTGTTGGTATCCGAGATGACGACTGACAGCCTGGTGCGTATGGACTTGCAAGGCATGGTGCTGCAAGGCGGCAAGCCTTCCAGCGAGTGGCGATTCCACCGTGACATCCTCGTATCTCGCCCCGAGATCAATGCGGTCATCCATACCCATTCCACGTTCGCCACCACCATCGCCTGTTTGCGCCGCGATGTGCCTGCCGTGCATTACATGATCGCGCTGGCGGGCGGCGACAGCATCCGTTGCACGCCGTACAGCGTGTTCGGTGAACAGGAACTATCCGACCACGCGCTGGAAGCATTGCAGGGACGCAAAGTCTGTCTGCTCGGTAATCACGGCATGATTGCCTTGGGTAAAGATCTGGAAGACGCGCTGGCCGTGGCGGTCGAAGTGGAGTTTTTATGCGAGATTTACTGGCGCACCTTGCAAATCGGTGAGCCGCATATACTCACCTCGCAACAGATGCACGATGTGAAACAAAAGTTTGTTGAATACAAGAAACGTAGTTAGGAAAAATCATGCCCATCAAAACTAAAATACGCACCGTCCCGCATTATCCCAAACCGGGTATCCAGTTCCGTGACATCACTACTTTGCTCAAAGACCCGGCGGGGTTTCGCGCCACGATAGACGAACTGGCGCAGCGTTACCAAGACGTGAAGCTGGACAAGGTCGCGGGCATCGAAGCGCGCGGCTTCATCTTCGGCGCAGCCTTGGCTTACGCGCTGGGCAAAGGCTTCGTGCCGATACGCAAAAAAGGCAAGCTGCCCGCCGAAGTCATCGGCCACGACTACGACCTCGAATACGGCAGCGACCGCATCGAGATACACGCCGACGCGTTAGGCAAGGGCGAGAAGGTGTTGCTGGTGGACGACCTCATCGCCACCGGCGGCACCGCTGCCGCCGCCTGCACGCTGATTGAAAAGATGGGCGGCAAGGTCGTCGAATGCTGCTTCATCATCGACCTGCCGGATATCGGCGGGCGTGCAAAGCTTGAGAAGTTGGGGCAGAAAGTGTTTGCGTTGTGTGAGTTTGAAGGCGATTGAATATTGATTGGTTTGAAGCAAGGCGGGGTGGGCAAGTTTGATCTGAGGCAACAACTAGCCATTCGACTAAGCTATCAAAGAACGATAGCAAGTCGCTGGTTATGCCCACGCAGTAGTCAATTATATCGGTGGGCAAGGTATTGCCCACCCTGCATAAATCAAAATTATGAACGTCAACGGATACCCTCAACGCACCATCTGGCCGACTGCCGATAACTCAGCAGTGGAGATCATCGACCAGACCAAACTGCCGCATGAGTTCGTCACGCTGCTGCTGGAATCCATGCGCGATGCGGAGCGCGCGATACGCGACATGCAGGTGCGCGGCGCGCCGCTGATCGGCGTGACGGCGGCGTATGGCGTGGCGTTGTCTATGCGTCATCATGCTAGTGATGCGGCGTTAAAGGCGACGTGCGACATGTTGCTGGCGGCGCGCCCTACGGCGGTGAATCTGCGTTGGGGCGTGGAGCGTATGCGTGCCTTGCTAGCACCTTTGCCAGCGGAGCAACGCGCTGCAGCGGCTTGGCAGGAGGCGGGCGTGATTGCCGAGGAGGATGTGGCGATCAATCGCGCCATCGGTGTGCATGGTTGTGACCTTATCCGCGCAATCTACCAGCGTACAAAATCGACGGTGAACATATTGACTCATTGCAACGCAGGCTGGCTGGCCACGGTGGATTGGGGCACGGCACTCGCGCCTATCTATGCTGCTGTCGCAGAAAACATTCCGCTGCATGTGTGGGTGGACGAGACGCGTCCGCGCAATCAGGGTGCGAGTCTGACCGCGTGGGAACTGGGGCAGCACGGTGTGTCGCATACCGTCATCGTCGATAATGCGGGCGGACATCTGATGCAGCATGGCAAGGTGGATATGGTCATCGTCGGCTGCGACCGTGTGACGGCGCGCGGCGATGTGTGCAACAAGATCGGCACCTATCTCAAGGCACTCGCGGCACGTGACAACGGCGTGCCGTTCTATGTCGCACTGCCCACCCCGACCATAGACTGGATGCTGCAAGATGGTGTGCAGGAAATTCCTATTGAGGAGCGCGCGGCAGCAGAGGTGACGCATATCAGCGGGCTGGCGGACGACGGACAGATACACACGGTGCGCGTCACGCCTCTCAACTCACCCGTGGCGAACTACGGCTTCGATGTCACCCCGGCGCGACTGGTGACCGCGCTCATCACCGAGCGCGGCGTGGTGCAAGCTGATGAAAAAAGTTTGCGGGAATTGCTGTTGTAGGGTGGGCAAAACTCGCCCACCCTACATCGTTAAAGTGCCGCGAATCGTTTCAGCGCATCGGCATCCACAATGTCAATTTGTTCACGTCCCAGTCTCACCCAACCCTGATCGGCAAAGCTTTTGAGCAAACGGCTGACCATCTCTCTTGCGCTGCCGAGTTCGTCTGCGAGGGCCTGATGCGTGGTGTGAATGTGTAACGGCTTGTGGATGAGCAAGGCGGCGAGACGTTGATCCAGTTTTTGAAAAGCGACTGCGGAGACCAGAGCCATCAGGTCGGTGAACCGTTCTGAGAACAAGTGGAACACGTAGTTGCGGAACGGCTCATGCCGGGCGAGCAGGCGGTGAAAAATATCGGCGGGCAGGATCACCATCGCCATGTCTTGCTCTACGATGCCGCGCGCCTGATAGCGCGCGTGGCCCAACAAACAACTGCTGGTGAGGATACAGCTCTCGCCCGGGCCGACCCGGTACAGTTGCAACTCGCGCCCGCTCGCGGCGCATTTGATGACGCGGAGGCTGCCCGACAGTACCAGCGGGAAGCCCTGGCACGGTTGGTTCTCGTCGAACACTACCGTGCCGCCAGTCAGCGATATCAGCGTCGCATTCTTTAGCAGCGTATCCAGCTCCGCCGCTGGTAATTGCGCCAGCATGGGGTAACGGTGGAGCAGCTGTTGTGTGGTGGCTGTGGTCAGCATGGCCTATGTGCTATAGCCAAAACCGAAAGAAGAATTGGAACCGATTTCACGCGGAGGCGCGGAGGGCGCGGAGAATACTGGTGTTAAGCGCACTTTGCTTTTCTCCTCATCTCCGCGCCTCCGTGTGAGAAAGTCTGGTCATGTCTTGACATCATTTGAGCGGTAGAGTGATTAAATAACCCGTTTTTTCAGTAGGTTTTTATTCGGCTCTCATGTGCGGGAACAAGATCACATCCCGGATGCTCGCGCTATCCGTCAGCAACATGATCAGCCGGTCTATGCCGATGCCTTCGCCGGCGGTCGGTGGCAGGCCGTACTCCAGGGCGCGAACGTAGTCGTTGTCTTTGAACATCGCTTCGTCATCGCCCGCATCTTTGGCGGCGACTTGCGCGTCGAAGCGTGCGGCCTGGTCTTCCGCATCGTTCAATTCCGAGAAGCCGTTGGCCAACTCGCGACCCACCACGAACAACTCGAAACGTTCGGTGATCTGCGGATTCTTGTCGCTGCTGCGCGCCAGTGGAGAAACTTCCACGGGATAGTCGATGATGAAAGTCGGCTCGAACAATTGCGTCTCGGCCAGTTCCTCGAACAGCGACAACTGTAAGCCGCCTATGCCGTCTTCCGGTTTGTATTTCGCTTTGAGGTCTTGCAATTCCGACACAACGAACTCGCGGTCGTTGAGCTGCGCAGTGGTGAATTGCGGATGATATTTCCGGATTGCCTGCACCATGGTCAAGCGATGGAAAGGCTTGCCCAGATCAAGCTCTTTGCCCTGGTAGGAAATCAGCGTCGTGCCCAATACTTTTTGCGCCACTTCGCGGATCAGCGTTTCGCTGAAGTCCATCAGATAACGATAATCGCGGTACGCCTCGTAGAATTCCAGCATGGTGAATTCGGGATTGTGGCGCGTCGACAGACCTTCGTTGCGGAAGTTGCGGTTGATCTCGAACACCTTCTCGAAGCCGCCCACCACCAGACGTTTCAGATACAGCTCCGGCGCGATGCGCAGATACATCTTCATGTCCAGCGCGTTGTGGTGCGTCTCGAAAGGTTTGGCGGACGCGCCGCCGGGGATGGAGTGCATCATCGGGGTCTCGACTTCCATATAGTCGTGGCGGATGAAGAACTCGCGTATCGCCTGGATGATCCTGGTGCGCTTCTTGAACACCTCGCGCGCATCCTGATTGGTGATCAGGTCGAGATAACGCTGGCGATATTTTTGTTCCTGATCGGACAGGCCGTGGAATTTTTCCGGCAGCGGACGCAGCGATTTGGTGAGCAGGCGCACTTGCGTCACGCGCACGGAAAGCTCGTTGGTCTTGGTTTTGAACAGCACACCGACCGCGCCGAGGATATCCCCCAAGTCGTAATGCTTGAATGCGGTGTGCGCGGCTTCGCCGATGCCATCGTTGCTGACGAACAACTGGATGCGCCCGCTCATGTCCTGCACCGTGGCGAAACTGGCCTTGCCCATCACGCGCTTGAGCATCATGCGACCCGCCACTGCAACGTGGATCTGCAAGGCTTCCAGCTCGTCGTGCGTCTTTTCGCCGAACTCGGCGTGCAGTTTTTCGGCCAGATGTTTGCGCTCGAAATCATTGGGGAATGCCACGCCTGCCAAGCGTATTTCAGCGAGCTTATGGCGACGTTCGGTGACGATTTGATTGTCGTCTGGTGCGGGTGTAACAGATTCTGTGTTCATGATTTTGTACTTAAAAAAATGGATGGTAATCGCTGGATCGGTCAGGCCAGGTGTGCCTTCACCGGGAGGATGATCCCGACGTGCTTCCGCCAGCCATCGCCTTTGTCCGCCTGCGTACAAAGGCGCGGAGTGCCACTTGCCATTTGCATGAAAGCACCATTGCGGACATCAATCCCCGTGCGATTTTGCGAGGGCGAAACTATAGCATAGTGGCTTGTTGGGTAAGGCCGCATTGCGCTACGTGCGCACACTGAAATCATCCTGGCAAGCCGATTGTTTTGTGCGTATGGCGCAAAGCCCGTAAAATGCGCGCCTTGTTTTGGCGTGTGTTGTTGGGGGGTTGCCCCCTTGTAACCACGGACAAGCCCCTTGCGGGCTTCAACCACTCACCACTTTTTTATGACCACACGTACCCGTTTCGCCCCCAGCCCCACCGGTTATCTGCATATCGGCGGTGCGCGCACCGCGCTGTTCTCCTGGGCGTACGCGCGCAAATTCGGCGGCACGTTCATCTTGCGCATCGAAGACACTGATCTGGAACGTTCCTCACAGGAATCGGTACAGGCGATTCTGGACGGCATGGCCTGGCTGAATCTGGACTACGACGAAGGCCCGTTCTATCAGATGCAGCGCATGGACCGATACAAAGCGGTCCTGCAACAGATGCTGGAAGAGGGCACGGCTTATTATTGCTACACCACGCCCGCCGAGTTGGAAGCGATGCGTGAGGCACAGCGCGCGCGCGGCGAGAAGCCCCGTTACGACGGGTGTTGGCGACCCGAGCCGGGCAAGGTGTTGCCGGTGATTCCGGCCGATGTCAAACCGGTGGTGCGATTCAAAAATCCTTTGACCGGCGTGGCCGCCTGGGACGATATGGTCAAGGGCAGGATCGTGTTCGAGAACAGCGAGCTGGACGATCTGATCATCGCGCGTGCAGATGGCACGCCCACATATAATTTTTGCGTGGTCATCGATGATCTCGACATGGGCATCACCCAAGTGATACGCGGCGACGACCACGTCAACAACACCCCGCGCCAGATCAACATCCTCAAAGCACTGGGGGCGACGCTGCCGCAGTATGCGCATGTGCCGATGATCCTGGGGTCGGACGGCGAGCGTCTGTCCAAGCGTCACGGCGCGGTCAGCGTGATGCAATACGAGGAAGAAGGATTTTTGCCGGAGGCCCTGGTCAACTACTTGGCGCGCCTGGGCTGGTCGCACGGTGACGAGGAGATTTTCTCGGTGGCGCAACTGGTCGAATGGTTCGATCTGGGACACATCAGTAAATCGGCGGCGCAATTCAATCCCGAAAAACTGCGCTGGCTGAATCAGCATTACATCAAGCTGGCGGACAATGCGCGACTCGCCGTCTGGGTGGCGAAGAATCTGGCGGCGCGCGGCATACAAGTGAGCGATGCACCGGCATTGACGGCGGTGATCGCCTTGTACAAAGAGCGCGCGGCGACCCTGGTGGAGCTGGCGAACGAAGCCGCCGTGTTCTACGACGCAGTGCAACCGCCGGCGGAATTGTTAGCCGCGCATCTGTTGCCGGAAGTGTTGCCCGCCTTGCGCGAACTGGCCGAACGCTTTGCGGATGTCGCGTGGGAAGCTCCCGCAATCGCTGCAGCGATCAAGGAATTATTGGCCAAACACAATCTGAAAATGCCAAAACTGGCGATGCCGATACGCGTCATGCTGGTGGGGCAAACACACACGCCATCGGTCGATGCGGTGCTCGCCCTGTTCCCGCGTGAAGTGGTTGTACAACGTTTGCAAAAATACTTGTAAGGATTTTCAAGCCGCCGGCCCAAGCCTTGAGATGCAGCTTTGAGTCGGGTGCAGCCCCTTCATTCAGCAACCAGGCCGTTAGCTCCGCCGCCGTCGAACGCTCACAGCCGGATTCGGGTACGCCCTCTGTTATCATGGCGGCATGCTAAACATTCAAAACATGACCTTCCTGCAAGGGGGGCAGCCCTTATTCCAACAAGCCAATCTGCAAGTCTTCGCCAACCAACGTATCGGGCTGGTCGGGCAAAACGGCTGTGGAAAATCCACGTTGTTTCGCCTGATACGCGGCGAGTTGCACGTGGACAGCGGCGAGCTCTCCTTGCAATCCGGCAAGACGCTGGCGTTCGTCGAGCAGGAGATAGAGAACTCATCATCATCCGCCATCGAGTTCGTCCTGGATGGTGATGTGGCGTTGCGCCAGTTGGAAAAAATCCTGGCGGGAGCGCGGCACGATGCGGCGTGGTTTGCGGCGCAACAGCAGTTCGAGTCCATCGATGGCTACGGCGCACCGGCACGGGCAGCACAACTCCTCAGTGGTTTGGGTTTCGCCAGCGACACGTTGGCGCGCCCGGTCAGCAGTTTTTCCGGCGGGTGGCGGATGCGGCTGAATCTGGCGCGCGCGCTGATGTGCCGCGCCGATCTGCTGTTGCTGGACGAGCCGACCAACCATCTGGATCTGGAAGCGATACTCTGGTTGGAGCAATATCTGGCGCGCTATCCGGGCAGCATCCTGCTGGTCTCGCATGACCGCGAATTTTTGAACGCCACCGTCAACCGCATCGCACATGTGCATGACTGCGTCATCGATAATTATGCGGGCGATTACGACTCGTTCGAGCGTGCGCGCGCCGAGCGTGCCGCGCAGCGGGACCAAGCCTACGCGCAACAGCAGGAACACATCGCGCACCTGGAGGATTTTGTGCGCCGCTTTCGCGCCCAGGCCACCAAAGCGAAGCAGGCACAAAGCCGCATCAAAGCACTGGAACGTATTGTGCGCATCGCGCCGGCACATCTCACCGATGGTCATTTTGAGTTGCAGATTGAAGCACCGGAGCGCAGTCCCGATCTGCTCATGCGCGCCGGCAATATGGGTTTCGGTTACGGCGAAAAAACCCTGTTCAACAAGGTCGAGCTGATGTTGCGCGCCGGTGCGCGTATCGCCTTGCTCGGTCCGAACGGCGCGGGTAAATCCACGCTCATCAAATTGCTGGTCGGCGAATTGCAGCCCACGACCGGAAAGTTGGAGGTCACACCGGAGATACGCATCGGTTACTTCGCCCAGCATCAACTGGAGAATCTGGATAGCGCGGCGACACCGCTGCAACATCTGGAGCGTATCGCGCCGCAACAGACCACGCTGGCACTGCGCACCTTCCTCGGACGGTTCGGCTTGGCGGGCAATAGCGAAGACCGCCCTGTGAGCAGTTTTTCCGGCGGTGAGAAAAGCCGCCTGGCCCTGGCTTTGCTGGCCTGGCAAAAACCGCATCTGTTGCTGCTCGACGAGCCGACCAACCATCTGGATCTGGATATGCGCGACGCGCTGACGCTGGCCTTGGAGGAATATACCGGTGCGGTCGTGGTGGTGTCGCATGACCGCAGTCTGATACGCGCGGTGGCGGACGAGTTATGGCTGGTCGCCGATGGCGAAGCCAAACTGTTCGACGGTGATCTGGAAGACTACAAGGACTGGATAGAATCGCGTCGTCCGCGCGAGACCACGCAAGTTGAGAAAGTGAGGATCGTCCAGTCGCCCAAGGTCAATGTTAAAGCCTTGCAGTCCAAAAAGAGCAAGTTGGAAGCCGAGTTGAACAAGGCGCAAAGCGCGCTGGCCGACATCGATAAACAACTGGGCGACCCGGCGACTTACACCGCGCAAAGCGCAGCGCAGATCAACGCGCTGAATGTGCAACGCGAGAACTGGCAAGGCAAAGTGGCGACTCTGGAAGAGAGTTGGCTGGAGCTGGAGATGGCGTTGGAAGAAGCCGCTTAAAACAGTTTCACCTTGAGTTGCAAGGACACCGCGCCGTACAGCATGTTTTTGTAGGTCGGCACAAAAGCGATGTTCATCCCGATGCGTTGGTATTCGTAACTGACCACGGGGATCGCGGCCAGAAACCAGCCGCCATTGTGCATCTTCGGATACCCGTCAAAACCGCCCGCCACGCCGCCGATACGCAGCGATCCGACTGCCAGCGGTTGCCAATACCAACCCGCGTAATGCGAAGTCCGTCGATCGCTGTTGTAAAACTCACCCGCCGTGAGCGCGCTGGTGGTGGAGTAGCGGTACTCGCCGCCGATGCCGAGATTATTATTGTTCAGACCTTTATCGGTCTGAACATGGTACGACAAGAAACCGGCATTCAACCAGAATTCACTGATGGGCTGTGGTGTGACGACGTTCAGATTCTCCGCGATCACATTTGCGTTGGAACACGCAAGCAGTATCGCGACTGTGATTGCGAATCTTTTACCGCGTGGTCGCATGGTGGGGTGCGTCGCCGAACAAATTGATCAGCCCGTCCAGCCCGACAAAATTCAGCGCGTAACTGGCGTGTGATCTGACCACAGGCTTGGCATGGAAGGCGATGCCGACCCCGGCTTGTGCCAGCATCTTCAGATCGTTCGCACCATCGCCGATGGCGATGACTTGTTCGGGCTTGAGATGCAATTCGTCGCGTGTACTGACCAGCCAGTCGGCCTTGGCTTGCGCGTCCACGATGTCACCCAGCACCTTGCCGGTGAGCGTGCCGTCTATGATCTCCAGCGTGTTGGCATGGGTGTAATCCAACCCCAATCGCTTTTGTAAACGCGTGGTGAAGAACACGAAGCCGCCGGAGACCAGCAACGTCTTGATCCCGTGCGCCCTGAGTCGCGCCAGCATGATCTCCGCGCCTGCGGAAAGTTTGAGACGCTCGTCATAGACACGCTGCAAGGCACGCTCGTCCAGGCCTTTGAGCAGTGCGACGCGGCGACGCAGGCTCTCGGCGAAGTCCAGTTCGCCGCGCATCGCCGCTTCGGTGATGCGGGCGACCTGCGGCTTGAGTCCTTGCATGTCGGCGATCTCGTCTATGCATTCGATGGTGATGAGCGTCGAGTCCATGTCCATCACCACCAGTCCGAAGTCCGCGAGGGTCTGGCCTTGTGGCACGAAGCCGAAATCCAGCCGGTGTTCCAGACAATAGGCTGCGAGTTCGGGGTGTGGCTGCGCGCGGTTGAAACGGTAAGCCTGCGCCGCGATGGATTCGGTGTGTGTACTGTGCGTGAGCCGGGCGAGATGGGTCAGGTGTTCGGACGCGATTGACTGTGTGGCTTGAATGATGAGGTTCATAAGTGATTTTGTGCTGCATTCGGTCATGTGAGGCACAGCCGACGCGGTCGCTGAGTGCCCTGATGTGTTCGGTCTTAGTGAGCAAGCAGGCTGATCACTGCCTTGAGTTCGTCACGCAATGCGGGAGTGCTGCCGGTCGCTGGAGGCGTGGCCAGTTTGGGGAAACTTCCGGTTTGATCGATTTTCGGGAAGCTGCCGGTATTGTCTCCATTACTGAGGCGATTGCGTGCACCACTGATGGTGAAGCCTTGCTCGTAGAGCAATTCACGGATGTTGCGTATCAGCAGCACTTCGTGGTGCTGGTAATAGCGACGGTTACCGCTGCGTTTGACCGGTTTGAGCTGCGTGAACTCCTGTTCCCAATAGCGCAGCACATGGGTTTTCACGCCGCACAATTCGCTGACCTCACCGATGGTGAAGTAGCGTTTTGCGGGGATCGCGGGGAGTTCTGAGTTAGGCTTGTGGGCTTCCATGGTAAGACTTTTCCACCATCGTTTTCAGTTTTTGGCTGGGGTGAAAAGTTACCACGCGGCGCGCGGTGATGGGAATCTCTTCGCCCGTCTTGGGGTTGCGTCCGGGACGTTGCGGTTTGTCACGCAGCTGAAAGTTGCCAAAGCCGGAGAGCTTCACGCTTTCGCCCTGTTCGAGCTGGGCGCGGATCTCTTCAAAAAAAGTTTCGACCATGTCTTTCGCTTCGCGTTTATTGAGTCCGACCCGTTCGAACAACAGATCGGCGAGCTCGGCTTTGGTGAGTGTGGTGGGTGTCATGATGTTCTCTTAACTGCGCAGCTGCGCACCTTGTTGATGTAGTGCATCCACCAATGCGGTGATGCTGGTTTCGATTTCTGCTTCGGTGAGCGTCTTCTGAGTATCTTGCAGTAACACTCGGAAAGCAAGGCTTTTTTTGCCGGATTCCAAACCTTTCCCGCGATACTGGTCGAACAGGGAGACTTCCTGTACCAAAGGCGCGGAGACCTGTGTCATGGCATCCAATAACAGCTGGACCACGATGCGCTCATCGACCACGACGGCGATGTCCCGGCGTACCGGCAAGAATTTTGCGATCTCTTGCAGGCGCGGCACTTTGCTTTGCAACAACGCGTCCAGTTCGAGTTCGAACCAGATGGGGGAGAGTGGCAGATCATACTGTTGCTGCCACTGCGGATGCAGCTCGCCCAACCATCCGACGCACTCCGTGCCGACCAGGATTTGCGCGCATCGGCCCGGATGCAAGGCCGGATGTGTCGCAGCGACAAAGCGCGGGGTGGCGGGCGCGAACAATGCTTCCACATCGGCTTTGACATCATAGAAGTCCGCCGTCCTGGCAGTGCTCCCCCATTGTTCCGCCAGTGCGGTGCCGTAAGCGATACCGGACAGACGTTGGGTCTGCACATAGACATTGTCCACTTTGGCAAAGCACGCGCCGACCTCGAACAAGCGCACACGGGTCTGTTTGCGGTTCAGGTTGTAGCGCAAGGCATCGGTCAGGCCGCCGATCAGACTGCTGCGCATCACCGCCAGATTGCTGGCGATAGGATTTTGCAAGGTGAGCGGATGCTGATTGCCGCACAAGTCGCGCTCGGTCTGTTCCGCGAGAAAGGCGAGGCTCACGATTTCCTGATAATCGCGCGCTACCAGCACTTGCTGGATGCGGCGCATCGGGCGTTGCGACTCGTTATCGGGCAGCATGGTTAGTGCGGTCTTGGGCGCGATGGCGGGGATGTTGTCGTAGCCGTACAAGCGCGCCAATTCTTCGACCAGATCGGCTTCGATAGTCATGTCAAAACGGAAGCTGGGCGGGGTGACGCGGTAGTCGTCGCCGTTCGCGGTGAATGCGAATTGCAAGCGCGTCAGCAGGTCGGCGATGTGTTGATTGCTCAATTCGATACCGAGTATGCGTGCGACGCGCGAACGACGCAGGGCGATGGCAGAGCGGGCGGGCAAGGTGTCGCACACCGCGCTGATCTCCCCGACTTGTCCGCCGCAAATCTCCACCAGCAATTGCGTGGCGCGCTCCAAAGCCTGTCGTGTTGCCGCGTAGTCCACGCCGCGCTCGAAGCGGAACGAGGAATCGGTCGCCAGGCCAAAGCGGCGCGCACGACCAACGATGGCATCGGGATGGAAGAAGGCACTTTCCAGAAACACGTTGGTGCTGGTGGTTGCTACTCCGCTATCTTTTCCGCCCATGATGCCCGCGATTGCCAGTACGCGCGCGTCATCGGTGATGACCAACACTTCCGTATCGAGTTGCGCGACTTGCTCGTTGAGCAGGGGCAGCGACTCGCCAGCGCGAGCGCGGCGCACGGTGATGCCGCCGGACAGTTTTTGCGCGTCGAAGGCATGCATGGGCTGTCCCATCTCCAGCATCACATAGTTGGTGATGTCCACCACCGCGTTGATGCTGCGCAAGCCGCTGCGCTCCAGGCGACGCTGCATCCATACCGGTGTGGGGATGGCGGCATTCACGCCGCGTACCAAGCGACCGTAGTAAGCGGGACAGGCCCGCGCATCTTCCACGTTCACGTGCAGTTTTTCGTTCGACGTGACCGGCTGGATCCGGATGTCCACGGGCGCGCAAGGACTCGCGGTGAGTGCCGAGACTTCACGCGCGATACCGAACAGACTGGAACAGTCGCTGCGGTTGGGCGTGAGTTTGAGCGTGTATATCCGGTCATCCAAATCGAGATATTCGCGCAGGGTTTTGCCGATGGGTGCGTCATCCGGCAACAGCCACAATCCTTCGCTGCTTTCGGCCAGTCCCAGTTCCTTGGCCGAACACAACATGCCGGACGATTCGATGCCGCGCACTTTCGCCTGCTTGATGTTGAAGTCGCCGGGCAACACCGCACCGATACGCGCGCACGGCACGTTCACGCCGACCGCGACATTGGCCGCGCCGCACACGATGGTCAGCGGCTGCGCTTCACCGACATTCACCTGACATACGTTGAGCCGGTCCGCATTGGGATGTTTGACGACTTCCAAAACTTGCGCGACCACCACGTTGTTGAAGGCGGGCGCGACCGCATCCATACCCTCGACTTCCAAGCCTGCCATCGTCAGCAGACCAGATAGTTCCGCGCTGGACAGCGCGGGATTAACGAAACTTCGTAACCAGTTCTCAGAAAATTTCATGGTGTGTCTTTAGTTAAACTGTTTGAGGAAGCGCAGGTCGTTCTCGAAGAACAAACGCAGATCGTTCACGCCGTAACGCAACATCGCCAGGCGTTCCACGCCCAGGCCGAAGGCGAAGCCCAGATATTTTTCGCTGTCGATGTTTACGTTTTTCAGCACGTTGGGATGCACCATGCCGCAACCGCCGATCTCCAGCCAGCCACCTTTCCAGCTCATGTCCATCTCGGCAGACGGTTCTGTGAAGGGGAAGAAGGAAGGGCGGAAGCGCACTTGCAGATCGTCCTGCTCGAAGAAGCGTTGCAGAAAATCCTGCACCACACCTTTGAGGTTGGCGAAGCTGATTTCCTCGTCCACCCACAGGCCTTCGACCTGGTGGAACATCGGCGAATGCGTGGCATCGGAATCGACGCGATACACGCGACCCGGCGAAATGATCTTCAGCGGCGGTTGATGGTCTTGCATGTAACGGACTTGCACCGGGGAGGTGTGGGTGCGCAGCACATGCTGCGGATCGAGATAGAAGGTGTCGTGCATGGCACGCGCCGGATGATTGTCGGGGATGTTCAGTGCGGTGAAGTTATAGAAATCGTGTTCGATCTCGGGGCCGGATGAAACCGCAAAACCCAGGGAGTGGAACAAGTGTTCGATGCGTTGCAGCGTCAGCGTGATCGGATGCAGACCGCCGGTGCTTGCACCTCGTCCCGGCAGCGTGACATCCAGCGATTCGGCGGCGAGTTTTTGCGCCAGCTTGCTGTGTTGCAGGGCATCGCGACGCGCTTGCAATGCCGCTTCGATCTGCTGTTTGATGACGTTGATCTTCGCGCCGGCGGCGGGACGTTCTTCATTGGGCAGTTTGCCCAAGCCTTTGAGCAAAGCAGTGAGACTGCCTTCTTTGCCCAGATATTTTGCTTTGACCTGCTCCAGTTCAGCTTCGTCGCTGATCGCAGCGAACTGCTGTAGAGCCTGATCGAGAATGTGTTGGAGTTGTTCCATTTTTATTTTGCCTACCCGTTTAGGGAAAGGTTTACAAACAAAAAAGGAGGCTCGCGCCTCCTTTTCGATTTTCGCAGTCCAAACGACTAAAACCGCGAAAGTTCGCTTACTTGCCGAGGCCGACTTTAGCTTGATCTACAAACTGGGCAAAGGCGGCCTTGTCGAAGATCGCGATGTCGGAGAGTACCTTGCGGTCGACTTGGATATCGGCTTTCTTCAGACCGTTCATAAACACGCTGTACGGCATGCCGAATTCACGGGCGGCTGCGTTGATACGGGCAATCCACAACGTGCGGAATTGGCGTTTCTTCTGGCGACGATCACGGTAAGCGTATTGACCGGCTTTCATCACCGCCTGTTTGGCGATACGGTATACGTTCTTGCGGCGACCACGGTAACCCTTGGCTTTGGCTAATAGTTTTTTGTGCGTTGCACGGGCGACGACCCCACGTTTTACTCTAGGCATGTGCTACTCCTTATGCGTAAGGCATCATGGCGCGAACCGATGCTGTATTGGTTGAATGAACTTCCGCCGTGCCGCGCAATTGGCGTTTGTTTTTGGTGGTCTTCTTGGTCAGGATATGACGCTTGAAGGCTTGTGAGCGTTTGACGCTACCACCCGCGCGAATCTTGAACCGCTTGGCCGCGCCGCTTTTGGTCTTCATCTTGGGCATTGCTACTCCTTAAGTTTAAGTTGTGGTGCGAGGTGTTTCCCGATATGGAAAAGCTTGATACCCATACATCACTTTTTATCGGGGACTTTGTGCCACATCTTTTCGATCATCCCCTTGCATCGAAAAAACTTTATTTCGCGAATTATTTTTTCTTGGCCTTGGGCGATAACACCATCACCATTTGCCGGCCTTCCATCTTCGGGAACTGTTCGACCACGCCGTGTTCTTCCAGGTCCGCGCGCACTCGTTCGATCAAGCGCATGCCAATCTCCTGGTGAGCCATCTCACGACCGCGAAAACGCAACGTGATCTTGGTCTTGTCGCCGTCGGCCAAAAATTTAATCAGGTTGCGCAACTTGATGTTGTAGTCGCCGTCATCCGTACCCGGACGGAACTTGATCTCTTTGATCTGAACCTGCTTTTGTTTGAGCTTGGCTTCGTGCAGTTTCTTGCTCTCGGCATATTTGAATTTTCCGATGTCCATGATGCGACACACGGGAGGATCCGCCAACGGCGAGATCTCGACCAGATCCAGTTCTGCCACGTCTGCCAAACGTAACGCTTCCGCAATGGACACAATCCCCAGGGGCTCTTTTTCTACACCGATGAGACGCACTTGAGGTGCGGTAATCATTTCATTGGTGCGCTGTGACTTATCTTGTGCTATTGCAGTATCTCCACTTATTAAAAATTCAAGCCGTGCTACCCGTTTTTGATTTCGGTTTGCAGACGTTCCAACAAGGCCGGTAACGTCATCTGTCCGAGATCTTCACCACTACGGGTACGCACGGCAACCAGTTCTGCTGCGACTTCTTTATCACCCAAAATCAGCTGGTAGGGCAATTTTTGCAGGCTATGTTCGCGTATTTTATAGGTAATCTTCTCGTTGCGCAAATCCAATTGCACGCGCAAGCCCGCATCGCGTAATTGTTGCGCGACGCGCGACGCATATTGTTCCTGCGACTGTGAGATGTTCATCACAACCAGTTGTATCGGGGCCAGCCACATCGGAAACGCGCCCGCGTGATGCTCGATGAGGATGCCGATGAAGCGTTCCATCGAGCCCAGGATGGCACGGTGCAGCATCACCGGCGGTTTGCGGGTGTTGTCTTCGTCGACGAATTCGGCATCCAGCCGCACCGGCAGATTGAAGTCCAGTTGTATGGTGCCGCATTGCCACAGGCGTCCCAGACTGTCTTTCAATGTGAACTCGACTTTGGGGCCGTAGAACGCGCCTTCGCCGGGTTGCACGTCGTAGTCCAAGCCGTTCTGTTTGAGTGCCGAGGCCAATCCTGCTTCGGCTTTATCCCAGGTCTCGTCCGAGCCGACACGTTTTTCGGGACGGGTGGAAAGCTTGACCAGCACTTCGGTAAAACCGAAGTCGCGATACACCTCGTTGAGCATGACGATGAAGTTCGATACTTCGGACTGCACTTGTTCTTCGGTGCAGAAGATATGCGCATCGTCTTGCGTAAAGCCGCGCACCCGCATCAGGCCATGCAGGGAGCCCGAGCTCTCGTTGCGATGGCAGGAACCGAATTCCGCGAGGCGCAAAGGCAAGTCGCGATAGCTATGCAAGCCGTGATTGAAAATCTGCACATGGCCGGGACAGTTCATCGGCTTCACCGCGTAGTCGCGATTCTCCGAAGCGGTGGTGAACATATTGTCGTGATAGTTTTCCCAATGGCCGGATTTTTCCCACAGCGTGCGATCCATGATGGTTGGCGTGCGCACTTCCTGGTAATCATGTTCGCGGAATTTGCGGCGCATGTATTGCTCGACTTCCTGCCACAATGTCCAACCTTTGGGATGCCAGAACACCATGCCGGGAGATGAGTCTTGCATGTGGAACAGATCGAGTTGCTTGGCGAGTTTGCGATGGTCGCGCTTCTCGGCTTCCTCGAGTTGATGCAAATAGGCATCCAGCTCTTCTTTCTTCGCCCAGGCCGTACCGTAGATGCGTTGTAGCATCTCGTTTTTGGAATCGCCGCGCCAATACGCACCCGCGAGTTTCATCAGCTTGAAGGCTTTCAACTTGCCTGTGGACGGCACGTGCGGGCCGCGACACAGATCGGTGAACTCGCCTTCGGTGTACAGCGATACGTCTTGGTCGGCTGGGATGGATTCGATGATCTCGGCTTTGTAATGCTCGTTGATGCGCTTGAAATAGCTGACCGCCGCATCGCGTGGCAATACTTTTCGGGTCACCGGGAAATCTTTTTTCGCCAACTCCGCCATGCGTTTCTCGATCGCGCCCAAGTCTTCCGGCGTGAACGGGCGGTGATAGGAAAAGTCGTAGAAAAACCCGTTCTCGATGACCGGGCCGATGGTGACTTGCGCATCGGGAAATAATTCCTTGACCGCGTGAGCCAGCAAATGCGCGGTGGAGTGGCGGATGATCTCCAGACCGTCGGCATCTTTATCGGTAACGATAGCCAACGCAGCGTCTTGCGTAATGAGATGCGAGGTGTCGACCAGCTGGCCGTTCACTTTGCCCGCCAGGGCGGCGCGTGCCAATCCCGCGCCTATACCGAGTGCCACCTCGGCGATGGTGACAGGCTGTTCGAAGCTGCGGGTGGAGCCATCCGGCAAAGTGATTACGGGCATATTTCTTTTCCAAAAAACGAAAGTGCGGGCTAGCCGCACTGGACGCGATACAACTGTTCGCCTGAACCCGGAACGCATCCAGTACTTTTTAACAGGCGCGCATTATAGAGCCACTAGGGGAATTTACAATCCGCGCGTGGTGTTGCCGCCGCCAGACGGGATTTACCGTACCCCCGTTATGACATAACGGTTGCGCTGCTTTGAAAACTGGAACCGAACTTTTTTGCCTTTAACGAGTTTGCCGAACAGCGCCTTGTCTGCCACAGAGAAATCCATGGTCATGGCAGGCCAACCCAGGCTGGCGATGGGTTCATGGCTAAGTGTCACCAACCCTTTGGCTTGATCGACACTATCGACCACCCCTACGCCTTCGCTGCTGGCCGCTTGGGCATTCATTGCGCCCATGTCCATACCCTCGTGCTCGTGCGCGAGCGCGTTGCCCACGGGCAAGATCGCCAATGCCGCCAATAAAATCACCGTACGCTTCATGTTTAGTCTCCTTGGACTGGGTTAAAAATCAGGTCGTTGCACTCGCTCGAAGCCAGTGTTTTTTCTTGCCACCACAAATAGATCAGCGGGATCACGAGCAGCGACAACAGCGGGGCAGTCACCATGCCGCCGATCAAGGGTGCGGCGATGCGTTTCATGACGTCCGTGCCGACCGCATCGCTGAACATGACAGGCAACAGTCCCGCCACGATCACCGACACCGTCATCATCTTGGGTCGCAAACGCAGGGCTGCACCCTGTATGACCGCTTTCAACAACGCGCTCCGGTCTATCTTGTTACCGGACTCGCGTAGCGATTCGATGGCGCGATCCAGATACAGCAGCATCACGATGCCGAACTCTGCCGCGACACCGGACAAGGCGATGAAGCCTACTGCGACGGCGACAGACAACTGATAGCCCAACAGATAGACCAACCAGATTCCGCCTATCAAGGAGAATGGCAGACACAGCAGCACCAGCAGCACTTTATGCCACTGCCTGAAATGCAAGAATAGCAAACCCATTACCAGCATCAGCGTGATCGGTATCAACCAATACAGCCGCTGTCTGGCATGTTCCAGGTTGGCGTATTGCCCCGACCATTTGATCGCATAACCGGGCCCCGTCTTGACCGATTTTGCTATGGCATCTTTGGCTTCCCTCACATAACCGCCCAGATCGCGGCCTGCGATATTGAGATAGATGTAACCCACCAGTCTGGCGTTCTCGCTTTTGATTTCGGCGGGGCCGTCATGGATGCTCAGCACGGCCAGTTCTTGCAACGGGATTTGCTCGCCATTCGGCAATGTCACGCGACTCATGGAAATTTTTTCCAGCGAGTTCCTGAGTTCGCGCGGGTAGCGCACGTTGATGGAAAAACGTTCGCGTCCCGCCACGATGGTGCTGATGTTTTCACCACCGATGGCACTCTGCACGAAGTTCTCGACATCGGCGACCGTCACGCCATAACGTGCGGCATGACGGCGATTTACGTCGATGTCCAGATAATGGCCGCCGACCACGCGTTCGGCAAAGACGCTCTGCGTGCCCGGCACTTTCTTCAACACCGCTTCGATCTCTCCAGACAATTCCGCGATACCGCCCAGATCGGGGCCGGTGATCTTGATGCCCAGCGGCGTGCGGATGCCGCTTGCCAGCATGTCGATGCGGGTGCGGATCGGATAACCCCATGAATTCGTCAGGCCGGGCAGATGGACAGCACTATCCAACTTGGCGATCAAGTCATCGATCTGTTCACCAGCCGGCCACTGGTCTTTCGGCTTGAGCAGGATGGTGGTCTCGAACATGGACAACGGTGCCGGATCGGTCGCGGTTTCCGCGCGTCCCGCTTTGCCATACACGCGTTCGACCTCAGGCATGGACTTGATGATGCGGTCGGTGATCTGGAGCAGATTCGCCGCCTCATCCAGCGAGATGCCCGGCAAGGTGGTCGGCATGTAGAGCAGGTCGCCTTCATACAATGCCGGCATGAATTCGCTGCCGATCCGCAGCAAAGGATAAAGCGTCGATGCCAATAGCATTCCGGCAATGGCCAGTGTGAGTCCGCGTTTATTGAGCGCGAAATCCAGCACGGGGCGGTAGCATTTTTGCAGGACCCGATTCAAGGGATTGCGCTGTTCACCGGAGATTTTCCCCCTGATGAAGTAGCCCATCAGCACGGGTAACAGCGTGATCGCCAGAAGGGCGGAGGCCGCCATCGCATAAGTTTTGGTATAGGCCAGTGGCGCAAACAGTTTGCCTTCCTGTCCGGTCAGCGTGAACACCGGCAGGAATGAAACCGTGATGATGAGCAGGGAAAAAAACAGGGCCGGGCCGACTTCCAGCGCGCTTTGCCGCGCGGCCTGCCAACGGTCGCCGCCCGCACCTTGACGCTCAAGATGTTTGTGCATGTTCTCTATCATCACGATGGCGGCATCCACCATCGCGCCGATGGCGATAGCGATGCCACCCAGCGACATCACATTGGCCGTCACGCCCCGCGCCTGCATCACGATGAAAGCGATCAATATTCCCAGCGGCAAAGTCACCACGGCAACCAGCGAAGAACGCAGATGCACGAGGAACAACAGACACACCAGTGCTACAGCGAGCGACTCTTCCAGCAACTTGCCTGCCAATGTGTGCACGATACCGAGGATCAGGCCGGAACGGTCGTAGGTCACCACCAGCTCTATGCCTTCAGGCAAACCGGAACGGATTTCCTGCAAGCGTTGTTTGACCGCGTTCACGGTATCGAGCGCGTTCTGGCCGTGACGCATCACCACGATTCCACCGACCGCCTCGCCCATCCCGTCCAGATCGGTCACGCCCCGGCGCGGCTCCGGGCCGGTACCGATGTGTGCCACGTCCTGCAAGCGCACCGGCACGCCTTGCGCGTCGACGCTGATCGCAATGTTGCGGATGTCGTCCAGATTCTTCAGATAGTTTTTGGCGCGCACCATGAATTCCGCGCGGCCCAATTCCACCACCGAACCGCCGCTTGCGGAATTGTTCGCCCGCACGGCAGCGGACACTTGCTCAAGCGTGAGCTTGTATCTCGCCAGGCGGTTGGGATCGACTTCGATCTGAAACTGTTTGACCATGCCACCGACGCTGGCGACCTCGGCTACGCCCGGCAAACTTTGCAGCTCATACTTGAGAAAAAAATCCTGGATCGCGCGCAGCTGATCGGCATCGTAACGATGCTGGCGATCGACCAGCGCGTATTCGAATATCCAGCCGACACCGGAAGCGTCCGGCCCCAGCGTGGGCACGACTCCCTGCGGAAGATGCGCGGCCTGACTCAGATATTCCAATACACGGGAACGCGCCCAGTAGGGATCGGTACCGTCTTTGAACAGCACGTACAGATAGGATTCGCCGTACATCGAAAAGCCGCGCACCGCCGTCGAGCCGGGTACGGAAAGCAGCGCGGAGGTGAGCGGGTAGGTGACCTGGTCTTCGACGATTTCAGGTGATTGTCCCGGGTAGGAAGTCTTGATGATGACCTGTGTGTCGGACAGATCCGGGATCGCATCCAGCGTAATCTCCTGCGTCGCGCGTATGCCCGCGACCGCGATCAACGATGCCAGGATGACGACCAGCAGCCGGTTGTTGAACGACCAATCAATGACGCGCCGTATCATGGTCAATTCGTATGCATGCGTTCTGCCGTCGCGCCCATGGCGGCGGCAGAGTCCAGCAGGAATTGTCCGTTGACGGCGACTTCCGCGCCTTCCTGAAGACCATCCAGTATCTCGATCTCGTCACCGCTTTCCACGCCGGTCTCGACATGAACCGGCAAGAAGTGTCCCTCGCCGCGCGACAGCATCACCGTGTTGCCCTGGCCGGTGTACATCACTGCCGTGCGAGGCAGTACCAAAGCCCGGTGCGGATGAATTTGTATGCTCACATCGACGTATGTACCGGGACGAAGATCGTGTTGGCTATTGTCTATCTCGGCGCGGGCCGTGACTTTGTTGTTGCTTGCGATCGGATTGATCAGGCTCAAGCGTGAGCGTATCTCATGTCCCGCCGCATCTTTGACGGTGAGGGTATCGCCGTTCCTGACCTGTGCGACTTGATCCGGATAGAGCGTGACATCGACCCATACGCTGGCAATATCGGACAACACGAGTATTGGGTTTGCCTGTGCGACAAAAGAGCCTTCCTTGGCATTGATCTGGCTGACCACGCCGGAGCGTTCCGCCACGATCTGCACGACATCACTGGCCTGCTTGGTCTCTTCTATACGAGTGATATTGTCGACGCTGACACCTTCTTCCTGATGCAGTCTGGCTCTGTCCTTGGCCGCATCCATGGTCAATTCCATCACATAATCGTTTTCGGTATCGGGAGAGGTCTGTAGCGTCTGCAGGAGCTGTTTTCTGCGTTCGATGGAACTCAAATAGGTGCGTTCCCGGGTGACCAATTCTGGCGAATAAATCTCATACAGAACTTGACCCGCTTTGACCCTTTCGCCTATGGCATGAACGTGCAGTTTTTTGATCCATCCCTCGTACTTTGGATGTACGGCGTAGGTCTTGTTTTCGGCGACATCGACGTTGCCATAGGTGGATATTTCCTGCCCGATGATGGCTTGTTTGACGCGCGCCAGGCGCACGCCCAAACGCTGCACGGTGGCGTTGTCCACATGGACACCATGCTCATGGCCTTCGTGTGCGCCGGATTCCACCAGCTTCATGCCGCAGATCGGACAAGTGCCGGGGTGATCTTGAGAAATCTCCGGGTGCATGGGGCATACCCAGTGTTTGTCTGATGCTGAATTTTTGGTTGAAGATAATGATGCAGAACGGGTTACATCGTGTCCGAATAAAAATATTGGACGAGCGGCGAAAACATACACAAGGAGAATGACGGTCATCACAATGATGCTTGCCGCGATCTTTTTCCTCGTCATGTTTGGATTGTTCCTGTGATAAAAAGAGAGTGGGGAGGCGATGCCTCCCCACTATACAACACTACAGAATTACTTGAGGATGATCAGTTCGCCGTGCCCCTTGGCAGGATCAGCGTCTTTCTTGCTTACCAGTACTGAGATGGCACCGCGCAGCGCAGCGTTCATGGAGTGATCCACAATCGCAATGCCGGTTGCAGCCTTGTCGTTTACCGGTGTCACCAGATCAAAGGTGTCGGCTTCCGCGACCGCCACGTTATACGTTTGCACCCCGTACAAGGTGTTCTTCGGATTGCCGTTGATGTACACGCGATCCCAGATGCTGGCGATAGGATGCAGTGCGACTGGCAGGTTGATGTTGGCATTCACGAAATAAATACGCACGCGTTCGCCCGGTTTGGCTTCCAGCACGTCATGGTCACCCTTGGGGTCATGCACTGGATCGTAATGCAGCACTTTGCCGTTGATCAGCGAGCCTTTCCATGCATTGGCATCACCCAACATCGCGCCGATGTTCTCTACATCCGGGAAGTATTGTGACTGGATCAGCACATACTCGCGGTCAGGTTTTGGATATGCCTTGCTGTAGCCGCCTTTGGGTGCAACGATGATGACCCCGTACATGCCGCGTGCGATGTGCTGCACCATAGGGCTTGCACCGCAGTGATACATGAACACCCCGGGAACCTTGGCTTCAAACGTGAAATGCTTGCTTTCACCTGGTTTGACCGGTGCGAATTCATCGAGCACGCTGACCTGTGCCGCATGAAAATCCATCGCGTGAGAGTTCTTGTTGGTTGCGGGATTGATCAGCGTGAAATCGACGGTGTCGCCTTCGTCCACGCGCACTGGCTTGCCCGGAATGCTGCCGTCGAACGTCCATGCTGCCATGGTGTCCGCACCGCCGACCAGCTTGCCATTGGTCTGCACATCAACTTCCTGCGCGGTCATCGTGACGTGTACAGTCTTTGCGAAAACCTGCTGTGCGGAAAATAACGCAGCGACGGTCATGACAGCGATCGTTGTTTTCTTAAATGCATGCTTCATTGTTTGCCTCCTCGAGTTGATTAAAGTTCACCACATACTGCCCTACACCTGCTACTCCCCCTACTTTGCTGCTCTCATCAGGATCCGAATTTGCACTTGCACAGTGTGCGCAAGTGCTGAACCATATCCTTGATTTCTTCGTCGCTGAGCGTGCCCTCCCAAGAGGGCATCAGTA
>JABEVG010000058.1 GCA_013044075.1 Gallionella sp.
GTGCGGTTGCAGTTGCGACAGGCCGAGCAGTTCCATCATGCCCAGCAACCCGCCCAGCGGGGTGCGGATCTCGTGGCTCATGGTGGCCAGGAAGGAGTCTTTGGCCTTGTTGGCCAGCAGCAGTTGCCGGGTGCGCCGTTCGACGCGTTGCGCCAGCGTCGCGCGCTCTGCTTCGAGCTGGGCGTTGGTTTGCGCCAGCTGGTCGGCGGTACGACGGAGCTGGTCCAGCACTCGACGATGTTCGGTGATGTCGCGGGTGATGGTGATGATGCAGTCTTCATCACCGGCTTGGATGATCGCCGCAGACATCAGGCCGTTGATGACCGTACCATTCTTCGCGTTGAAATCGGCTTCGAGATTGGTATACACACCGTCTTTGTTCAGCCCGTCCACCAGGCGTTTTCGATCGGCCAGGTTGTGCCAGATGTTCAGTTCGACCGATGTCTTGCCGATCACCTCATCGCGTCGGAAGCCGACCATGTGCTCGAATCCGCTATTGACATCCAGATACATCCCGTCGCGTAAGCGGGTGATGTTGATCGCATCCGGGTTGGTATTGAACGCCTTGCGGTATTTTTCCTCGCTGTTCCTCAAGGACTCTTCCAGCAGCTTGCGCTCGGTGATGTCGGTCGAAATTCCGCACAGCGCGTAGATGCTGCCGTCCTCGCGGCGCAAGGGCAGCTTGACCGAAAGATAGGTCGCCGTCTTGCCCGTGACGGATACCGTATTGGTCTCCTCGATCTTGATTGTTTCACCGCCACGCAACACGCGCTCGTCGTTCACGCGGATGTTCGCGCTGGTCGCCGAATCGAAAAATTTCTCATCCCCGCAGCCGACAATATCCGCCATTTCCATCCGCCAGAGCTCTCGTACTCGCCGGTTGGCAAACAGATATCTGCCCCCGGTGTCTTTGAGATAGATATAGGCATCGACATTGTCGAGTATGGTGAGCAGTTTTTGTTCGCTGGCGAGTAACGCCGCTTCCGCCCGCTTGCGCTCAGTGATGTCGGTCCAGATGGCCACGACATAGCTGCGCCCCTTCAAGGATATGGGTCTGCAACTGATACGTTCATTAAACAACGTACCGTCTTTGCGACGATGCAGCGTCTCGAACTCTGCCGCTCCCTCATCCGCGAGTGATTGGAATTTATTCGCGATGTCTGTTGTGTCCATCTCTGCCTGAATATCCGCAACAGTCAGCCGGGAAAATTCAGCACGGCTGTAACCGAGTGTCCGGCAAACGACATCGTTGAACTCGACAAAGCCGCGCGTTTCCGGATCGATCAACACGACACCCTCGTTTGCCTGCGCGAAGATGTGATGGAACAGTGCCTCGCGTTCCGCCAGCAAGGTCTTTTCTTCCAGCAACTGCATCGCTGCCTGCTTGCGCGCGTTGATGTTCATGAGACACCCCACCATCAACAGCGGCGTACCGGAAGCATCGCGCTGGATGACTTTGCCGCTGCAGTGTACCCACCCCCACTCCCCGTCATGCCGGGCGACGCGGTACTCCAGGTTGAACGGCGGCGCGGCGTCCGACAATGCATCATTGAATTGCGCCATGAAGTTCGCACGATCATCCGGATGGATGCGTTCCGCCATGCCAGAAATGGTGTGTGGTGCGTCCGTCTTGGCCATGCCCAACAAACCCAGCATGTCATCTTCGTAGAGCAGCTTGTCTTCGACGAGGTCAAGCTCCCAAATCATCATCTGTGCGTTTTCGAGGGCCATGCTCAGGCGTGCATTGGCGTGTTTCGCACTGCGAACCAATTGACGATTTTCCTCCTTGGGTAATTCGCGCAGCAGATAATGCATGAACGCGATACCGAAGGCGGCGACACCGCCAGCGGCGACCGCACCGATGAGCAGGTCGCCGCTCATCACGCCGCCCTTCAATGCCACGTCCATCACAGCGACAATCAGTTCGATCAACAGCAGGAGGATGAGCGCGACCACCGCCCACAACCGCCAGCCATTGCTGCGCTTCAGAAAGCTAAAAAATCTGGCATTCACGGGCAATCCTTATCTCTGATTTTTTGATGGCACAGGTCGGGGGCGCATCTACTCAAATCAAATCCAACTCAAATAAAGAATGAGTAAACGATGATAACGATAAACATGACTACCAATGCGACGACGACTTTTTTCAGCGTGCCTTCGGTGCGTTTTTTATACTGTGCATATTGTTCTTCATCAAGCTTGGTGGACACAATTAACTCCTGAACTAAACGCCGGTTTGACTGGGGATTCGAACGACCGCAGCGCGCTGGCTGATGCAAATTCCAACGTCCGCTTCCGCTTGACCGGAGGCCATGGTATCACTTGTTGGCGGACGGCTCGCTGAACCGTGCAAACTCTCCCGCTCGCCGGCTTCCCTGAAGTCTTGATTGCCGTCCAACGTCAGCAAGTCGTGCTGCGTCTGCACGTGCAACCCACGAAACAAAAAAGCCCCCGTCCGAGAACGAGGGCTTTGGTGCTTGACGACCAGACGGCTTACTTGCCCAGTACGTCTTTGCGTGTGCTTTCGGCGATTGCCGCGCATTTGGCGATCAGATGTCCCGGTACGTTAAGCTCGGTGAGCGTAGCACCGAGATGTTCCATGACTGCGTCAAAGTGCGAATCATTCAGACCCCTGGCGACCAGATGGGCATGCCCCCTGCGCATATCCGCGCCGGTGTATTTATGCGGCCCGCCGAACGCCATCGTCAAAAAGGCTTTTTGTTTGGCGGCTTGTTTAACCATGTCGGTGTTATCAAAGAAATGTTTGATGCGGTCATCCTTCAACACCTTGCGATAAAAGATATCCACGGCGGCATTGACGGCAGCTTCACCACCCAATTGCTGGTAAATCGAAGGAGCAGATGATGCGGATGCGGGCGCAGCCGGAGCTTTGCCGCTGAAAATGATCATCAGTGCCAAAATCATAAATGGCGTGAAAACAAACAGTACCGGCAGTGCATTTTCCATTTTATAAACTCTCCATATCGTTGTTGAATTATCGTATCTCAGACTGACTACAGCCGGAACGGAGAATATATTTCGGGCGGCGGAACGATATTGATATAAATCAAAGAAAGTTGTAATTCAAATATACCTAATGGTCGACTAAACGCGATCCGGCAAAGTTCGCAAGCTTCACGAGGATGTGTTGCAGCGAACTGCGGACATAGATTAAATCGCGATAAAATTTGTTCGGCAAATCCAAGTTTTGGGTGTTATAAGGAGATGCCAAGCAGGCTGCCAAAGCCGTTTGAGTCTCGAAATTTGGCTAATGAAGGGCTGGTTAATTAAATGCGTATCGTGTTGATTGAAGATGATGCCCTAATTGGAGAGGGTGTTCGTATGGGGTTAAAAGACGCGGGTTATGCGGTCGACTGGGTGAAAGATGGTATGGCTGCTGAAACCGCCTTAACCAATCACCAATATGACGCTGCTATTCTTGATCTTGCTCTGCCCCGCAAGCACGGGTTGGCAGTTCTGCGCTCCTTGCGCACTAGCGGTGCCGATCTCCCGGTCATCATACTCACTGCGGCTGATGCCCATGAGCAACGGGTCGCGGGGCTGGATGCGGGCGCGGATGACTATCTGCTGAAACCGTTTCATCTGCCCGAACTGCTGGCACGTTTGCGTGCACTGCTGCGGCGTGCACAGGGTAGAGCAATCACCACAGTCACGCAGGGAGACCTGGAAGTCAATCCAGACAGCAAGCAGGTTTTGCTGGCGGGAAAGAACGTAACGCTTTCCGCCAAGGAGTTTGCAGTGTTATACACCCTCATCGCCAGTCCCAATCGTCCGGTCGCCAAAAACAGACTGGAAGAAGCACTCTATGGCTGGGGGGAAGAAATCCAGAGCAATGCACTGGAGGTACACATTCATCATCTGCGTAAAAAGCTGGGAGCTCAACGTATCCAAACCCTGCGTGGCATAGGCTATGTACTACTGGAGGTTTCATCTTGATACACCACGGGCGTTCATTAAACAGGCAGTTGCTGCTGCGGATAATCATTGCACTGAGTGTGACTTGGATTGCGCTCGCATTGATCGGTTATCGGCAAACCATGCACAAGTATGACGAATTGAGTGATCGGCAAATGAGCCGGACCATCCGGTTGTTGGGCGAGATGAAAACTGAAGAACTGGATGAGTTGGCGGTGGAAGCATCGAGCGGGGGTATGGAGTGGCGGTTGTGGAACGCACAGGATCAACTGGTAGCCAGTTCCCCGCATGCGCCCACAGTAAAATTTTCCGATACTAACAATCGCACCGTAGTTGAGAACAATCATGCTTGGCGTGTTCATATCCGCGACTTAAAAGAAAACAATCGGTGGTTGCAGCTATATCTGCCGCTTGGGGAACACCGAGATGCCTCTCATGAGCTTGCCGATACCTTGTTCATGCCGCTGTTTGTCATGTTGCCACTGCTGGGTTGCTGGATATGGTTGATCGTGCGCAAGAGTCTGAGACCGCTTGAAGCCATGAGTCTGGAAATTGCGCAGCGTGACCCGAATTCCCTCGCGCCGTTTCCGGAGGCAAAATTGCCCGCTGAGGTTGCGCCACTAATGGACACCCTGACGCATCTTCTCAAACGACAGGCATTGATGTATGAACGTGAGTGCCGCTTTACCGCAGATGCAGCGCATGAATTGCGTACGCCATTGGCATCCACGCAACTATTACTGGAATTGGCTACCGATGCGAAAACAGCCGAGACGCGAGATCTGGCACTCAGCCAGGCAAAACTGGCGGTGACTCGCGCCAGTAGACTCATTAACCAGTTATTGATGTTAGCCAAGCTGGATAGCTTGACGACAACAGACGTGACTGCGGTGAATATAAGCGAGCTGGTTCGATTAGAGCTGGTTGAACGAGCCATGGATGCAATCAACAAACGTATAGAGTTATCACTGGACGCACCCGACAATCAGGTGTTGATTAAAGGCAATGCGGCCTTGATTGAAATTCTGTTTGGCAATTTGATTGATAACGCAATCAAATACACACCACATAATGGTTACATAAAAATCAGTATTCAAGTCGAGGCGGGATTCGTCTGTGTACGGATACTCGACAGCGGTATCGGTGTGCCAGCGGTTGATTTACCCAGACTGGGAGAGCGTTTTTTTCGCACAGAAGAAGAAGCGACAACAGGTAGTGGACTGGGACTCTCCATCGTTCGCCGGATTTTGTCTCTGCATGGTGGCAACGTGACATTTCAGAACAATCAACCGAGCGGATTTGTCGTCACGGTGAAGTTCCCAATCTCAGCGGCATCGCAAGAATAATAAGCCCGAATACTCCATCACAACATCTCGCGAAAGTAACTCACTTTTCGACAGGAAACATTCGTGCAAGCGTACCGTCTCGCAAAATCCAGTGGTGGAAAATGGCTGCAGCAGCATGCAGTCCAACCAACACTAGCAACCCGATCGCCACAGCCTGGTGAATATCACCAATCTCCAGCCCCCGGGGGGATCCTTTCGGCGAGAGTGCGGGCAAGGACAGGAGACCCAGCAGCTTCACATCCCAC
>JABEVG010000059.1 GCA_013044075.1 Gallionella sp.
GCTGCGGTCGAACACCACGCACTGGTGTCCGGCTTTTTGCAAACGACGCACCATGTTCGCGCCCATACGTCCCAACCCTATCATCCCGATCTGCATTTTCACTTCTCCCCTAAAATAAAATCAATGACCTTCCGGCATGGCGGCACGATCGACATGCCACTCGGCCGATCCCACCCGTGCGGCGGGCAAAGCCGCCCCGTCCCTCATCGCCTGTAATGCGGCACGCTTGCCCGCACCCGACACCAAAAAAATACGCTGCCGCGCCTGCCGCAGCGTGTCCAATCCCAACGAAACACGTTGCGGCGGTGGTTTGGGTGCGTCGAGCACGGCCACCACCGCGTCCTTCAACTCGGTTGCCGGATTCCCCGGGAACAAGCTGGCGGTGTGCCCGTCCTCCCCCATGCCCAGCAACACCAGATCGAGCGCGGCAGTCTGATCGAACAGCCCGGCATAATGCCGCGCCGCTTCATCCGCACCACGTTCGGCGGCGATACGATGAATATGCGTCGGCGGAATGGCCACATGATCAAGCAAGGCATTGCTGGCCATCGTGTCGTTGCGTTGCGCATCGCCGACGGGCAAGCAACGCTCATCGCCAAAAAAGATTTGTACGCGGCTCCAGTCTATCGGCAGATGGCGCAACTGCTCGTAGCAGCGGCGCGGTGTTTCGCCGCCCGCCAATGCAAGCCGAAATTCGCCCCGCTCACGAATGGCTTGCGCCGCAACTTCGGCGACCCGCCGCGCCACACTGACCGCCAGGTCGGCGGCATTGTCATGCGGCACAAATTGCGCGGGCTGGCACACCCATTTCTCCCGTTTCATTTTCGCTTCAGACATCAATAAGCCTGCAGGTCTGCCCCGCTCGGATCGAGCGAATGCCGCCAGAACTGGTCGTCGCGATCGAACAGGCGGTACGTGCCGCGCGGCCCCCAGCTGCCCGCCGGATAGGTGTTGATGAACTCGCGCTCCATCGACCACACCTTGAGCACCGGATCAACCACACGCCAGGCCGCTTCCACCTCGTCTATGCGCAAAAATAAAGAGTGGTCGCCCAGAATTACATCGAGCAACAAGCCCTCGTACGCGTCGTAATCCTCATCGCCCTCCTTGCGATAGGTCGCATCCAGGCTGATGGTGCGCGTATGCAAATCCAGCCCGGGGACTTTGACTTGCATTTCCATTTTCAGGCAATCGTCCGGCTGGATGCCCAGCATGATCCAATTCGGTTGTGGCGGACCCTGCCGGGTGTGGCGCAACAGATCCTGTGGCGGTGTTTTGAAGCGGATGCAAATCGCCGAGCTGTTCTGCGCCAGACGCTTGCCGGTACGCAGATAGAACGGCACACCGGCCCAACGCCAGTTGTCGATGAACAGCTTCATGGCGGCGTAAGTCTCGGTGGTGCTGTCCGCCGCCACGTTCTTTTCTTCCAGATAACCCGAGACGGTTTTGCCGTCGATGCTGCCGCTGGCATACTGGCCGCGAAACGCGTGGGCATGCACCGCATTCTGGGTGATCGGGCGTATCGCCTTGAACACCTTGACCTTCTCGTCACGCAGATGCTCGGCATCCATGGTCACCGGCGGCTCCATCGCCACCAGTGCCAGAAGTTGCAGCAAATGGCTCTGGACCATATCGCGCAACGCACCCGCGCCCTCGTAGTAATCGGCGCGCCCGTCCACGCCCAGCGTCTCGGAATGGGTGATCTGCACATGGTCGATGTAGTGATGATTCCACAAGGGTTCGAGCAACAGATTGGCAAAGCGGAACACCATCACATTCTGCACCGTGCCTTTGCCCAGATAGTGGTCGATGCGATAGATCTGTGGCTCGTTCAGGTGGCGATACAAACTGGCTTGCAGCGTCTGAGCACTCAGCAGGTCATAACCGAAAGGCTTCTCAATCACCACGCGCCGCCAACCGGTTTTCTGCTGGAGCAGACCGACCTTGCCCAGCTTATCCACGATACCGGGATAATCCGCCGGGCGTACCGCCATGTAATACACGATATTGGGCGGAAAGTTCGGATCGTCATCCAGCAGTTTCTGCAAGCGCGTGTAGACCTCGTCGTCGTTCGGCGGGACCGCAAAATAATATAAACGCGCGCAAAAACGCTGGAGTGCGGATTCATCAATGTTGTGTCCGTGCAATCCGCGCAGAATGTCGCAGACGAAGCCCAGCCAGTCTTCCCGCTCGCGCGGCACGATGTCGCATCCCAGTATGGCCATCTGCGCCGGCAGCCGCTTTACCATTTCCAGATGAAACAGCGCGGGGATCAGTTTACGGCGACTCAAGTTGCCACCGGCACCGAAAAATACCAGTGTGCAGGGATCCAGAATTTTCATGTTACTTGGCCTTTCAGGTTGTACCGCGATGTGGGGCGTTGATGGTGCAGCTCGTTATTGACTTGCGCTTGGGTGCGCGGTCTGGCCGACCTTACCGCAGCAGTGACTTGCGGTCGTCATTGTCTCATGCCAGCCCGGATGATGTAGTCCTCAACCTGTCTGTCCGCATACTGAATGTGCGCGAGCACTCTGGAAAACGGCCAGTGGTTGAACCACTCGGTAAACATCTCGTCCCCGACATAATCCAATTTTCCTTTGAGATGGAGTGCGTCATCTACCATCTGCGCGTGCATATTCCGATGCGACTCGATCTCGGGGTAACCGCACTGGATCATGAGCTGCTCTTCGGTCGCAAAATGCAGACGGGTGGAGGCAATCACGGCATCGATGATGCGGTAAATTTCTTCCCGAGATTCCCTGTTCTTCACTGCGTCGTTCAATCGCTCAAGCATGCTCACGAGCTCCCGATGTTGCCGGCCTATTGGTTGCGCATCAGACATCGCCATCTTCTCCTCTCGTGCCCATGCTAACGGCAAAAATTTTCGGTTTCGGGAAGGCAACCCTGGCATCCGCTCTGGCAAACAACAAATGCCGCTGTGACGGCGATTGCAACGGCGCGATCCCAGCGTACGGCCGGTGGAAATGTTGGCCTCATGACTGCCCTCTTGTTCTGTCCATGTCTGGCATACGGTCTCGTTCGTCGCACGATACTTGTCGGCCAGAATACGCCGGATTTCTTACAGCATTATTTTGCACGCGCGGAAATACGCGTGGCAAATCGGCGCGCGCTTACAGTTTCTCCAACAGCACCTTTTCCAGCTTGATCTGGTCCGCAGTGAAGCCGCGTATGCCTTCGGCAAGCTTTTCCGTGGCCATGGCATCTTCGTTCATCTCCCAACGGAACTGTGCTTCACTCATGGGGGACGGGCGTGCTTCGGTCGCGCCGGTGTCGATCAAGCGGCGCGCCAATACGCCTTGCGTGTTTTCCAGCTCCTTCAGCAAAGCCGGTGCGATGGTCAGACGGTCGCATCCGGCCAGTGCCAGAATCTCGCCGGTGTTGCGGAACGATGCGCCCATGACGATGGTCGGGTAGCCGTGCGTCTTGAAGTACGCATAGATCTTGCGCACCGACACCACACCCGGATCTTGTTCCGCCAGGAAATCAAGTCCGCCGTGTGCCTTGTGCCAGTCGAGGATGCGTCCGACGAACGGTGAGATCAGCGTCACGCCGGCCTCGGCACAGGCACGTGCCTGGGCAAAGCCGAACAACAGCGTGAGGTTGCAGTTGATGCCTTCACGCTCGAGGATCTCTGCGGCGCGTATGCCTTCCCAAGTGGAGGCGATCTTGATCAACACGCGGTCGTTGGATATTCCCGCCGCGTTATACAGACCGATCAGTTTGCGCGCCTTGGTCAGGGTGGCCGCCGTATCGAAGGAAAGCCGCGCGTCCACCTCGGTCGAGATGCGTCCCGGAACGTATCTGAGCACTTCCAGCCCGACATCCACCGCCAACTTGTCCATGGCCTCGCGCGCCTGCTGCTCACGGTCGGTGCTGTGCGACTTGCCCCATGCAAGCGCATCGGCGATCAGCGGAACATATTCCGGCAGGGCTGCCGCCTTGAGCAACAACGAGGGATTGGTGGTTGCATCCTGCGGCTGATGATGGTGTATCGCCTCGATGTCGCCGGTGTCGGCGACGATGGTGGTCATGGATTTCAATTGTTCCAGCAGATTGTTCATGTCATTTCCTAAAATTCGACTCCCGAAACGGATGTCGGGTCATTCATTTTTGCGGCACCGGTTTGACTTGCCAGATCTTTTCGGCGTATTCGCGGATGCTTCTGTCGCTGGAAAACTTGCCCATCTGCGCCACATTGAGTATGGCCTTGTGCGCCCACTCGTCCGGCTTGCTATACAGGGCGTCGACCTTTTCCTGCGCCTCGATGTAAGCAGCATAATCGGCCAGCAACAAGAAGCGGTCGCCCCCATGCGTGAGATCGTTCACAAGGCTGCGAAATCGTTGCGGTTCATCCGGTGAGAAATAGCCTGAACCGATCATCTCCAACGCCTGGCGCAACTCGCCACAGGCCTGGTAATAATCCCACGGGTTGTAGCCACGCTGTTGCAGGCTGGCCACTTCCTCGATATTCAATCCGAAGATGAAGATGTTGTCCCATCCCACTGCCTCCCCGATCTCGACATTGGCACCATCCATCGTGCCGATGGTCAGTGCACCGTTCAGTGCCATCTTCATGTTGCCCGTGCCGGAGGCTTCGGTTCCGGCAGTGGAGATTTGCTCGGACAAATCAGCGGCGGGGATGATGTCGGTTGCGAGCGCGACGTTGTAGTTGGGCAGGAACACCACCTTGAGCAAATCCTGTACGGCGGGGTCGTTGTTGACGAAGTCCGCCACATCATTGATGAGCTTGATGATGAGCTTGGCGGTGGCGTAACCCGGTGCCGCCTTGCCGCTGAAGATGACGGTGCGCGGCACCAGCCCTGCCGTCTGCCCGGAACGGATGCGGTTGTAGCGGGTAACGACATGCAGCAAGTTGAGCAGCTGGCGTTTATATTCGTGGATGCGCTTGATTTGCACGTCGAACAAGGAATCCGCATTGACCTGGACTTTCAGCTGTTCACGGATATAGCCGGCGAGGCTTGCCTTGTTGGCTTGCTTGACGGACATGAACGCTTTTCTAAAGGCCTCGTCCTCCGCCAACGGAATGAGTTTTTCCAACTGCCCCAACTCGGTCTTCCACGCCGCCCCGATGTGCGCGGAGATCAAAGCGGACAATGCCGGATTGGCCTGATTGATCCAACGCCGGGGCGTGATGCCATTGGTGATGTTAATGATCTTGCCCGGATAGGTGCGTTCAAAATCGGCGAACGTGGTGCGCTTCATCAGGTCGGTGTGGATCTGTGCCACGCCATTCACCCGGTGGCTGCCGACCATGGCCAGATGAGCCATCCTCACCCGTTTGCCGCTATCCTCGTCGATGATCGAGACACGCCGCAGCAGCTCCACGTCACCGGGATTGCGGTGCATTACATCGTGCAGGAAACGCTGGTTGATCTCGTAAATGATCTGCAAATGGCGCGGCAGAACCCGCTCAAACATCGCCAGCGGCCAGGTCTCCAGTGCCTCCGGCATCAGGGTATGGTTGGTGTAGGAAAAAGTCCGCCCCGTGATGTCCCACGCCCGGTCCCAATCCAGACCGTGAACATCCACCAACAGACGCATCAGCTCCGGTATGGCGACCGAGGGGTGCGTATCGTTCAACTGGATGGCCGCTTTGTCCGGCAGCTGGTCAAATTCCTTGTGGGTCTTCTGGTAGCGGAAGAGGATGTCCTGCAGGGACGCGCTCACGAAAAAATATTGCTGCTTGAGCCGCAGTTCTTTCCCCATGGTAGTCGTATCGTCCGGGTAGAGCACTTTGGACAGGCTCTCCGATTCACTTTTGTCACCGACCGCTTTGATATAGTCGCCACTGTTGAAATAGCGCAGATCAAAATCCCGCGTCGCCTTGGCCGACCACAGGCGCAGGTTGTTGACCGTGTTGTTGCCAAAGCCGGGAACGGGGGTGTCGTAGGCCATCGCCATCACTTCGGCGGTGTCCATCCAATGGTAGCGATACACATCGTCGTCATCTTTGTAATGCACGACCCGCCCATAAAAATTGACTTTGTAAAGCAGATCCGTACGGGGAAATTCCCAGGGATTTCCGTAGCGCAGCCAATTGTCCGGACGTTCGACCTGCCCGCCATTTTCGATGTCCTGATGGAACATGCCGTATTCATAGCGAATACCGTAGCCGTAACTGGGTATGGCGAGCGTGGCCAGCGAGTCCAGGAAACAGGCGGCCAGACGACCCAATCCGCCATTGCCCAGTGCCGCGTCTTCCTCTATCTCGCGCATGGCATCGAAATCCACGCCCAACTCCTGAACCACTGCCCGGCAATTATCAAAGAATCCCATGTTGAGCAGGCTATTGGCCAGCATGCGCCCGATCATGAATTCCATCGACAGGTAATACACCCGCTTGGCATCTTCACGATAGTAGCTGCGCTGGGTTTCCATCCAGTGCTCGATCAGCCGGTCGCGCGCGGCAAAGGCGACCGCATGAAACCAGTCGCGCACCGTGGCAGTGATCGGCTCTTTGCCGACGCTGTAGGTAAGCCTGTTGAGCAGCGAACGTCGCAGCGAGGCCTTGTCCAGTCCGAGGAATTCATGCTGAACCGCGTCGTTTGTTTTATTTTCAGCCATCGTGCCTCCATTCCATGCAAGCCCGGTAAACGCCGGGGCTGTTACTCCAAACCAGTACCGGCTCAGAAGTTGTAAACACCACCCAGGGAAATCATCCTCATGCCGACCCCGGGAACGAGATTCCCCAGATCTTCATACTGCGCACGCACCACGAACCCGCCGCCCACGTTGTATTGCGCACCGACACCGAACATACGATTGGATGTCGAGCCGCTGATGGTGGGCAGGTTGTTGCCATTGTTGTCGGTAGAGTCGTAGCTCATGGAGTTGCGAGCCATACCGAACTTGGCGGACAGGGAGATCGCATCGCTGACCGGGAGCGTGGCGACGGCGGCCAGCTGCAACGAGGAGACGTTGAATGAATACGAGGCCATCGGCTGGGCATAGGGATAACCATAATATCCGCCGCCCCCGTAATAGCCATATCCGCCCCCATAGCCGCATCCATAGTTACAGTTGTTGCTTGAACTCGACAACATCACGTAACCCGCTTCGATGGCCAGCTCCGAGGTAAAGTTATAACCGCCCGCGACGCGCAAGCCCGTGGTGCTGGGATAAAACGACCCGCCGTAGGAGGCCGATGCCATGTCCAAACCGGCATAGAACTTACCGGCGTTATCGTCCGGCGCGGGGTAATCGTAAAAATCATCCGCCACAGCGGAAAAGCTGACAACAGCTGACAGCAGCACGACAATCGCTCGTTTTTTCATGGTATTCCTATCTCCGATATCGCGCAGCCCGTGCATCGCTCATGACAAAAGTATCCGTCCGGTCGCCGAATCCACCAGCACCTCTTTGATGGCATCCCCCCGTCTGATCTCGACCAGATATGCGGGGATGCCCGGCTTCAATTCCGGCGGCTTGCGGCCCGAGGTGACCTTGGTAGCCATCTGTGACGCGCTTGTAACGAGCGCGATTCTGTTTCGGGACAGGCTACCGTCTTCGGTTTTAAATTTCCCATCGACAAACCCTATCACTGCCGTCAAAGCGATGATGCGTGCCGCGTCCAATGAAATTTTCAGTGTTGTCATCTCGGTCTCCAATCTACCAAAAGGCACTGATCGCCTTTTACCGGGGAAGCCCCTTCCAATGGAAGTTCAACTCCTTGCTTTCTTTGCCGCTCAGCGTGACCTCCTGCGATTCGGTCAATCCCTCGAAGCGGCTGCTCACCTTGTATTTGCCATTGGGCAGCATCACGAACAGCATCGGGCCGGCGCGTGGCAATTCCAGCACCGGATTGCCGCGCGCGTCCGAAATCACCACGGGCACATCGGTAACGAATTCACCATTCTTACGCTCGGAAAAAATGATGCGCAGCGGAAACACTTGAGCGACGCGGCGCATAGTGGCCTCTTCGTCCTTGCCGACACCGCCGTTAAAGTAGGTCGTTGCAGTGATCGTTTCGACCACGTTGACGTTCTCATGCATATCCTCCTCCGCGCTGGCCGCGAATGGGATGGAAACAAGCAATCCGGTGGTAATCAGGGCAGTGGTCAGAGTGTTGCGGATTTTCATGATGTTTATCCTTTCTAAAAAGTGCGGTCTGCCGGGCGATCCGCCAGAATCCAAGCCGGTAAAACTATCGGTGTCCGATTGATTCCAACTCGCCACAACATGGCACGATTCATTTAAGCATGCACCTGTAACCGAATCACGTTAATAAATATTCATGTTGTAAGTAGTTGTAAGGGCTCGGCCATTGAATGAACAGGGCGAGCCAGCCCGGCTGGGCAATCGGAGAATGGTACGTTGCGACCCAAACGGCTGGGGAGGGTGATGCTTTATTCGTCGCCGCTTACTGGCTATTGAGTTTTTCCAACAACTCGCGGATTTTCAGCGGGTCGTCGGCGCGCAGTATTTTCTGCGTCAGCGCGGCGATCTCGGGCAGGCTGGTGGTGAGCACGCGCTGTTTGATACCCGGCACTTGCGCGGAGGACATGGAGAACTGGCGCAGTCCCATACCCAGGAACAAGCGCGTGTAGCCCAACTCACCGGCCATCTCACCGCACACCGAGACCGGAATACCGAACTTGTTGGCGGTGCTGATCACATGCGACAACAGGTGCAGGACGGCCGGATGCAGCGGATCGTAGAGATGCGCGACCTCCTCGTCGGTACGGTCTATCGCCAGCGTGTACTGGATCAGATCGTTGGTGCCGATGGACAGAAAATCCAATCGTTTCGCGAACACATTGAGTGCCAGTGCCGCCGCCGGAATCTCTATCATGCCGCCGATCTTCACCTCGCGGTCGTAGGGTATGCCCTCGTCGTCCAGGCTTTGTTTGGTCGCCGCGATGAACTGCAAGGTCTGGTTGATCTCCGCCGCGCCCGACAGCATCGGGACGAGTATCCTGACGTTGCCGAAATGCGTGGCGCGCAGCAGCGCGCGCAACTGGGTGCGGAACAATTGCGGCTCGGACAGACAGAGCCGGATCGCGCGCAGACCCAGCGCGGGATTGTTGGCGACACGCTCCGCGCCTTTGAGCTGCTTGTCCGCCCCCAGATCGAAGGTGCGTATGGTCACGGGCTGGCCTTCCATGCCCACCGCCACCGCTTTATAAGCGTGAAACTGCTCCTCTTCGTCGGGCAGCACATCGCGATTCAGGAACAGAAATTCGCTGCGGAACAACCCTATCCCGGTCGCGCCGTTCTCTTTCACCTCGACCAGGTCGTCCGGTTTTTCGATGTTGGCGTACAACTCGATGGTGCTGCCGTCCAGGGTGTTGGCGCGCGCGCCGCGCAGACGTTTGAGTTTCTTGCGTTCCAGGTCCCACGCGCTTTGGCGCAGTTTGTATTCGGCGAGTATGGCTTTGTCCGGATTGACGATGAGCACACCCTGCTCGCCATCCAGGATCAACAAGTCATCCTCGCGCAGCAACTCGCGCGCATGATGCAAACCCACCACGCACGGCGTGTTCAGACTGCGTGCCACGATGGCGGTATGCGAGGTCGCGCCACCCAGATCCGTGATAAACGCGGCATATTGCTGCGGCCTGAACTGGATCAGATCGGCGGGACTCAGATCGTGCGCGACCAGTATCGTTTCCACATCATGGCGGGTCGGGGCAGGCTGGTGTCCCGGCTGTCCGAGTAATTGTTTGAGCAACCGCTCCGCGACCTGCGTCACGTCGGTCTGCCGCTCGCGCAGATACGCATCCTCGAATTCATCGAACTGCGCGACCAGTTTTTCGGTCTGCGTCTTCAAGGCCCACTCGGCGTTGCAATGCTCGGTGGCGATCATGTCGCGCGGTGACACGCTCAACAGGGGATCGTCCAGAATCATCTGGTGCAATTCGAGAAAGGCATCGAACTCGGCGGCGGCATATTGCGGACGATTGCCGCGCAAGCTGATGAATTCGTTGCGCGTGGCGAGCAGTGCCGCATCAAAGCGCGCGATCTCTTCCTCGACCAGCGGTTTGGGCAACACGTAATGCACGACCTCCAGCGAGGTGTGCGACAACAGATGCGCGTACCCGATCGCGATACCGCTGGAGACGGCGATGCCATGTAGCGAAAAGGTCATTCGCCTTCTCCGAAATAATCGTTGATGAGTGCCAGCAACGCCCGCATCGCTTCGGCTTCATCCTCACCCTGGGTTTCGATGTTGATGGTCGTGCCTTTGGCGGCCGCCAGCATCATCACGCCCATGATGCTTTTCGCATTCACGCGGCGGTGGTTGCGCGACAGCATGACCTCGCATTTGAAGCCCGATGCCAGCTGCGTGAGCTTGGCGGAAGCGCGGGCGTGCAGACCGAGTTTGTTGATGATGAGTACGTCTTGTTGTTGCATGGCTAAATATCCGCATTCATATATACGATGCAATCGCGGCCACCTTCCCACGCGACCTTGGCCAGCTCGGGCAGATCGCCCACAGGATGACATACCACGCGCAGCAGCATGGGCAGATTCACGCCGGCCACGCCGATGACGCGTCCGACATGACACAGTTGGCGGCCGATGTTGCTCGGCGTCGCGCCAAACACGTCCGCCAGCATCAACACGCCGCTGCCTCCATCCAATTGCTTGATGAGCTCCCGGCCTTCTGCCAGTTTTTGCTGCGTGTCATCGTCCGCCAACACCGACAACACCCTGAGATTGTCCGGCACCGAGCCCAATATATGCCTGACGCAATCGACCAGACTATCGCCCAGCCCGTTGTGCGTAACCAACAAAATCCCCACCATCAGATGACCCCCAGAAAATGCGCCAATATGGCGCAGACCAGCAATAACATTGCGATTCCGTAACGCAACAACCAGCGCGTGAACGCACCTTGGCAGCCTCGATCTTTTGTTCTTCCCCGACTATCGTCGAGATCTTGCGCATGGCATTCACTGCCGTCGCATGCTTGACCTTGTGCTCGATCACTTCATCGACTGACTGCGTCATCATTCCACCTCGACCGGACTGTTCTTGTCGGTCAATTCTAGCCGTTTCTGCAAGGCAGCTGTGACATGCAAGCGACCCTGCTCATCGACCAGCATCGCCGAATCCAGGTCCATCAGCGCGGCGGCATTGCGCCAGCCCTTGACCCCGGACATGAACAACGGTTTGGAATCCGCATCGGACAACACCCCCGCGCGCGCGCCGTGGGTCAGGACGGTCACCGCCTGCACGGCCTGCATCGGGTAGCCGGTGTGCGGGTTGATGAGATGACAGTAGCGCACCTCGCCCAGCATGAAGTACCGCTGGTAGTCGCCGGACGTGCCGATCGCCTCGCCATCGCGCAGTTCCAGGCTCGCCAGTGCGCCAGACTTGCGCGGATGCTGGATGCCCACCCGCCAGGGGCGGTCGCCGTGCTTGCCCAACGCCATGACATTGCCGCCGATATTGATCAGCGCGTTGCGGATGCCGCGCTTGCGCAACAGCGCGGCGGCTCGGTCCAGCGCGTAGCCTTTCGCATACCCGCCCAGATCGATCTGTACCGCCGGGTTCTTGCTTTCGACCCGACCACGCACGACGGACAAGTCACTCATCTGCGGATTCGCCGCCACCCACTTGGCGATGTCTTTTTCTTCCGGCTGCACCGGCTTGAACTCATCGGCATGGAATCCCCACAGCCCGACCAGGCCGCCGATAGCCGGGTTGAACATGCCGTGCGATTGCCTGGAGATCAGCGTCGCGTCTTTCAATATCGCCACCATCTCGTCGGAAACCGCCACGCTTTCACCCTTGGCGATCGCGGCATTCAGATCGCTCAACTCGCTGGGCTGCCAGGCGTGCAGCATGGTGTGCAACCGCTGGAACTCCTGCATCACCGCGCTCGCCGCCTGCTTGGCCTCGGCTTCCGGCGCGCCGTAGATACTGACTTCCACCAGTGTGCCGAACACGTAACCCTGCTCCTGGTACAGCGGCTCTTTGCTGCTGCACGAACCCAGTAGCCATATGGCAAGCAAGACGAGTAAACGGGATCTCATTCTCTCTAGTTCTCCGCCGCTTCAATCTCCAGCGCGGCGGCCAATAGGGCAAGACGCGCCACCACGCCATAGGCGTAGAACCGGTTGGGCGTGTCGTCGGGCGCGCAATCTGGATTGGGCAGACTGCAACAGCTCTCGAACGCCAGCGGCACGAATTGCATGCCCGGCGCGTTGAGGTTTTCGTCCACGCCGCGCCCGGTATTCACGCGATAAAATCCGCCGACCACATAATGATCCACCATGTAGATCACCGGCTCGGCCACCGCCTCGTTGATGTTCTCGAAGGTGTACACCCCCTCTTGCACCAGCACGTCGCTGACGGCCAGCCCTTCTTTGACGACCGCCATTTTGTTGCGCTGCTTGCGGTTCAGCGCGGTGATCTCGCCGGCATCCTTGACCGTCATGATGCCCATGCCATAAGTGCCCGCGTCGGCTTTGACGATGACGAAAGGATCGTGCTTGACTCCGTATTCGGCATACTTGACGCGCATCTTTTGCAGCGTGGCATCCACCTTTTCGGCCAGACATTCCAGACCGATGCGCTCCTGGAAGTTGACCTGATTGCAGGTGTCAAAATAAGGATTGATGAGCCAGGGATCGATGTTGATGAGTTGCGCGAATTCGCTGGCGACCTTGTCGTATAGCGCGAAATGCTGCGACTTGCGCCGCGTGTACCAGCCCACCGAGAGCGGCGGATAGATGTCCTGTTCGAGATTCTTCAGGATGTCCGGTACACCGCCCGACAGGTCGTTGTTGAGCAGCACCACACAAGGATCGAAGTCTTCCAGCCCCAGGCGGTTGCCGCGTCGCACCAAGGGCTCCAGCGTCAGCGTGCCGCCGCTGGGCAAGGCTATCGGCGTGGCGTGAGTGATTTCCGGCAGCAGACTGCCCACGCGCACGCGCATCCCAGCCTGCTTGATGATGGTAACCAGGCGCGCCACGTTTTCCAGATAATACATATTGCGCGTGTGATTCTCCGGAATCAGCAATACCCCGCGCGCCTCGGGACAGACCTTCTGCACCACGCTTTGCATGGCTTGCACGCACAGCGGCATAAAATCGGGGTTGAGATTATTGAAGCCGCCGGGGAACAGATTGGTATCGACGGGAGCGAGTTTGAAGCCGCTGTTGCGCAGATCGACCGAGGCGTAGAACGGCACGGGATGCTCCTGCCATTGCGTGCGCAGCCAATGCTCGGTGGTGGGCATGGCGGACAACAACCGTCGCTCCAAGTCCAGCAGCGGGCCGGTCAATGTTGTGGTGAGATGAGGGACCATGTGTTTCAGTGTGTAATTAACCCGGCGCATTCTAGCCGATAGGCCGCGATAAATCCGCCGTCGTCCGCAATGAAACGCACGCTGCCGGGTAGCGGTGTTAAAATCGCGCCCCAATTTTTTGAAGTCGAGCAGCTCATGTTATCCACCGCAAACATCACCATGCAATTCGGGGCGAAACCCCTGTTCGAGAATGTCTCGGTCAAATTCGGCGACGGCAACCGTTACGGCCTGATCGGCGCGAACGGCTGCGGCAAATCGACCTTCATGAAGATCCTGGGGCGCGACCTGGTGCAGACTTCGGGGGAAGTGATGATAGACAAGAACGAGCGGCTGGGTAAGTTACGCCAGGACCAGTTCGCCTACGAGGACATGCGCGTGCTCGATGTCGTGATGATGGGCCACACCGAGATGTGGGCGGCGATGTCGGAACGCGACGCGCTGTATGCCAATCCCGACGCGACCGAAGAAGACTACATGCGCGCCGCCGATCTGGAGGCGACCTTCGCCGAATACGACGGTTACACCGCCGAAGCGCGTGCCGGTGAGTTGCTGCTGGGACTGGGCATAGACATCAAACTGCATCAAGGACCGATGCGCGAAGTCGCGCCGGGCTTCAAGCTACGCGTGTTGCTGGCGCAGGCACTGTTCTCCAATCCCGATATTTTGTTGCTGGATGAGCCGACCAACAACCTGGACATCAACACCATCCGCTGGCTGGAGAACATCCTCAACGCGCGCACCTGCACCATGGTCATCATCTCGCACGACCGCCACTTCCTGAACAGCGTGTGCACCCACATGTCCGATCTGGACTACGGCAAGATCACCACCTACCCCGGCACTTACGACGATTACATGCTGGCCGCGACACAAGCGCGCGAACAGCAATCCGCCGACAACAACAAGGCCAAGGAAAAAGTCGCCGAACTGAAAGCCTTCGTGGCACGCTTCTCGGCCAATGCGTCCAAGGCCAAACAAGCGACCTCGCGTGCGCGCCAGATCGACAAGATCAAGATCGAAGACATCAAACCTTCCAGCCGCCAGTATCCGTTCATCCGCTTTGAATACGACGAGCGCGAGAAGCTGCATCGCACCGCCGTGGAAGTCGAGAACCTGACCAAGGGTTTTGACAAGGTGCTGTTCTCCAACGTCAATCTGCGTGTCGATGCGGGCGAGAAAGTGGCCATCATCGGCCCGAACGGTATTGGCAAGACCACGCTGCTGCGCTGTCTGGCGGGTGACCTTGCGCCTGACTACGGCGTGATCAAATGGACGGAAAAAGCCAAGATCGGCTACTACGCACAGGACAGCACCAGCGAATTCGCGCAGGACCGGATCATGACCGACTGGATGACTTATTGGCGCGGCCCGGGCGACGACGACCAGACCGTGCGCGCAACCTTGGGACGCTTGTTGTTTTCCGGTGACGATGCCCATAAACCGGTGAAAGTACTGTCCGGTGGTGAAAAGGGACGCTTGCTGTTCGGAAAACTGATGCTGCAACGCAACAACGTGCTGCTGATGGACGAGCCGACCAACCATATGGACATGGAATCCATCGAGTCGCTCAACACCGCGCTGCTGGAATACAAAGGCACCGTGGTGTTCGTCAGCCACGACCGCGAGTTCGTCTCATCCTTGGCGACACGCATCATCGAAATCACCGACAAGGGCGTGAACGATTACCACGGCACCTACGAAGAATATCTGCGTGACCAGGCGATGGCTTAAGCCCCGCGAATCTTAAAGCTCGTCATTCCCGCGACGGCGGGAATGACGACCATCTAGCTAGTTTATGGAAACTTCTTCGGCAACAATCGGCGTATTCGATTCCGGTGTGGGCGGACTCTCCGTGCTGCACCACATCCGCCGCACGTTACCCGAAGCGCGCCTGATCTACGTCGCCGATTCCGCTCATGTCCCCTACGGTGACAAGCCCGCAGCCTATATCGAACAACGCTCGCACACCCTTACCCGTTTCCTGATCGAACAAGGCGCGGAGGCCATCGTCATCGCCTGCAACACCGCCACGGCAGCCGCAGCCGCGAGTCTGCGCACTCAGTTCTCGTTGCCCATCATCGGCATGGAACCCGCCGTCAAACCCGCCGTCGCGGCAACCAGGAGCGGCGTGGTCGGCGTGCTGGCGACCACCGGCACGTTGGAGAGCTCGCGCTTCGCCGCCTTGCTGGAGCGCTACGGCGAAGAAGTCGAGATCGTCACCCAAGGTTGCCCCGGACTGGTCGAACAAGTGGAGCAGGGCGATTTGAACGGATCTCGCACCCGCGAGTTGATCGCCCGCTATACCGCGCCGCTGTTGGTTCGCGGAGCGGATACTTTTATTTTGGGTTGCACCCATTACCCTTTTCTCGCGCCGCTGATACGCGACGTAGTGGGCGAGGGCATCACACTGGTAGACACCGGCGCGGCGGTGGCAAGACAAGTGCAACGGCGCATTCAAAGCGAGTTGTCCACGCGCACAAAATCTGCTCATCCTTCGACAGGTTCAGGACGAACGGATTTACATGATGCCGCTCAATTTTTCACCAGCGGCGATACCGAAGCTGCCTCGCGCATCATGTCACTGTTGTGGGGAGAAACCGTAGTCGCGCGACAATTACCCATCGAGTGCCTATAAACTCGGAGTTTCATTCGCTACAATCTGCCGGAACAATCTCGGGAAAAATCGCATGAAGCATCACTACACCCTGACCATCTCCTGCCCCGACCGCGCCGGCATCATCGCCGCAGTGAGCGGCTTCATCGCCCAGCATGGCGGTTTCATCGTCGAGGCGAGTTATCACACCGAACAGGAGGCCGAGCATTTCTTCATGCGCCAGGAGATACGCGCCGACTCCTTGCCGTTCGACGCAAATGAATTTCGCCGCCTGTTCACGCCGCTGGCGGAGAAGTTCGGCATGGTCTGGCAGCTTGCCGATTCGGCAATCAAAAAACGGCTGGTGGTACTGGTGAGCAAGCAGGATCATTGCCTCGACGATCTGCTGCACCGCTGGCGCAGCGGCGAGTTGCTGGTAGATATTCCGTGCGTGATCTCCAACCACGAAGACTTGCGCAGCTTTGTCGAATGGCATGGCATCCCGTTCATCCATGTCGATATGCAAAGCGATAAAGCGGCCGCGTTCAAGAAGATCGCCTCGCTGTTCGAGGAGTATCGCGGCGACACCATGATCCTGGCGCGCTTCATGCAGATCATGCCGCCCGCACTGTGCCGCCGTTATGCCGGGCGCATCATCAACATCCACCACAGCTTTCTTCCCTCCTTCGTTGGCGCGAAGCCTTATCACCAGGCTTACCAGCGCGGCGTGAAACTCATCGGCGCGACCTGCCATTACGTCACCGACGAACTGGACGCGGGACCCATCATCGAGCAGGACACGGTGCGCATCGATCATGGCGACACGGTAGACGATCTGGTGCGTTACGGACGCGACATCGAAAAGACAGTGCTATCACGCGGCCTGCGTTATCACGTGGAGAACCGCGTGCTGGTGTGCGGCAACAAAACCATCGTGTTCCGCTAGCATGGCATTGCCGCTCAACCAATAGGCTCATTTGTTTTGGCGTCACGTTGCTTCAGAGAACTGACTCTACTCTTCAGAAATTTAATATCTTCCTTTAGACTCTCCGACAAGTTTCGATAGCGTTCCAAATCATTTCGAACCTTTTCGTCAACTTGCTCGAATGTTTTTTCCTGGCGATAATCCTTGTGGTTATAGGCAACGGTCAGACCAAAGAACACACCCACGCCAAAGTATATTATCCCTTCAAACATCGCTATTTCTCCTGTTATAAATTTGCAGCAAACCTACGTCTTCCGGAATTTATCAAAGCAGCAATCGTGCCAATTTATACTTGCATTTTTGTTTATGTATGAACTTGTGCATAGGCACTGATCAATAAAAAAGGACACCTTGCGGTGTCCTTGAAACTGAAGCGGGATGCTTCAGGGGAGGAGGAGATTTTTAGAGGTTGTATGCACGCTCGCCATGCGACGCAGTATCCAAACCTTCGCGCTCTTCTTCCGCAGTAACACGCAGACCGATGACCAGATCAACGACTTTGTAGCAGATGAAAGCAACCACACCCGACCAGATAACAGTAGTCAATACGGCTTGGGCTTGAATCCAAACTTGCGCGCCCATTTCTGTATCAACCGCTTTGTTTGCCACATAGTCTGTGATACCGGTGCCGCCCATACTCCAACCATTGAATACACCAGTCAGCAACGCGCCCGTGATACCGCCAATGCCGTGAATACCGAACACATCCAACGCATCATCCGCACCCAGCATTTTCTTCAAGCCAGTTACGCCCCAGAAGCACACCACACCTGCCAATGCACCGATTGCCATGCCGCCACCCACACCGACCCAACCACATGCCGGAGTGATCGCCACCAGGCCAGCGACCGCACCCGATACCGCACCTAACATTGATGGATGACCTTTCAACAACCATTCAGCCAGTGTCCAGGTTAAAGCCGCCGCCGCAGTTGCATCCAAGGTATTGATGAATGCCAGAGCTGCTGTTCCATTCGCTTCCAGCGCAGAGCCTGCATTGAAGCCGAACCAGCCCACCCACAACAACGACGCGCCTATCATGGTCATCACCAAGCTATGAGGTGCCATGGGCTCTTTACCGTAACCGATACGTTTGCCCACCATGATCGCGCCGACCAGACCCGCGATCGCCGCGTTGATGTGAACCACAGTACCGCCGGCAAAGTCCAGCGCGCCCTTCTGGAATAACCAGCCAGCCTTGGCAGTTTCTGTCACCAAAGTTGCCGCATCGGTAATCGCATCAGGGCCGGTCCAGAACCACACCATGTGTGCAATAGGCAAGTAAGCGAAGGTGAACCACAGCGCGGAGAACAACATCACCGCACCAAACTTCATCCGTTCCGCGAATGCACCAACGACCAATGCAACCGTAATTGCCGCGAACGTGCCTTGGAATGCAACGAATACGAACTCAGGCAATACCACGCCTTTGCTAAATGTTGCCGCATTCGCCACGCTACCCGCCACCGGATCAAAGATGCCCTTTAGGAACAAGCGATCAAAGCCACCGAAAAATGCATTACCCTCGGTAAACGCGATTGAGTAACCGTAGATCGCCCACAGCACGATGATCAGGGCGAAGATGCTGAACACTTGCATCAGGATGGACAGCATGTTTTTGCTGCGCACCAGGCCACCGTAGAACAACGCCAAACCGGGGATGGACATCATGATGACCAGCAAGGTCGCCACCAACATCCACGCGGTGTCGCCCTTATTGGGCACGGGTGCGGCGACCGCAGAGGCGGCATCCGCCACGGCTGCAACAGCAGCGGGTGTAGTAGCGGCAACCGCCGAAGTCGCCATCGCCATTTCGTCGGCATACACTGTTGCGGAAAGCCCGCTCAGCACGGCCAGCAGCGCGAATAATGCAAATAACTTCCTCATCTCATTCTCCTTTTATAAAGCGTCCGCGCCGGATTCACCGGTGCGGATGCGGATCACTTGTTCTATCTCGGACACAAAGATCTTGCCGTCGCCGATTTTGCCGGTGTGCGCGGCTTTCTCGATGGTCTCGACCACCTGATCGAGCATGTCCGCTTTGATCGCCGCTTCCAGTTTCACTTTGGGCAGAAAATCCACCACATATTCCGCACCGCGATACAACTCGGTGTGTCCCTTCTGCCGCCCGAAACCCTTGACTTCGGTGACGGTGACACCCTGCACGCCAATGGCGGAAAGGGCTTCACGCACTTCGTCGAGCTTGAACGGCTTGATGATTGCTGTGACCATTTTCATAATCTTCTCCTAGAGATTGACTGCTGCTTAAAACTGGTAAACGGCATCTATTGCGTAACTATGCTGGCTGTTGGTACCAAGTCCGCTGGATTGCAAAAACGAATTCTGGGTGGATTTATCCGCACGAAATTCGCCGCGCAATTCCAATGCTTTGCTCACCGCATAACCGACCGTCACCGTATTGGATGCCAGGTTCTGTGCTACGCCCGAACGGAATCCATTAGGGTCATCAAAAACTTCGTTACGGTAAGCAAGACGCCATGTGTCATTGAACTGGTAGTTGCCGTACAAGGCCAACGCATGCCATTTCGCATCTGTTCCCGCCACAACGGCATTCTGCTGCTTGCCGTTCGCATAATCGAACACGAATTTGAGCTGACTGCTTGCCGTGATGGTACCCACCATATCGAGATATCCCCGGTAACCATTTACATTCGAGACTGCGGATGTTTCCTGGCCGCCGTAATAAGTAGTCGCCAAAGAGAACATCGGGCTGGCCGTCACGGTCAAGTTCAACTCGGCCATCTTGCCGCCTTGCTGTGAGTTGACCTGATCGAAGCCGTTGTTCACACCGCCGATCAAAGTAAACACGTCACTGGCGACATAAGTTGCCCGCACACCCGTGTGAGTGTAAGGCCCCCAACCAAACATCCAGGCGCGTGAATAATTCATGTTGGATGGGCTGGTGATCAACTCGGCTCCCGCCAGTGTCGCAAACTTACCCGCCTGCACGTTAAGCGCGCCGGTTGCGTAGTTCATGAATGCCTGAGTGATGTCGGCATTGCCCGTGGTCAGACCAGTCGAGGCGATGGTGGGCGCATCTTGCCCGGCGGTGATATTCACCAGTCCGCCCAATCCTTCTTTAGGCAATTTAGAAATGATCACCGCAGCCTGGTTAAAGTTGAAGCTGTTGAAGTTCTGCCCCGCGTTTGCTCCGGGCGTATCAAAAATCCGCGAGTTACCCGCTGCACCGCCTGTGATGCCGTTCGGAGTATGAGTTGTCGTAACCACACCCTGGTTGTTAGTAGCGAACAATCCGGTTGTGTCCATCTTGTTGTACGCCATATCCATATAGCCTGTGACGCTCAGACCGGAAGCATCAAAGACTTGCCCCAGAGTAGGCACTGCTGGCGCGACGGGCGCATCTTCTGCAAATGCGGAACTTGAGCAAGCCGCCAATACACAAACTACGAGTGCTTTCTTTTTCATGTCAACTTCCTTTCAGTTTTGGTTTTAAGGTGTGAAAGATTTCCACGCTCATACCAAAGCAGCATCCGTGCCAATCTTTTTTGTCCTTACTATACAGATTGATAGCACGTATCTCAGCTAGTCTTAAAAATCATCCCGCACCAAAACGGGACGGGATTTTATGCGGATGCACTGCTGAAGCGCGCCGCTTTGCCTCGGTTATCCAAGCCCTGTAGAATCCGCCCTCGTTACATCTTGTAACAAGTTAATCGCCGTGTTTAATACTGCCGTAACAGTCCGGGCATTCGCGCCCTGGCTGAATCACTACTTTAGGAGAGAGTTGGTATGTTGTTAAAAAATAAGTTGTTCGTTTTCTGTCTCGGTTTTATCTTCGCTGCTCCCGCCTTTGCTGAAGATGTCCGGCTTGCAGACGAAGTCACCTCCGCTCTTAACGAAGAGTCTCCATTTACCTCCAACATCAACTTGACCAACAACTATCTGTTACGCGGCATTTCGCTAACCGGCGGCAAACCGGCCATCCAGGGCGGTGCGGATTATGAGCGTGCGGGTTTTTATGTTGGTATCTGGGGTTCCAGCATCAGCATACTGGGGGACACGTATCAAGAATCCAAAGGCGCGGCTGGTGCAACCAACGGCGGCCTGGAACTGGATACCTATATCGGTTATAAGAAAAAGCTGGAGAACGACTTTTCGTATGACGTGGGCTTCCTGCGTTACAACTATCCCGGTAACTATGCTGCGGGTGCAACCAGTGCCAATACCAACGAAGTATATGGCGCAGCAGGCTACAAATGGATCACGGCAAAATATTCGTATAGCCTGGGCAACACTTTCGGCTACGCCAATACCACCGGCACCAACTACATGGAGTTGAATGCGGTTTATCCCATCGAGCCTATCGGCATGGCGTTGGGTGCGCATTATGGCAAGCAGACTTTTGTCGGTACGGGGGCCATACTCAATGGGAATAGCCTGACCTACAGCGACTACAGACTCAGCGTAACTAAAGAATTGGACGAGGAATTTGAATTCTCTCTGGCCTATAGCAAAACCAATGCAACTGCCGCTTACACCGTCCTTGGGCAAAACCTGGGTAAGGGAGCGATCATCGGAACGCTTACTCGCGTGTTCTAACTACTTCAGCAATCGATCCAGTCGTTCTCAAATGCAGGCTGTCGTTCCACGATCAGCCTGCATTTCAACCAATCTCCCACCCTTCTCTTAAACAGTTCAGCCAAACGGAGCTGGGGTATCTCCATTCGCCCCAGGCGTAAGATTTGAGGCCCAACGCACCGCGCAGATGAACCCGGTTTTTTGCTACACTCCCGCCACTATATCGCCGAGGAGTACACCATGCTGAACGCCAAGATTTTTAACGACCTATCCGAAAAGCTGCACGAGGCCGTCAACACCAGCCCCGCCAAAGACATCGAAAAAAATATGCGCGCACTGCTCGCGCAAGGGTTCTCCAAGCTGGACCTGGTCACGCGCGAAGAGTTCGATGTACAGGCACAAGTGCTGGCGCGGGCACGCGAGCAACTCACCGCACTGGAAGCACGCATCACTGAACTGGAAGCGCAGCGCAAATAAATTTTCATGTTGACCGACAATCTTTGGCGATTCGTCATACCCGCGCAGGCGGGTATCCAGCAAATAAAAATCTTCGCGCGCAGGACGGCCAAAACCAGGTTTTGTCCACTGCGTGGAATCGCTTTGAATAATTGGATACCCGCCTGCGCGGGTATGACGGGCCGATGAGCCTCGCCGTCCTCTATAGCCGCGCCCTGTCCGGCATGGAGGCGGAACTGGTCACAGTCGAGGTGCATCTTGCCAACGGCCTGCCCAGCTTCACCATCGTTGGTTTGCCCGAGACCGAAGTCAAAGAAAGCAAAGATCGTGTGCGCGCGGCTTTGCAGAATTGCAACTTCGAGTTCCCCGCACGCCACATCACCGTCAACCTCGCTCCCGCCGATCTGCCCAAAGAAAGTGGGCGATTCGATCTGCCCATCGCACTGGGCATCCTGGCTGCCACCGGGCAGATTCCTTCCGACCGGCTCACCGAATATGAATACGCGGGCGAGCTGGCCTTGACCGGCGAACTGCGTGCGATACGCGGCGCGCTGGCGATGACTTATCGCGCCGCCAATTCCGGTCGCGCTTTCGTGCTGCCCGCCGTGAATGCGCCGGAAGCCGCGCTGGTCGAGGATGCCGTGGTGTATGCCGCGCAATCGTTGCTGCAAGTCGCCGCCCATCTGGCCGGGCGCGAACTGCTCACACGCTACGTTCCCAATCCGCAAGTCATCACGCCCAACTATCCCGACATGCGCGAAGTGAAAGGACAGACACAATCCAAACGCGCGCTGGAGATCGCCGCCGCCGGGGGACACAGCGTGTTGATGAGCGGCCCACCCGGAACGGGCAAGAGCATGTTGGCCGCGCGCTTTCCCGGAATCCTGCCGCAGATGACGCAACAGGAAGCCCTGGAAAGTGCCGCCATGCAATCGCTGGGCGGCACTTTCGAGATCGCGAACTGGAAACGACGGCCTTATCGCGCACCCCATCACACCGCATCTGCCGTGGCACTGGTCGGCGGCGGCAGCAACCCGCGTCCCGGCGAAATTTCCGTCGCGATGCACGGCGTTTTATTTTTGGACGAGCTGCCGGAATTCGATCGCAGTGTGTTGGAGGTATTGCGCGAACCGCTGGAGAGCGGTCGCATCACCATCTCGCGCGCCGCCCGCCGTGCCGATTTCCGCGCGCAGTTCCAGCTCGTCGCCGCAATGAACCACTGTCCCTGCGGCTATCTGGGTCACTACAACGGCAAGTGCCGCTGCACACCCGATCAGGTATCGCGCTATCGCGGCAAAATCTCCGGCCCGTTGCTGGACCGCATCGACATCCAGATCGAAGTCCCCGCTGTTCCGCAGGAAGACTTGCTCAAACAAGCAGACGGCGAAACCAGTGCGGCCATCCAGGCCCGCGTGGAAGCGGCGCGACAACGCCAACAAGCCAGACAAAACAAACCCAACGCTCAACTTTCCGTCACCGAGATCGACCGCTACTGCGCGCCGGACGCGCAAGGTGAGACTTTGCTGCGTCAGGCCATCACCCGCCTCAGCCTTTCCGCCCGTGCCTACCATCGCATCCTCAAGGTGGCGCGCACCATCGCCGATCTGGCCGGTAGCGAAAACATCCAGACCGCTCACATCGCCGAAGCCGTGCAGTATCGGCGTATGGATAAATCCGGGTAATTCAAAACGGCGATGCACGGAAATTGCCCCACACCACCAATGCGCATATAATCTGCGCATCATTTATGGAGGCAATCATGTCCAACATCCACTTCGACACCAGCGCACCCAAAAAAGCCACCAATCTCAGCATCAATTCAGACTTGCTGCGTCAAGCCAAAGAGCTGCACATCAATCTTTCGCAAACCGTGGAAGACTATCTGGCGAGCGTGGTGCGGGAGGCGAAGCAACAGCAATGGCTGGCAGAAAATGCCGACTTCATCGCCGCATATAACGAACGGGTAGAGAAGGACGGGTTGCCATTGGCGCAATACCGTACCTTCTGAAGATGGCTCGCTTCGACATCTATCCCAACCCGGGACAGACCAAGAAATCCGATGTGCCTTATCTGCTGGAGGTGCAGTGCGACCTATTGAGCCATCTGGATACGCGCATCGTCGTGCCGATGCGCAGGGTCGATCATTTTCCCAAGGTGGCACTGCCGCACAATCTTCTGCCGGTGTTTGATATTGAAGGCATCGCCTGTCTCATGGAGACACCAAAATTAGCGGCTGTCCCCGTCAAAATCCTTAAAACACCGGTCGCCTCCATCGCCAAGCACCATGCCAGTGTAACGGCTGCCCTGGATTTTCTGTTCCAGGGTTTTTGACCCAACCCGCGCGCGCCGACCCACATTAAAACCATGAACCAACATTCTCATCTCATTGAGCCACTCCCCATAGAAAAATTATTGGCCCAGCGCATCCTGATTTTGGATGGTGCGATGGGCACGATGATCCAGCGCTACAAACTAACCGAAGAACATTATCGCGGCACGGTCCTGCATGGCAACTACCCAGGTGTACGCAAGACTTTCGCCGATCATCCCGTGGACGTGAAAGGCAACAACGACCTGCTGGTGCTGACACAACCGCACATCATTCGCGAGATCCATGCGCAATATCTGGCGGCGGGCGCGGATATTCTGGAGACCTGCACGTTCAACTCCACCGCCGCCTCGCTGGACGATTACGACATGGTGGATTTGGCCTACGAATTGAACTTCGCCGGCGCACGATTGGCGCGCGACGTGTGCGACGAGTTCGAAGCCAGGGTCGCCAACAAACCGCGCTTCGTCGCGGGCGTGCTGGGCCCGACCACCAAGACCGCCTCCATCTCACCCGATGTGAACGATCCGGGTTTTCGCAACATCAGTTTCGACGCATTGGTCGAGGGTTACGGCGTGGCGATACGCGGTTTGCTGGATGGCGGCGCGGATATTCTGATGGTCGAAACCATCTTCGATACGCTCAATGCCAAAGCCGCATTGTTCGCCATCGAAAAGCATTTCGAACAACACAAAATGCGCGTGCCGGTGATGATCTCCGGCACCATCACAGATGCATCTGGACGCACCTTGTCGGGGCAAACCACAGAAGCATTCTGGAATTCTTTGAGCCATGCGCGTCCGCTTTCCATCGGCCTGAACTGCGCGCTGGGCGGCGATCTGATGCGACCTTACATTGAAGAATTGTCGCGCGTGGCAAGCTGCTACGTGAGCGCGCACCCCAATGCCGGCCTACCCAATCCATTGTCGGAAACCGGCTACGACGAAACACCCGAATACACCGCCAAAGTCGTCAGGGAATTCGCCACCAGCGGCTTTCTCAACATCGCGGGCGGCTGCTGCGGCACGTCGCCCGCGCACATCAAGGCCATCGCGGATGCCTTGCGCGACGTGCCGCCGCGCCAGTTGCCGGAACTGGAACACAAGTGCCGCTTGTCGGGCTTGGAGCCCTTCAACATCGGCGACGATGCGTTGTTTGTCAACGTCGGCGAACGCGCCAACGTGACCGGCTCGGCCAAGTTCAAACGCCTCATTCTCGAAGGTCAATACGACGAGGCCCTGGAAGTCGCCAAGCAGCAGGTAGAAACCGGTGCGCAGATCATCGACGTGAACATGGACGAGGCGATGCTGGACGGTCAGGCCGCGATGGTGAAATTTTTGAATCTCATCGCCTCCGAACCGGACATCTGCAAAGTGCCGCTAATGATCGACTCCTCGAAATGGGACATCATCGAAGCCGGACTGAAATGCGTCCAAGGCAAGTCCATCGTCAATTCGATCTCGCTCAAGGAAGGCGAAGAAAAATTCCTGGCGCAAGCGCGTCTGGTGCGCAGCTACGGCGCGGCAGCAGTGGTGATGGCGTTTGACGAACAGGGTCAGGCAGACACGTTCAAACGCAAGACCGAGATCTGTAAACGCAGCTATGGCATCCTGGTAAACCAGGTCGGCTTCCCGCCTGAAGACATCATCTTCGATCCCAACATTTTCGCGATTGCGACCGGCATCGAAGAGCACAACAACTACGCGGTGGACTTCATCGAGGCCTGCGCGTGGATACGCCAGAACCTGCCTTACGCGAAGATCAGCGGCGGCGTGTCCAACGTGTCGTTCTCATTCCGTGGCAACGAGCCGGTGCGCGAAGCCATCCACACCGTGTTCCTGTATCACGCCATCAAAGCGGGCATGAACATGGGCATCGTCAACGCCGGGCAGCTGGGCGTGTACGAGGAGATCCCGCGCGAATTGCGCGATGCCGTGGAAGATGTGGTGTTGAACCGTCACCCCGACGCGGGCGAGAAATTGGTCAAGATCGCCGAGAACGTGAAGGGCGGTGGCAAGGAACAGGTCGAGGATCTGGAGTGGCGCAACGGCACAGTGCAGGAGCGGCTAACGCACGCGCTGGTGCGCGGCATCACCACCTACATCATCGAGGACACCGAAGCAGCGCGCTTAGAGGCTAAGTTCCCCGTTGAAGTCATCGAAGGGCCGCTGATGAACGGCATGAACGTGGTCGGCGACCTGTTCGGCGCGGGCAAGATGTTTTTGCCACAAGTGGTGAAATCCGCGCGCGTGATGAAGCAGGCCGTGGCGCATCTCATCCCCTACATCGAAGCCGAGAAACTGCGCTCCGGCGACACCAGCACCAAGGGCAAAATCGTCATGGCGACGGTCAAAGGCGACGTGCATGACATCGGCAAAAATATCGTCACCGTGGTGTTGCAATGCAATAATTTTGAAGTGGTGAATATGGGCGTAATGGTGCCGTGCCAACAAATTTTGGATACCGCGCGCGAACATAACGCCGACATCATCGGGTTGTCTGGATTGATTACGCCATCACTCGAAGAAATGGCACACGTCGCCAAAGAAATGGAACGGCAAGGTTTCAAAATTCCGCTGCTCATCGGCGGCGCGACCACCTCGCGCGTACACACGGCGGTGAAAATCGAGCCGAATTATCCTAGCGGTCAGACCGTGTACGTCACCGATGCCTCGCGCGCGGTGGGCGTGTGCAGTAATTTGCTTTCCGACACGCTACGCGATGCCTACGTTGCCGAGATTAAAGCGGATTATCAAGCGGCGCGCGAACAGCACGAAGGCCGCAAAAGCAAAGCGGTTTATGTGACGCTGGATGAAGCGCGCGCACATGGTTTGCAAACTGATTGGGCGCATTACACGCCACCCAAGCCCGCGCTGCTCGGCGTGCATAAACTGGAAAATTACCCGCTGGAAAATCTGGTGGACTTCATCGACTGGACACCGTTTTTCCAAGCGTGGGAACTTGCCGGACGTTACCCGAAAATTTTGCAAGATGAAGTGGTGGGCGTGGAAGCGACCAAGCTATTCAATGACGCGCAAGCCATGTTGAAAAAAATCGTTCAAGAAAAATGGCTCACCGCGAATGCCGTGTTCGGCTTGTTCCCCGCCAACACCGTAGCCGTTGGTGAAGGGCGGGGCGACGACATCGAAATCTACACCAACGAGAAGCGCAACAAAGTCGCGATGACTTGGCACAACCTGCGTCAGCAAACCAAAAAGCCCGCCGACATTCCCAACTATTGTTTAGCCGATTACATCGCGCCGAAAACCAGCGGCGTGGCGGATTACATCGGCGGTTTTGCAGTCACGGCAGGTCTTGGAATAGACGAACATGTCGCGCGTTTTGAACAAGACAACGACGACTACAACGCAATTTTATTGAAGGCACTCGCCGACCGTTTAGCCGAAGCGTTCGCCGAACATCTGCACCTGCGTGTGCGCCGCGAATTCTGGGGCTACGCGCCGGATGAGGCCTTGGAAAATGACGCGCTTATCCACGAAAAATATCGCGGCATCCGTCCCGCGCCCGGCTATCCCGCCTGCCCGGAACACAGCGAAAAGGGTCCGTTGTTCGAGCTACTGCAAGCACCAATAAATGCGGGCATCACCATCACCGACAGCTTCGCCATGTTGCCCACCGCAGCGGTCAGCGGCTTCTATTTCTCCCACCCAAAGGCGCAATATTTCGCCAGCGGCAAAGTGGACAAGGAACAAGTCGCCAGCTACGCCAAACGCAAGGGCTGGACGATGGAAACGGCCGAGCGTTGGTTGGCTCCGGTGCTGAGTTACTAAGCCAGTTCTAATTGCCAGATAGGGCGGATTAAAAGATACTGCAAATTGAAATGAGTTTTTCCATCACGAGGTATCAGGAGTCGCCGAATGAAATTTGCATGGGACAACAAAAAAGCTGCCGCGAATCTGAAAAAGCACGGCATCTCTTTTGAGCTCGCAGCGGGTGCTTTTTCAGACGAACTATCGGCGACATTTCCCGACCCCGATCACTCTAAAAGCGAGATGCGACTCATCACTTACGGTATGACAAATGATGGGAAATTATTAGTGGTATCACACACGGAAGAGGGCGACACGATACGCATCATCAGTGCCAGATTGGCAACAAACCATGAGAGGAAACGCTATGAAATCTAAAAAGCAAACACCCGCTGACGAATTGCGTCTTGAATATGATTTCGATTTTTCCAAAGCGCAACGCGGACGTTACGCCAACCGTTTGAAAACGGAAGGCTCTAACCTAGTATTGATAGAACCCGAATTGGCAGCGACTTTTCCCGATGCCGCGTCCGTGAATGCCGCGCTACATGCCATTGTTGAATTTGCACAACGCTCGACAGAATTGACTCACCCCGTGACAACAAATGCCAGCAAGCGGCGTGCCGCTTGATTTGGGTTGGAATTTGGAAACCGCCGAGCGTTGGTTGGCTCCGGTTTTGAGTTATTAGTAGTAAATTTATCAAGAAATATTATGGAGAAATGCAACATGACTACGCTTATTAAAACGGACACCAAACCAGGCGATGGCATGGAAGCGCGAGCCGGACAAACCGTCATCGTGCATTACACCGGCTGGCTGTATGACGAAAGCGCACCGGGAAACAAGGGCGCGAAATTCGACAGCTCGCTGGATCGCAACGATCCGTTCAGCTTTCCTCTCGGTGCTGGACATGTCATCCAAGGTTGGGACGAAGGTGTGGCGGGCATGCGCGAAGGCGGCTCACGCACGCTGATCATCCCGTCCGAGATGGGCTATGGTGAAATGGGCGCAGGCAATGACATCCCGCCCAATGCGACGCTACTGTTCGAAGTGAAGCTGCTCAAGGTGGTGCATACCAAGATCGATGACGTGAAGGTCGGTAGCGGTGAAGTAGCACAAGCCGGACAACTGGTGACGGTGCATTACACCGGCTGGTTGTTCGACAAGAACGCGGCGGGTAACAAGGGCATCAAGTTCGACAGCTCGCGCGATCGCAACGAACCGTTTGAATTCCCACTGGGTCATGGCCGCGTCATCTCCGGTTGGGACATGGGCGTGCAAGGCATGAAGGTCGGCGGTCAGCGCACCCTCACCATCCCGCCCGAGATGGGCTACGGCGCACGCGGTGCGGGTGGTGTGATTCCGGCCAATGCGACGCTGGTGTTCGATGTGGAACTACTGGATGTGCAGTGATCCTTTTATCCGCTTACCCACCCCTAAGATCGCTATGAACCTGACTACGAAATTATTGTTCGCATTGCTGCTGAGTAGCACTGCTATCACCACGGCCTGCAGCAAACCCGACCTCCCCCCTATGGAGACGACTCAAGTGGCTGAACTCATCAAGACCGATACCAAGCTGGGCACGGGCACCGAAGCCATCGCCGGACACGACATCTCGGTGCATTACACCGGCTGGCTGTATGACGAAGCCGCGCCTGAACACAAGGGCAAGAAGTTCGACAGCTCGCGTGATCGTGGTCAGCCGTTCGAGTTTGGCTTGGGCGGCGGCCAGGTCATCAAGGGTTGGGACCAAGGCTGCGCCGGTATGAAAGTGGGTGGACAACGCACCCTTATTATCCCTGCCAAATTGGGCTACGGCGCACGCGGTGCGGGCGGTGTCATTCCCCCGAATGCGACACTGGTGTTCGATGTGGAATTGTTGGGTGTGCGTTAAGCACGTATGTTGGTTGTTTTGCTGACGATACAATGAACCTGATCGCCTATCCCATTCTGGTCACCGCTTTGATGCTGGCTGTGTCCAATCTTTTTATGACGTTCGCCTGGTATGGACATCTGAAAAATCTCGCCACTTCGCCCTGGTATGTGGCGGCACTGGTGAGTTGGGGTATCGCATTGTTCGAGTATCTGTTGCAAGTCCCGGCCAATCGCATCGGCTACACCGCAATGGATCTTGGCCAGTTGAAGATACTGCAAGAAATCATCACGCTGCTGGTGTTCGTGCCGTTCGCCGTGTTGTATATGAACCAGCCGCTGAAGTGGGATTATCTGTACGCCGCGCTGTGCATGATGGGCGCGGTGTATTTTATTTTTCGTACCTAAACCATGAGCCATCCAAAACACATCCACATCCTCGGCATCTGCGGCACCTTCATGGGCGGCATCGCGGCCATCGCCAAACAGGCGGGTTATCGCGTCACGGGCTGCGATGCCAATGTCTATCCGCCGATGAGTACCCAGCTTGAGGCGCAAGGTATTGAGCTCATCGAAGGTTTCGGCGTGGAGCAACTCGCGCTGAATCCTGACGTGTTCGTCATCGGCAATGTGGTGACGCGCGGCAACGCGCTGATGGAAGAGATACTGAATCGCAACCTGCCTTATGCGTCTGGGCCGCAATGGCTATCCGATACTTTGCTGCGCGACAAGTGGGTGTTGGGCGTAGCGGGTACTCACGGCAAGACCACCACGACTTCTATGCTGGCATGGATTTTGGAATATGCAGGACTGACTCCCGGCTTCCTCATTGGTGGCGTGCCGCAGAATTTCGGCATCTCGGCGCGCATTACCGAGTCATCTTTCTTCGTCATTGAGGCGGACGAGTACGACACGGCGTTTTTCGACAAGCGCTCCAAGTTCGTGCACTACCATCCGCGCACCGCCATCCTCAACAATCTCGAGTTCGACCACGCGGATATCTTCGCCGACTTGGATGCTATCGAGACGCAGTTCCATCATCTGGTGCGCACCGTGCCGGGCAACGGACTGGTGGTGTGTAATGGCCGTGAAGAATCTCTACAGCGCGTGCTCAAACGCGGCTGCTGGACTCCCGTGGAACGGTTCGGCAACGATACCGGGTGGAACATCGATGACGCGAATCGGGTCACGCTCAACGGTGTCGCACAAGGCACGCTGCAATGGGACTTGATGGGCGAACACAATCGCATGAACGCACTGGCGGCCTTGTCTGCCGCGCGCCATGTCGGCGTGCCTGTCGCGCAAGGCCTGGCGGCACTGGCCGAGTTCAAGAACGTGAAACGCCGCATGGAAGTGAAGGGCTGCGTGAACGGCATCACCGTATATGACGACTTCGCCCATCACCCTACGGCCATAGACACCACGGTCGCAGGTCTGCGCCGCAAGGTGGGCAAAGCGCGCATCCTGGCGGTGCTGGAACCGCGTTCCAACACCATGAAGCTGGGTGTGATGAAAGATGCCTTACCCGCCAGCCTGAAAGATGCGGACTTGGTGTTTTGCTACGCCGGAAATTTGGGCTGGGATGCGCGTGGCGCACTCGCGCCCTTGGGTGAAAAAGCCATCGTCAAAGACGATTTGAACGAACTCATTTCCGTTATCGCCACCGCAGCAAAATCGGGCGATCAGATTCTGGTGATGAGCAACGGCGGCTTTGGCGGCATACACGAAAAACTGCTGAAAAAACTCGCGTAACTACAGGCGATTCACACCTACGATCCTTGGTTGTCCAATCCCAACTCCTGGATTTTGCGCGTCAGGGTGTTGCGCCCTATACCAAGCAGAGTAGCGGCTTCGATGCGTCTGCCATGCGTATGCTGTAACGCTTGCAGAATCAGCGTGCGTTCGAATTGTTGCGTAAGCTCATCCATGATGCCTTCGTCGCCGCGCTGCAAAACAGTCGCCGCATGTTGCCCCAATAACACGCTCCAATCGGTGCTCCCCACACTAGCGTTCGCCGTACGCCATTCCGGAGGCAAGTCGGCGACTTCGACGATCTTGGACGGCGTCATCACGGTCAACCAGTGACACAGGTTTTCCAGTTGCCGCACGTTTCCGGGAAAGTCTTGCACGGTGAGATGTTGCAGAGTCGCGGCACTCAATTGTTTTTGTTCTACCGCCAATTCGCGCGCGCTTTTTTGCAAGAAATAAGTGGCCAACAAGGGAATGTCCTCGCGGCGTTCACGCAATGGCGGCAAGCGCAGCCGGATCACGTTCAGACGGTGAAACAAGTCTTCGCGGAACAAGCCTTGTTTGACGCGCTCTTCCAGATCCTGATGCGTGGCGGTGATGATACGCACATTGGCCTTGATGGGTTGATGCCCGCCTACTCGGTAAAAATTGCCGTCGGACAGCACACGCAACAATCGCGTCTGCAATTCTGAGGGCATGTCGCCGATCTCGTCGAGGAACAGGGTGCCGCCTTCGGCCTGCTCGAAACGCCCGCGCCGCATGGTCGCCGCGCCAGTGAACGCGCCACGCTCGTGGCCGAACAATTCCGACTCCAGCAGGTCTTTGGGTATCGCCGCCGTGTTGATGGCAACGAAGGTCTTGTCGGCGCGCAAGCTGTGGCGGTGCAGCGCGCGCGCCACCAGCTCCTTGCCGGTACCCGACTCACCGTTGATCAATACCGTAGCATGCGACTGCGACAAGCGTCCGATGGCACGAAACACTTCCTGCATGGCGGGCGCGTGTCCCAGAATGTCGGCCTCGACTTCCTCAGGATCTGCCTCGTTCGATTTGCTTCGGCTCTGTTCCACAGCGCGACTTATCAACTCGACCGCGTGGTTGATGTCGAAGGGCTTGGGCAGATACTCGAATGCCCCTCCCTGAAATGCCGCCACGGCACTCTCCAGATCGGAATACGCCGTCATGATGATGACCGGAATGTGCGGATGACGCTGTCGCAGTGCCTGCAAGAAATCCAGACCGGAACTTCCCGGCATACGAATATCGCTCACCACTACCTGCGGCATATCCGTAGCCAATGCACGCAACGCGTCGTCGGCCGTGGCAAAACTTTTGAACGCGATGTCCGCGCGCGCAAGTGATTTTTCCAATACCCAGCGTATCGATTTATCGTCGTCGATTATCCAAACACTTTTCATAGTCATCATCAAATAATTTAAGGGGGCAGGGGCAGCATCACGCTGAAACAGGTGCGTCCGGGTTCGCTGTCGAACTCTATTGTGCCATGGTGCTGACTCACAAAATCCTGTGCCAGCGTCAGCCCCAGACCATGTCCGTCCGCGCGACCGGACACAAGCGGATAAAAGATCTTGTCGCGCAATTCTGGCGGGATGCCGGGTCCGTTGTCGATGATTTGCACCAATATCGCCAGACGATGACGGCGGCGTATGAGCGTGATCTGGCGAGCAATGCGCGTACGCAGAATGATGCGTCCCTTGCCTTGCATCGCTTGAGCTGCATTGCGCACGATGTTGAGCATGACTTGTATCAGTTGCTCTTTGTCACCAATCAGGGCCGGCAGGCTGATGTCATAGTCGCGTTGTATAGTCAGGCTTTCCGGCAGTTCTGCCAACACCACGCTGCGCACCCGCTCCAAGACCTCGTGAATATTCAGCGCGCTGTGATGTGCAATATTTTGCGGGGTGAGCAATTTCTCCATCAGGCCGCGCAGTCTGTCGGCTTCCTGGATAATGACTTGCGTGTATTCACGCAAGCCGGGTTTTTCCAATTCCTGTTCGAGCAGTTGTGCCGCACCGCGTATGCCACCCAAAGGATTTTTAATTTCGTGCGCAAGATTGCGCAACAACAAGCGGTTTGCCTGCGTCTGATCGAGCATCTGTTCTTCGCGCGCCAACTTGAGCGTGCGATCGATCAAATGGAATTCCAGCATCAATCCAGGCTCGTTCAGCTGCAAAGGCGTGGCGGCACAACGCAGATGCAGCTTGCCGTGCGCGTGGGTACCCAGGGTCATGTCGTGTTCGATATAGCTGGCATGGCTGAGTACCGCCTGTTGCATCGCACTCGCCAATTGCTCGGTATGGGTAAACACTTGCTGAACCGTCAAGCCTTGCAAATTCTTGCTACCGATCTCGAACAGATTTTCCGCCGCCGGATTGAGATAAACAATACGCAACTCTGCGTCCAGCAGCATGACTGCGGTCGAGAGATATTCAAGCGTGAGGGTAGGGAAGTCTGGCATGTGAGTTACGGAGCATGAACCATGCCAGACCTTATGGGATTATTTTAATTTCGACAGTTCGGTATTCAATGCGGCGATGTTTTGTTGATGCAGATTCACTTCGGCAGTCAGGCTGTTAATCGTTGCCTCATACTCTTGGGCACGCCCCCCGTTGTGCATGGATTTTCCGTTGCTCACAAAATTCCCGTTGTTTTCCCCCTGCGCGGCTTGCAGCTTTTGCTGGGCAGTTTCCAGCAGTTTTTGCTCGGCATCCAACTCATCCTGCAAAATCTTACGTCGCGAGGCATCACGGCCTTTTTGTGTTTCACCATCCACTTTCGGAAAGTCCGACGGTGAACGCGCTTTGGCCAGCGGAGCCATGGTGGGCAAGGGTTCCAGATAGATTTTTTTGCCGCCCTTGAGCGGCGAGCTGGAATACGTGACATGCCCGTCGGCATCGACCGCTTTATACAAATCCGCATGCGCCGCCAGCGGCGCGGCGCACAACAGCGCAAACATATAGGCAATTCTCATAGCAGACCCCCCAAGTAAAACAACGCCGAGTATAGGCGAAGCCTCAAACCGCGACAATTAGTTTGCAGCTTCCCCCGCTTCGCCAACAATGCAAAACGGGGCTTGCGCCCCGTTTTGTTGTCCTGCCCTAACCTGAATTACAGGCTGTAGTACATATCGAACTCAATCGGGTGAGTCGTCATGCGCATACGCGTGACTTCTTCCATCTTAAGCGCGATGTACGCGTCGATGAAGTCATTGGAGAACACACCGCCACGAGTCAGGAACTCGCGGTCTTTGTCCAAGGCATTCAATGCTTCGTCCAAAGAAGTGCAGACGGTAGGGATCTTTGCATCTTCTTCCGGTGGCAGATCGTACAAGTTCTTATCCGCAGGGTCGCCAGGATGGATCTTGTTTTGTATGCCGTCCAAACCCGCCATCATCAGTGCCGAGAAACACAAGTATGGGTTAGCCGAAGGATCGGGGAAGCGTGTCTCGATACGGCGTGCTTTTTCGCTGGGAACGTGCGGGATGCGGATCGAAGCGGAACGGTTTTTCGCGGAATACGCCAACTTGGTTGGTGCTTCGTAATGCGGCACCAGACGCTTGTACGAGTTGGTACCCGGGTTGGTGATCGCGTTCAACGCCTTGGCATGTTTGATGATACCGCCGATGTAGTACAACGCCGTTTCGGACAAACCTGCGTAGCCGTTTCCGGCGAAAGAGTTCTTGCCATCTTTCCAGATGGATTGATGCACATGCATACCGGAACCGTTATCGCCCACGATAGGCTTGGGCATGAAGGTCGCGGTCTTGCCGTATTGGTGGGCGACGTTGAACACCACGTATTTCAGTGCTTGAGTCTGGTCAGCGCGGCGTACCAACGTGTTGAACTTGGTACCGATTTCGCACTGGCCCGCATTCGCCACTTCGTGATGATGCACTTCCACTTCGATGCCAATGTCTTCCAATGCCAGACACATCGCGGCACGGATGTCGTTCAAGCTGTCGACTGGAGGAACTGGAAAGTAACCGCCTTTTACCGTAGGACGGTGACCGGTATTACCACCTTCGATCTTGTCGCCTGTGGACCAGGCTGCTTCTTCAGAATTGATCTTGCTGAAGCAACCGGACATATCCACGCCCCATTGCACGGAATCGAAAATGAAGAATTCAGGCTCGGGACCGAAGTAAGCGGTGTCGCCTATACCGGTAGATTTCAAATACGCTTCCGCACGCTTCGCGATCGAACGCGGGTCGCGGTCATAGCCCTTGCCGTCGGTTGGATCGACCACGTCACAGGTTATCACCAGAGTGACCTCGTCCATGAACGGATCGATGAAGGCAGTCTCGGCTTGTGGCATCAGCAACATATCGGAGGCTTGTATGCCTTTCCAGCCGGCAATGGATGATCCGTCAAACGCGTGTCCATCTTCAAACTTGTCCATACCCACGTACTTCGCCGGAACACCCACATGGTGCTCTTTACCGCGGGTATCGGTAAAACGGAAATCAACGAATTTAACGTCACGATCTTTGATCAACTTCAATACATCATTAGCCGACATTGCCATCACACTCTCCCAATGAAAAAACCGTAAATAAAATGAATTTGTAGGAACCATCCCGCCATGGATCTAAGCAGTTACCATGCCAGCACATCCCCATCCAGCAGCTGCGCATTCTGCCATAAGCACACCGGGCGGCGAAGCAAAAAATTGCACTGGAACGAGGCGTATCGCCGATATTGCGCACTATTGTTGTGCGGCACACCAGCACACCTCCGTGCCGATCCTGTCGGGTCGCGCTACTGACTCAGAGCCTTCTTAACACCAAGATGCTACGGAATATCTCATCCGACTTGACCAGCTCGTCACACCGCTGTTGCAGTGCCTGCGCATACTCTTGGTCTGACGCTAGGCAGATCTCGGCATCCACCTTGCCATCCAGGTAGTGGAACACCAGCCGCTGTTGTAACAAACTCTGATCGCCCAACCTGTTCGCCAAGTGCTGCAGCAACTCCAGACGATTTGGCAGGTGGGCATTAGGCTTGGCTTGCATATCATCCTCAGGGTCGATATGCACCATCACATCCAACACGTGATGCGCCTTCAACACCGCATGACGCGCGGCTTCCGCGATGTAATGTCCTTCCGATACGCTCACCTTGGGATCGACGATGATGTGCGCATCGACCAAAGCATTATCCGCCATCTTGCGCGTGCGCAGGTCATGCAGACTGAGTACACCCGGCGTAGTGAGCAGGGTATTGCGTATCGCTTCCACCTCTTCGGCATCGAGTCCGGTATCGATCAGCTCGGCCAAGGCCTCGAATGCCAACTTGCCGCCCATATGGCCGATCATCACGCCGACCACTGCCGCCGCCAGCAGATCGAGAAAGGTATAGCCCATCAAATTGCCGGTGATACCGACCACCACGACCAATGATGAGGCTGCATCCGAGCGCGCATGCCAAGCATTGGCGATCAACATTTGCGAGCGCACCCGCTTGGCCACCGCCATCATGTAGTGAAACATGCCTTCTTTGGCGACCAGTGCAACGATCGCGATCGCCAAACCAACCGGACTGACGGTCTGCAAAGCAAGGGGGTTTTGTAATCGCATCGCCGCCGCCACAAGTAGCATCACACCCAGTACCGCCAGGAAAACGCCCAGCACCAGTGTGGCTGCGGTTTCCACGCGCGCGTGTCCATATGGATGGTTGGCATCGGCATGGCGATTGCCGTGGCGGTTGGCGAACAGCACCAAAATATCGGAAAGCAGATCCGACAAGGAGTGCAAACCATCGGCCATCAAGGCTTGCGAATGCGCGAAGAACCCGCCCAGCACTTGAAGAAAGGTCAACAGCAGGTTGATTACTATGCTGACCCAGGTGCTTCGTTGTGCGGCGGCAAAACGCACCGGATGCGCAGGCTCAAAAGTCGCTTTGTGAGCCTGGCTACGCTGCGGGAGACTGTGATTTTTCATCTTGGTTGAGCTAGTATACGAATCGGCCGCGCAGCATATCACTTGCGCATTAACGATTAAAGAATCCTTACGCGAGGGCATCATGGGAAAAATCACCGCCATACTGGATACGGCCCAGCAACGTGCCAAACAAATGAATCTCCCTTATCAGGGCACGCTGCTTCCCGCTGAGGCTTACCAGATTTTACAATCCGCACCGGGTGCCAAGCTGGTGGATGTGCGTACCCGCGCCGAACAGGATTGGGTGGGACGCATCGCCGGTGCGATCGAGATCGAATGGCTGACCTACCCCGGCATGAAGTCCAATCCGCATTTTCTGGCACACCTGGATCAACAAGTGGAAAGAGAAGCTCTGGTATTGTTCATCTGCCGCAGTGGAGGCCGTTCGCATGCTGCCGCCACTGCGGCCACCCTGGTGGGCTACACAAGTTGCTATAACGTGCTGGAAGGCTTCGAGGGTGATGTGGATGCTGATAAACACCGCAACACGCTGGGCGGTTGGCGGGCAGCCAGGTTGCCTTGGCAACAGGGCTAATCCCGATAGTCAATGATCAACGGGGCATGATCTGAAAAACGCTGCGCTTTGTAGATACTTGCGGCATGAGCGCGCCGGGCGATCCCGGGCGTGGCGATCTGATAGTCGATGCGCCAACCCACATCCTTAGCCCACGCCTGACCGCGATTCGACCACCATGTGTAAGCCTCCAACTCCGGATGGATATGCCTGAAGGTATCGATCCATCCGACCTCATCGAATAGCTGCGTCAGCCAAGCACGTTCCTCGGGCAGGAATCCCGAGTTCTTCTTGTTGCCGCGCCAATTCTTCAGGTCGATTTCCCGGTGTGCGATGTTCCAGTCGCCACAAATCACCACCTCGCGTCCACTCGCCCGCAGCTCGAGCAGGTGCGGCATGAACGCGTCCATGAACTTGAACTTGACCGCTTGCCGTTCTTCGCCGCTGGAACCCGAAGGCAGGTACAAAGAGACCACGCTATAGTCGGCATAATCAGCGCGCAGGTATCGGCCCTCGGCATCGAATTCGGTGATACCCAGACCGGCCACCACTCGCTCAGGTTGCACCCGGCTATAAATCCCTACGCCGCTATAACCTTTTTTTTCCGCATAATGGAAATGGCCGTGATAGCCGGACGGTGCGAGCATTTGCCCGGTCATATCCCCAGCCTGCGCTTTGAGTTCCTGCACACAGATCACGTCGGCCTCTTGTTGGGCCAGCCACTCATAAAATCCTTTGCTGCTGGCCGAGCGGATGCCATTCAAATTGATGGAGATAATGCGCATGATAGTTTTGGTGAAATTCGGCGCACCATTATAATGGTCGTACTTACCTTCCCCTATTGTCATCGCCATGTTTAATTTCAGACTCGATTTCATCCGCTTTGCCGTCGCACAAAACGTACTGTGTTTCGGCGAGTTTCAAACCAAGGCGGGGCGGTTGTCGCCTTATTTTTTCAACGCCGGCTTATTCAATGACGGCGCGTCGCTGCATAAGCTGACCCAGTTCTATGCCCAGGCCATACTGGCTTCCGGACTGCCTTTTGACATGTTGTTTGGGCCAGCCTATAAGGGCATACCGTTAGCCGCCGGAACCGCTATCGCGTTGGCTGAACAAGGTCGCAACATTCCCTATTCCTACAACCGTAAAGAAGCCAAAGACCACGGCGAGGGCGGCACTATCGTTGGCGCAAAGTTGCAAGGCCGCGTGTTGATCATAGACGATGTGATCTCGGCAGGCACATCGGTACGCGAGTCGATCGAGCTCATCCGTGCGGCAGGAGCCGAGCCTTGCGGGGTGGTAATTGCGCTGGATCGCATGGAGCGCGGACAGGGTGATCTATCCGCCGTACAGGAAGTGCGTCAGAGTTACGGCATCCCGGTCATCGCCATCGCCACGCTGGATGACTTGCTGGGCTATTTGCAGGACGAAGCACATATGGTGCAGAATCTGCGAGCCACTCAAATTTATCGCGATCAATACGGGGTCACACATGGTTAGGTCCTGGGTTTTAAGCGCTGTCATCACCGGTAGCCTGTTGAGCTTGCCCGCGCAGGCCAAACTGTATAAGTGGGTGGACGATAGAGGCGTGACCCACTACGGCGAGACCATCCCGCCCGAGTTTGCCGACAAGAGCCGTTCGGAACTCGACAAATCGGGAAGGATCATAAACACGCGGGATGTGCTTACTCCGGAGGAGCACCGCGCCAAAGATGCCGCCGAATTAAAGAACAAAGCCGTGCTCGAAACCGAACGTGATCAAAAATTGCATGACAACTCTTTGCTTAACACTTACAGCAATGTCAAAGAAATCGAGCTGGCCAAGGTTCGCAACATGCAGCAGATTGATGCGCGCGCTCAAGTTGCCGCCAAACAACTCGGTGATGCCAACAAAAGCCTGGCCGACCTGCAACACGCGGCGGATGCGCGTACCAAAATTGGCAAACCGGTTCCGCCCTATTTGAAAGAAGACATCCAGTCATCCCAAGTGCAGGTCGATAAATTAAGCAAAGATCTGGCCAATATCAATGCCGAAAAGGCCACATTGGAGGCGCGCTACGATGCCGATAAGGCGCGCTACAAAGAGTTAACCGGAAAATAAATCACAGCCTTACGAATTGCCGTGCAGTCGCGTCATAACCCAGCAGTTGCCCCTGTTCAATATCAAAATACCACCCGTGCAACGTCAGTGTGCCTTGCTCGACCCGTTGGCTGATCCAGGGGAAAGTCTGTAAATTTTGCAACGAGATCAGGATAGCGCGTTGCTCGCAGGCACGTTGCCGTTGATCTTCATCCGCATCTGGAAATTCAAGCACCACACTCGCGCGCGCCGATTCAACCAGGCTCATCCAATCATCGATGAAGGAGTTCGGGTTGTTCAAGCCCTGGCTGCCCATCAGATTATGAATCCCGCCGCATTGGGCATGACCCAGCACCACGATGTGTTCCACACCCAGATTCCTTACGCCGTATTCCAGCGCGGCGGTGGTGCCGTGATGGCCCACTCTATCCTCGGCGGGCGGAACCAAATTCGCCACGTTGCGTATGACGAACAAGTCACCTGGGGCGCAATCGAAGATCAGGGCCGGATCCACGCGTGAATCACAGCATCCGACAATCAGGAACTTGGGCGTTTGTCCCTGTTCAACCAGATTGCGATACATCACGTCCCCGGTTGAAAAATGATTGCCGCGAAAGCGCGCAAATCCTTCTATCAGCTGGAGTGGCGCACTCATATGCCGATCAGACGTTGTTGCGCTTCGCGATATTTGGCTGCGGTCTTCTCCAGTATCTCTTGCGGGATGCGGGGAGCGGGGGCCTGCTTATTCCAACCCGATGCCTCCAGCCAATCGCGCACGAACTGTTTGTCGAAGCTCGGCGGATTGCTGCCCACCTGATATTGGTCGGCGGGCCAAAAGCGCGAGGAATCGGGCGTCAATGCCTCGTCTATCAAATACAACTTGCCGGTCTCATCCACACCAAACTCGAACTTGGTATCTGCGATGATGATGCCCCGCTTAGCCGCATAGTTGGCCGCTTCGATATACAAAGACAGTGTCGCATCGCGGACTCGCCCGGCCATTGCCGCGCCCAACAATTCCTCCGCTTGCGCATAGGAGATATTCTCATCGTGGTCGCCCACCGCCGCTTTGGTGGAGGGCGTAAACAAAGGCTCGGACAATTTCTGCGCCTCGCGTAATCCCCCCGGGAGTTTGATGCCGCATACCGCGCCGGTCTTTTGATAATCCTTCCAGCCCGACCCGACCAGATAGCCGCGTACGATGGCCTCGATAGGCAAAGGTTTGAGTTTTTTGGTGACGAATGCGCGGCCCTTTACCTGTGCTTGTTCCGCTGCGCCCTTGACCACTGACTCGGGCGCGATGCCGCTCAGATGGTTGGGAATGACATGCAGCAACTTGCTGAACCAAAAATTCGACACGGCGGTGAGCACCTCGCCTTTTCCGGGAATCGGGTCGTCCAGAATCACGTCGAATGCCGATAGTCGATCGGTTTGCACAATCAACAGATGGTGCGCATCCACTTCGTAAAGATCCCGAACCTTGCCCCGGTGCAGCAAAGGCAGGCTAGTTAAATTTGATTGATGTAAGACGCTCATGTTTAATGACCCTTAACTAACTGGAAAGCAAAAGCGAGGTGTGACCTCGCTTTTGCTTTGCCACGACTTCTTAAAATGCTTCAGTGCAAAGCTGGCAGTGTCGTCGCGGCGATCTGCTCCGCTTGCTTTGTGCGATAGTCGGCCAGCTTTTGCGCCAGCTTCTTATCGTGCAACGCCAGCATGGACACCGCGAACAACCCGGCATTCGCCGCACCCGCTTCACCGATCGCAAACGTCGCCACCGGTATCCCTTTGGGCATTTGCACGATAGACAACAGCGAGTCCATCCCCTTGAGATATTTGGAAGGAATCGGCACGCCCAACACCGGCAGCGTGGTCTTGCCCGCGATCACGCCCGCCAGATGTGCCGCCCCGCCCGCACCGGCGATAAAACATTGCACACCTTGCGCGCTCATCTCTTTGATGTAATCGAACAGCAAATCCGGTGAACGATGCGCCGAAATCACCCGCGCATCATAAGCCACACCGAAATCCTGCAAGGCGCGGGCGGATTGCTGCATCACGTCCCAGTCGTTGGCACTGCCCATGATGATGGATACCAGCGGCTTCATACTCATCGTTACTTGCCTTTGTGATAACCGACGACGCGGTCCACTTCGTTCTTGGAACCGAGGATGACCGGCACACGCTGATGCAGACCGGTGGGTTGCAATTCCATGATGCGCTCACGCCCCGTGGAACATACGCCCCCAGCCTGCTCGACAATGAAGGACATCGGATTGGCTTCATACAATAAGCGCAGTTTTCCGGCCTTACCAACTTCTTTGGTGTCGAACGGGTACATGAAGATGCCGCCGCGTGTCAGGATACGGTGTACTTCGGCAACCATGGACGCGACCCAGCGCATGTTGAAATTCTTTTCGCGGCCACCATCCTTGCCCTTCACGCACTCCTCGACATAACGCTGTACCGGCTCTTCCCAGTAGCGACGGTTGGACATGTTGATCGCGAACTCTTGCGTATCGACAGGTATCTTCATGTCCGGATGGGTCAGGAAGAAATCACCCACATCGCGATCCAGTGTGAAACCGTTCACGCCGTTACCGGTGGTGATGACCATCATGGTGTTCGGGCCGTACAACGCGTAACCGGCGCACACTTGTTTGGTACCAGGCTGCAGAAAGTCCGCCGCCTTGGGATCGGTAACACCGTCCGGGCAACGCAATATCGAAAAGATGGTACCGACCGAGATATTTACGTCGATGTTGGAAGAACCATCCAACGGGTCGAAAGTGATCAGATATTTGCCGCGCGGATATTGCTTGGGGATTTCGTAGATGTCGTCCATCTCTTCGGATGCCATGCCTGCCAGGTGACCGCTCCACTCGTTAGCCTTGATGAATACCTCATTGGTGATGATGTCGAGCTTCTTCTGTGTCTCGCCCTGGATATTCTCGCTACCCGCGCTGCCCAACACGCCGATCAGCGCACCTTTGTTCACGTCGTGGGCAATCTGTTTACAGGCTGAGATCACATCGCTCAGCAGGCCGGTAAAGTCGCCGCTGGCATTGGGGATATGACGTTGTTCTTCAATGATGAATTGGATCAGACTCTTGCTCATGGTGCGTTCTCCTCGGTTATGAATTTTTTCAATCGTGCGATTCTACTGCTTTTACTGCCCGCCCTCTATAGCTATTTAGTCAATGAAATGAATAGTTGAGGCAACTTTTCGGGCAGTTGCGCCACGTTGTCGATAATGGTGTACTGCTTGCCAAAGATATCCGCCACATACTCATCTGCCTTCGGATCAAGGTTGATGCAATAACTAAAAATGCCCTGTTGGTCGAGTTCTTTCACCGCCATGCGCGCATCCTCGATCAGCATTCTCTCATCGTGACTATCCACGTCGGCTGGCTCACCGTCGGTCAACACCAGCAGCAATTTTTTATCGGCGGTTTGACGCTCCAAATAATGGGCAGCATGGCGCATCGCCGCACCCATACGCGTGGAATAGCCCGCTTCCATGGCAGCCAATCTGCTTTTCACTTCATCGCCCCAATGCTCGCTATAGCCTTTGATATGCAAGTAACGGACATCGTGGCGCGTGTTGGAATGGAAACCCGCGATGGCAAACGGATCACCGAGTTTTTCTATCGCCCAGGACAATATCGACAATGCCTCCTGGCTCAATTGCAAAATGGTCTGGTCGCAGCCCGCCGCTTTCTGATTCAGCGACTCGGACAAGTCCACCAGCAGCATCACCGCGATACTGCGCCCGTCGTTGCGGTGGCTCATGTTGATGCGCGGGTCGGGTGAGGATGATCCACTCTTGTAATCGATCAGGGAGCGCAACGCCACATCCAGATCCAGCTCGCTGCCTTCTTCCTGGTAGCGGATACGCACCTTGTCCTGCGGCTTGAGCAGGTCCAGCAACTTCTTCAATCGTTTCGCCAGTGCCGCGTGCTTGTTCAGCAGTGCATCGATGTCAGCCGGGTTGCCATGCGGATGGATGCGTTCATACACGCTCACCCAATCGGGGCGGTAGGTACTGTTGCTGTAATCCCATTCCGGATACAGACGTGGTGGCAATCCTTCAATCGCTTCTTCCACCTGCGCGTTGTTTTGATCCGCAAAAGTTTCTTCCTCGTCGCCTTGTTCGATGAATTGCCACAAATGACGATTGTCATCGCGATAATCCACTTCGGTATTCTTGAAATGGATCTTGGCCGACTGATCGCTTTTCAATCGGGTCTTGGCGATGAAAGAAACCCCCATATCTGCCATCTCGGCGGTACTGGCATCGCCACTGCGCATCAGTTCATGGAAGCGGTTTGCGTATTCGACGATGTAGGGATGTTGGTAAGAATGTTGCGCGTCCAGAATCGCCCGCGACAGCATCGCCAGCCGATGACGGATGCTGGACTCATGTTCCGTATCGCATGCATCTTCTTCCGGCTCGGGGTGCAGTGCCATAAAAATCGGCCGCAAGCCTGGGTACTCGCGCATCGCCAGATATTCCACTCGCGAATCCTCCAGCAATTCGATGGCGATGCGCTGGAACGGGCTGAAGTTGTCCGCTATGACCGCCTTGCTCCAGCGGCGGTGTGCGGCAATATGTGCCAGACAGGCGCGGTATCGATTCAAGCCGGAAACGCTAACCGCAGCCGGCCGCTGGTCGCGAGCTGATCGTACAGTAACAGCAGGAACGAAATCGTCATAGGCGTCCGGTAAGCGGATGCCTAATTTATCAAAGTAAGGTTGAGGTTTGCGCAGCTCGTCATACGCCAGAGAGTAGGGGATCAACTGCTCGGGATCGCGCCACAAACCGCGCATGTACATATCCAGCTTACGCTCGTTATCCACCAGCAAAGTGCCCTGCCGCTCGCGTTGCAAAACAGCGCGACTGTCCGCCGACTGTAAAGTGAAGTAATCGATCTGCCGCTCGGGGTGATTATTGTAATAACGCACCCCATATTCCACCCAGTTCCGCAGTCCCTGGATAGTCAGCAAGCTCAGTAGGCGCGGCACCTGATTGAAAAAATCCGGCAAACCTGGGCTGGGAAAAGTCTTATGGATGCCGTGTACCGATCCGGTGGTGCGCTCCGTGAAATCCAGCACCAGATCCAAGTAATGCTGCATTTGTTCGGCGGTGCGCAACCGCTCCGCGACAGCATGCATGCTCTGCAGAAACGGCGTGATTGCTTTCCCGTTGGGTGATTTCCACAGCACTTTGACACACGCCATGATGGCGTGCATCGCCTCTTCACCGAGTATCTTTGCTGTGTTCGGAGCGACTTCCAGAAACACCAGTATCGGCTCTGCTCCGCGTCCCATCTTGCCGAGAAAGCGCGCGTTTGAGATGTACTCCTCCACACCTTGCGGTGACAAGACCGCCATAGCTTCCCGCATACATTCCGCAAAGACCGGTTCGACTGGCTTGAAGCCGCAATCGAGGTCTTTCCAGTAACGTTCTAGCTCGGGTGGAATGTTGAGGGTTTCCATGTTTTCTTTCTACTGGATACGCAAACTGTGTCTGCGCTATATAAGCGGCGACACGTCATCGCACGCCGAACTTATTGGGCAAACGTCGCATCAATCGCGTGATCCAGCGTATCGCGGATGTCCGCATCGTCGGTGATAGGGCGCACCAATGCCATTCGGCATGCTGCACGCGGAGCAACCCCACCGTTGATGAGCGTGGCCGCGTAAACCAGCAAACGCGTTGAGATGCCTTCGTCCAAACCGTGGCCTTTAAGGTTGCGTGCTACCGCGCCTATCTTCACCAGCTTGGCAGAGATCGCCTTGTCCATGCCTGTTTCCTTGCTCAGGATATCAGCCTCGACATCCGCAGTCGGATAATCAAAATCGAAAGCTGTGAAACGCTGCTTGGTCGACTGCTTCAGATCCTTCATCAGACTTTGGTAGCCCGGATTGTATGAAATCACCAATTGAAAATCGGGATGTGCAGCCAGGAGTTCGCCCTTCTTGTCCAGCGGCAAAGTGCGGCGATGATCGGTCAGCGGATGGATCACTACCGTGGTGTCTTGCCGTGCCTCGACAATCTCATCCAGATAGCAAATCGCGCCGATGCGCGCGGCAACGGTCAACGGCCCATCCAGCCAGCGCGTACCGTTGGCATCCAGCAAATAGCGCCCGACCAGATCGCTGGCGGTCATGTCTTCATTGCACGCCACGGTGATTAACGGTTTGTCCAGCTTCCATGCCATGTATTCCACGAAGCGCGACTTACCGCAACCGGTCGGACCCTTCACCATCACCGGCAGTCGGGCCCGATAGGCGGCCTCGTACAGCGCGACTTCACCACCCTGTGCCTGGTAGAACGGCTCTTGCGCTACTTTGTATTGATCTTTGTTCGTCATTTGACTCTCCAAATACTCACTTGCTCCAAACGGTTTTTGTGTTTGGAAAAAAACGCCCCCAGCGAGTGGGGGCGAGTTTTCACTGCATTACGGCATCCAGGCTTACTTGTGTACGCCCAATTTTTCGCGCCAACCCGGATACAACTTGTCCGCATCTTTCGGGAACGATTCAAACGCACGAGCGAACTCTTTGTGGTCTTTAGCGAAGGCGATTGGATCTGCACCTTCTTTCCAGCAGTTATAAGCCTGACGCAAAGAGATCGCGCCAGCCGCTGGGGAATCGATATGTCCGTAAGATCCGCCACCTGCTGTATTGATCACGTTACCGTGACCCAGATTTTCAAAGAATCCTGGCAAGCGCAATGCGTTCATACCGCCGGAGATGATAGGTGTGGTTGGCTTCATGCCCAGCCATTCCTGATGGTAGTAAGGACCATCGGCAGAATCACGTTCGATCATGTAAGCGATGTTACGGTCATCCGCACCGCCCTCCATCTTGCCGAAGCCCATCGTACCCACGTGGATACCGGAAGCACCTTGCAGACGGGAGATCTTGGCCAGCACGAACGCGGTGTAACCACGAACGGAGGATGGCGACGTAATCATTCCGTGTCCCGCACGGTGATAGTGCAAGTATTGTTGTGGGTATTGACGGCGGGCTGTCGTAATCATGCCCGGACCACCCACGAAACCATCAACCAGGAATGCCAATTTATTCGCATCCGTACCAAACACTTCCAAAGCGTAGTCGGCACGCGCCAACATTTCGTAATGGTCATCTGCTGTAATGTTCATTGAGAACAGTTTTGCATCGCCGGTTTCATCCATTGCACGTTTCATCGAATCGTAGACCAATGGCAACACTTTTTTGAGCGGGCAGAATACTTGGTTGCCTTGTGGCTCATCGTTCTTGATGAAGTCACCGCCCAACCAGAATTGATACGCGGCCTTGGCGAAAGGTTCGGGGCGCAGACCCAGCTTGGGTTTGATGATGGTACCGGAGATGTAGCCACCGTCCTTGATTGGGCGACCCAGAATGCGCCACAAATCGGAAATATCAGTAGCCGGGCCATCGAACTGCATCAGCATTTGTGGTGGAACGTAGAAGTCCTGCATCTGCGCGCATTTCACGTCGCCCATGCCTTGATTGTTACCGATCGCGCAAGTCAGGAAAGACACGATCATCGCGCGACCGTCGGTGATGTTGCGGTCGAACAACACGCTAGGATAAGCGATTTTCATCACGCCTTTTACTTCATCGATGAAGTAAACCAGCGCGTCCACACCCTTGGTGAATTCGTCGGTGGTGGAAACTTCAACGTTGGTACCGGTCGAAGATTCGGCGGCAAAGTGAGCGGCGGTTTCCAAATAACCGTGACCGTCTGCCGGAGTCATATGGTAAGCCACCAGAATGTGCTTACCGTTCTTGATCAGCTCGGCTTCATCCAAGCTCAGATCCGCATAACGATTTGATTGATCCATTACGTATTCTCCCAAAGTTAAAGTTTGATTTTCTTCTATCCAGTACAACAGCGACTTGCTACGGTTGCCACTATAGGGGGCTCGTCCTATAAGCGATAGTCAATTATTTTTATCAAGATCATAAGTTTTGCTTATGACTTGTTATAATCGCAACTTGCCCTCTTGCTGATATTGCCCATCGTCCATGCTGCACTTCACCTTGCGCCAACTCCAAGTGTTCGAGAAAGTGGCGAACCATCTGAACTACTCCCGTGCAGCTGAGGAACTATACCTATCCCAGCCTGCCGTGTCGATGCAAATCAAGCAATTGGAAGAACATGTCGGGCTGCCGCTTTTTGAACAAATGGGCAAGAAGATATTCCTCACGGCGGCAGGAAAAGAGTTGTTCCATTACGCACGCAACATCGCGCAACAGATAGGCGAAATCGAAGCAATGTTCGACCAGATGAAAGGGCTGGGGCATGGCAAGCTCACCCTTTCCGTGGTCAACACTGCCAACTATTTCACTCCTCAGCTGCTGGCCGATTTTTGCCGGCTACATCCCAACATCAACGTTATTCTGCAAGTCGCCAACCGCGATGCCGTACTCAAACATCTCGCCGACAACAGCACCGATCTGGCCATCATGGGACAGCCGCCAGCAGGGCTGGACATCAGCTCCAAAAAATTTATGGATAACCCGCTGGTGGTGATTGCCGCGCCCACACATCCCCTGGCAAAACTTAAACGCGTCAAATTTGCCCAACTTGCCGAGCAATCTTTTTTGTCCCGCGAGCAGGGATCTGGAACGCGCAGTGCGATGGAGCGCGTGTTCGCCCAACATCACATCCATCCCCGCATCAACATGGAAATGGAAACCAACGAAGCCATCAAACAAGCTGTGCAAGCGGGATTGGGGCTGGGCATCTTGTCCCTGCATTCCATCGAATTGGAGCTGGAAACCAAACGCCTGGTGATGCTCAACGTCGAACACTTTCCGCTATTGCGCCACTGGTTCGTCGCCCATCGCAACACCAAACGGCTATCCAGCGCTGCCTTGGCCTTCAAGGAATTTCTGCTGGCGGAGCAACAGCACAAACCCCAATAAAAATCCCCCGGCGCACCGGGGGAAATGGGTTGTTACTGCCGAGCTTCTCTTACCAGGTGGGAGACGCGCCTGTCCACAAACGCTGACCTACAGAATTGATCGACAGTATGCCATCGTTGGCTTGTGTGGTTCCGGGTATCGGCGTGGCCGTGAGTGTAAAACTGCTCGCCACACAAGTCGCGGCAGGGCACGCGTAGTTATATTTCCCGTCTTTGGATTGCGCCGGCCAACCCAGCCCACCCGTGGCCTGCCCGGTATAGGCATCGGTGACGACATTGGCCGTGGTACTGTAACTGGAAGAGTTCAGATAGATCTTTTCCTGAAGAGCAGCCATTTGCAACAGATCAGTCTGCGCTGCCTGACGGCTGGCTTTCACCACATACCGGTTATAGCTTGGCAGTGCTACCACCGCCAAAATACCGGCGATGGCCACGACAATGACCAATTCGATCAAGGTAAAACCGCGAATCTTCTTCATATCATGCATCCCTTCAAATTGACCAGAGTGTACATCTCCGGTCAGCCATTTCTATTGACGAATCAGTTCATGCCAGGAGATTCGTCCCGTGCCAGCAGTCTTGCCGACTTGGTTACATGCCGGTTGTCCCGTCGTACCGCATGGGTTGCATGCCGCACCAACGCAGGGTGTCGTTGTTTGACACGCCGCGCCTACACAGGAAGTGCAGGATGTACCCACACAGGAGGTGTTAGGCGTGATCGTAGCCATCCCCCCAATCGAATTAACCGGTAAAACCACAAGCGTGGTGGATGGAACGATAGGCGGCGTACTGCTCGTTCCGGGCGAAGATGAGACAAAGCTTGCCGTGCGCGGATCATCATGCAGCGCATTGTAATTAGGGCAGAACGGCAAGGTGGTTTCTGTATCCAGAGGCGGCGTGATCGTAAAGCCAGCTGGCGGCCAACCTGGTGGATTTGTCCAACCTGCTGGTGGAGTCGGTGGTGTTGAAGTGGTAGTAGCGTTCCAGGCTGGATTACTACTGCCATTTGGATTGCTATTACATAAAAGAGGACTGCCATCCGGCTTCGTACCAAATACCGTACCCGTGGTATCTGGAAAATTGTTGGTTTCTTGAGCAGGCCACCAAGGATCACCCGAATTATTTGCGACACGCCAAGTGCTGGAGGTATCGCCATAACAAACTGCCATCGGGTGATGCCAGTAGATAGTGATCTCGTACAAGACGTAATTCTTGAATTGTGCATCTATGACACGGAATCCTAAATCCGGCCTACCGGGCACATTGAGTTGCACAGCACTATCTGGTGTGGCGTCCTTGACGACTTGCACTGTGAGCGTACCGTCATTGCGCTCACCCAATACTCCGCTGTATTGCCGCCCGTTACCAGTACCGTTGGCCTGTTCCGCCCCGCTAGAAAGGCTATTGCCGGGGCAGGCATAAAACGTGGGCATCACACCGGTTTGTTTTACGCCATCGCCCCACCAATCGCGCGTTTCGAACGCATTGCTGGGCATCGACACCTCGAACCCGCCGACTCCGCCGACCGCATCCGCTTGGCGCACGCCGGTCGTGACGGAAGTCGTGGTACAACCCGGATTAATCGCCACGCCATTGAGCATCCCGCCGCAACCGATGGAGCCCGTCGTACTGACAGCGGTCACTGTAATCTTGCCAAAGATTGGGGTTGGTGCGGTAGAGGGAGCGGTGGTGTAGCCGGTCACCGTCGAGTTGATACCCGTGTAGGTCGGCAAACTAGACATTTTCAGTGCCCCGACACCCGTTGCGGTACCGGTCATACTGACCGACGTATTGTAACTACCCGATGCATTGGCCGTACCGGTTTGATAGTCCTTGGTACTCCAGATCGTTTTACCCAGCGTCAAGAACATCGCGCGATTCCACGACTGGTTCATCAACAACACTTTGTAAGGCGTGGTAGCCGTGATCGCGGTACCTGAAACCAAATCCTTCGCGTTACTTAATCGCTTGTTCGTTTGATTCGGGTTCAGGAAATTCACGCCGTTTACGTCGTAAATCTTGTCGTATTCATGGGTGTGAGTCGAAGGAAGGCTGTTGCCATAAAGACCTTTGTACCATGCATCCACATCGAAGTGGCCTCCACCTATCCCTGTCGAATTGGTATTGGCTGTTGCAGGAGTCGCTGCCGGTGGGACATCCCAGTTTGAGTTGTAGAACGTTGCACTAAAATTGCCAACACCACCCAGTGCGGGTTGGGATTGCACGCCATAAGTGGTAAAAAAACCGACCGGGATACCAAAACTGGTCATGATCGGATTGCCCACCACGCTAGGTGGAGGTATCACGTCACTCGCCACGTATTGCACTCGGTCGGCATCATTCAAAAATCCATCGGAATTCATATCAAAAAAGGGCTTGCCTGCATTGCCGCCGCTTAGATAATCCAGCTCCATCAGCCAGTTCACGCCGTTACCTGTAACAGGTGCCGCACCTGGTGGAGTAGGCGGGGTGTAGCTGTAAGGAACGGTAGGGTTCGTGGAATTAAAGAAAAACCGTCCGAATTGATCGAAGGCCGTATCTCCGGTCACGCGCTCTCCACCCACGGGCAATGCAGCCATCCATCCCTTATTGCCGCCCGAACTCCAATTCGGCACCACAGCCGCACTGGCAGGAGTCGCGCCGACCACCCGCACCGTCGCAGGGGTCGCCCCCGGTGCAGGGGTATATTGGCGCACGGTAATAGTTTGGTTGATTAAACTGGTATTCGCTGCGGGTGCACCATCCCATATCCCGTAGGCATAATAGACACTTGTATCAATTGCATCCGCTGCGGTCAATATTCTGCCGGTGGCAAAATTGACCATGTAGCCGCCATAAGGATGCACAGCCACCCCCGGCATCATGGTGATGGCTTGTCCAGCCGGCGTGGCCGGATTGCTTTTTGTCGAATAAAGCAGCTTGACGGACCATAGACTGGGCGTGCTGCTGGTCAAATCGAACTTCCACATATTGCCATCTATGTCGCCCGCATAAACCGTGTCTACCGCGCCATCGCCGTTACTATCCACGGCGGCGGGAGTGGACAACCCATTCGGACCGCCTACCCCGGCTACACCCGTATCAATTTCAGCGAGTTTGTTGCCGGTCAACACGTCAATGACCAGTAAAGTGGCATGTCCATTTCCGGTGTTGTTGTAACCATTACCCACAATCACCACATTCACCGTGCTCCCACTAATTTTTATCGGGGCCAGGGTTGGATTGCTGTAGGTATAGCCCAAATTGGCGTAGCTGGTCGATGCGGCTCGACCACCCGTGCTGGTCGTAATACTGGTTGGTGTGATCTCCCAGAGAAATTTGCTAACGACATCCGCATCCGAGGCGGCGGTCAAATATGTCACATTCAGCGCGTATATTCCTTTACCTCCCGCGCCCAACACGCCTACCAATATATTCTTCGGTGAGGCAGCTGTTCCGGCATTGATGATATTGACACTGCCATCGACAAAGTCCTGGTGTACGTAAGGACTAGCCCACAGTTTGCCGAGATTAGGTACCAGCATGGAAGGAATGTATGCCCAGCGCTCCCTTCCGCCCGTGGCCTGGGTCGCGTCTATCGCATGCAACATTCCGTCGTTGCCGCCGTAAAAAATGGTCGGGTTAGTACCGCCACTATCCCTTGTGTAAAAAGGACGAGAATGGATAGTGTCGCCCAAAACGGAAATACGCGGACGTAACGACAAACCCGCCGGGGCTTCGTTGCTTCGATCGCCCCGTATGTAATTCACATGACTGGCATCGATTAAATTTACGGAATCGGCGGCCAGCGTGAACGCAACTGGGATGCCTGTGGTATTTAGCGTTGCGATATTTCGACTGCCACTGACAAACCCTTGCTGATCAACCTGTGATTGAGCACCAACTTTTAGGGTCGTGCCCGTTCCGCTAGTCCAACAAGGTGAGGCGGTGTTCACAATACCCATCGCGCTAACGGGGTAGCATGACAAATTACCAGACCAGCTGGTTCTTTCATATTCGCCTCGGAACACGCTTTCGAGGCCGGACTGCAAGTTGTAATTCGTCAATTCCGGCTGAGCTACATATCCGACAATGGGAGGGCTGGCTGGCACAAACACGGGGGCGGCATAAACCATCCCAGATAACTGGGTAAACATACCAATCAATCCGGCTAACAATACGTTAGTGTGAATAGCATTTTTACGCATGGCAGACTCCTTGGTCGATTAACAACTCAGCACTTGATAAACGGTTTGTATATATCGCACCGCACCCCGCGCATTCGTTCCGCGGGCGGTAATCTGATACAGGTTCACTTGATTACACCCCGGAGCTCCGCCCCCTCCACCCTGTGCTGCATTGGCTCCCAGGGGAGATTTGTTATTCGCCAGTTTTTCGATCATGTATCCATTCGGGCTGATTATGGTACTGGTGGAATTGGCTCGCCATTGAGCATCGGTCATGTTCAACGGGTCGTTATTCAAGATGCCCAATGTTGCAATATGTCCGATCGGATGAAGTTGCGGGGTCGCTGACGACCAAGTGTCAAAACCGGGATTGTTTATGTACAGTGCGAATGGGGAGGAGTCCGGTAAGGACAGCCAATTTTCAGCGACCACGATTTGATTTTCGGCATTGTTTTTGGCTATGTTCTCAAACTGTAAATTGCCCGCCAACTTAAACTGTGTATTCGCTGTTGTCATTGCCATCACGCCTATGATCATCAACACGATCAGAATGAACAGGGCCACAACCAATGTCGCACCGCGTTGTTTGCATGTAATGATTTTTAGCTGGTTCATGATTTTCAATTTCGAATCTGAATGGTCGACGTGAACAACTGGCGGCGGAATGGATCGTTGTACTGCCTGACCACATCACCCATAGCGTACTGCGTGTTGTTGATATACGCCTCGTTGCGTTCGCTGCCGGCATTGCGCGATAGTAACCAGACGCGCACCGCATTTACATTCCCCCAGTTGTTAACGCTGATTCCAGTCGCATCGACAGGGCTAGTTACCGAATCCAATGCTGGAGCGACTCCGGGATTGACATTTTGCGCATCAAAATATTGAGTGTTACCTGCAGTCAGAATCCCATATTGCACTTGCATGTTTTCGATACCGCTCGCGACCAATTGATCGGTCATCGCGCCGGTGTTATCTAAGACCAAACGACGCAACGAAGGTATCTGCGGATTTTCCGCCGCGCTCACCGACCACGGAGCAACGTAGTACACATGCACCTGCACGATATGGTCACGTTGCGGCTGATTAGTAAAAGTAGGTAGGGCGACCGCTTGGTAAAGCTTATTTGTTTCGTAAGCCGATCTAAAAAACAAAGTATTTGCGCCAGTATTGGCAAAGCCGGTTATGCCAGCCGGATCAACCGGCGGTGGAACACTTGCTACAGAAGGAAAGTCATTTAGACTGGTATAGCGTATCACCAGAATGTCGCTGCCAGCATAATTCGCAGTCGGAATACAACTGGTATTGAACGTGTTCACCCCGTCGTTGCTACCCCAAATCCGCTGGTTGATGTTGCTGGCAAATCCGGCATAACAATCTTGCGGCAGATTTATTAACGACTGATCCACACCCCGCCCACTCAATCCGTAGTACCCGGCACTTTGCAAGTCGCGCTTCAACACATCCAAGGCATAGCGGCCATTGCTCTGCAATTCCGAGGTACGGTCATTCGCTCTCGAGCTGCGCCCGCTGCTGATGACCACCGCTGTCAGTGCGGCGACGACCATCAGCCCGATGGTCATCGCTATCATCATCTCGATCAAGCTGAAACCCTTGCCATGGTTGCGTGATGTTATCTTGCCCATATCAGACATGACATTCTCTCTTTGAATTGGTTGATGCCTAATTGCGTATCGTCTTGTCGGTAGTAATAGAGTACGTTTCGCTGCGACCCGCATTGGCAACTGCCGAGCCTGCCGAGATCTGGTTGGTAGCTCTATCCACCCAGTTGATTACGATGGTGTAGGTGGACGGGTTACCCACAACGGTTTGCGTAATCACGCCCGTGCCTTGTGGCAGTACCGCCGCGATCGCAGCCTGCCAATTAGCCAGATCATACTGAGCCAATTGCGCGGGTGTGCAAGGACCCGTGTTGCACGCTGTGGACGCCGCAGGAATCGCTGCACCCGCTGCCAACGCGTATCCGCCCGCAAGTACTGCTTGAACTTTATTGGCTTCCATCCGCTCAGCAATGTCCGCGCTTAAAAACACCGCCTGATTGCGGAACTGTCCGCCCATGTTGGTCTTGAGCGCGTGCGCCTGCAACCCAGCCGTACCCAGCAATGCCGTCGCCACAATAACCAAGGTGATCAAAATTTCCAGCATGGAAAATCCTTGCTGGAATGCCTGATGTTTGTTCGGAGTTTTCATGATGTGTTATTGACTCGTGATATTTCCGGTGGGTGCCACGGTCACGGTACGTGTTCCTGTATAGCCAGACCAATTTCCGGATAGATTAAAATTCACCATAGCCCCCCCTGCCGGACCCTGTGATCCTACCGGGTTGAAGTATATAGGTGCTGCGGCAGCATTGAACTGCACCACCAGTCCCAGTGCATTGGCTGACGCGCGTAGCGGTGCTCGCACAAGTAAGGGATTGGGGTCGGTAGCCGTCGCTGGATCACATTGGCCATTTAAATCCGAGTCATAACACAGCACCCAGCCGGTAACCGCCCAATCCGCGCCATTGACGCAATTGCCCGCAGTGATCGCGTCTCCACTACAGACCAACACACGGACATTGCGTTTGATAGCTTCGCCGCGCGCCAGATTCAAATCGCTGACGAGTTGCATCCTTGCCGAAGTCAACTGATTATCTCTAACAAATGTCGTCAGTGAAGGCACTGCTATCGTTGCAAAGATGGCCACGATGGCAATCACGACCAGCAATTCCAATAAGGTCACGCCTCGTTGTTGCTTGAGATGTTCCATTGTGACTGTTCCTCGTTGATTTACGATTCGCATACTATCCATCTGCTTCTGGGATGTAAGCATGTTGCCGATATGAGGTTCAATTCTAATTATTAACGGCAGAGGCAATGGCTCAACGGTTGGCCTCTGAGTTTGTTCGGATATTGTCAGGCTATATTCTGCGCGAAAAAAAGGCGACTTCACGTCGCCTTTTCTCATCCGTTGGTTGCTAAGGTTTATTTAACAATCGCCTTGAGCTCGCCCTTGGTATAACGGTTGGCCATGTTCTCCAAAGAAATTGGCTTGATCTTGCCGGCTTGGCCTGCCGAACCGAACGCTTCGTAACGAGCCACACAGATTTCCTTCATCGCCTTGGTAGACACAGCCAAGAATTTGCGAGGGTCGAAATCTTTAGGGTTTTGCGCAAGATAACGGCGTACCGAACCGCTGGAAGCCATACGCAGATCGGTGTCGATGTTGACCTTGCGCACGCCGTGCTTGATACCTTCGACGATCTCTTCTACTGGCACGCCGTAAGTTTGGCCCATGTCACCCCCAAATTCGTTGATGATCTTCAGCCATTCCTGTGGCACGGAAGACGAACCGTGCATCACCAAATGCGTGTTGGGAATGCGTGCATGTATCTCTTTGATGCGGCTGATCGCCAGGGTGTCGCCAGTGGGCGGCTTGGTGAACTTGTACGCGCCGTGTGATGTGCCGATGGCAATCGCCAACGCATCTACGCCGGTTTGACGCACGAATTGTGCGGCTTCTTCCGGGTCGGTCAATAATTGGTCGTGGCTCAACACGCCTTCCGCGCCATGACCGTCTTCCTTTTCGCCCATGCCGGATTCCAACGAACCCAGACAACCCAATTCACCTTCAACCGATACGCCGACGGCGTGAGACATTTCCACCACGCGGCGAGTCACATCCACGTTGTATTCAAACGAGGAGGGCGTCTTGGCATCTTCTTTCAACGAGCCGTCCATCATCACGCTGGAGAAGCCCGACTTGATCGCGTTGATGCAGACCGCTGGCGACGCGCCGTGGTCCTGGTGCATCACGACCGGGATGTGTGGATACATTTCGATTGCAGCTTCGATCAGGTGACGCAGGAACGGTTCGCCCGCGTATTTTCGCGCCCCGGCGGAACCTTGCATAATCACCGGGCTGTTGCATTGATCAGCCGCCTCCATAATCGCTTTGACCTGCTCCAGATTATTGACGTTGAAAGCAGGCAAGCCGTAGCCATTTTCTGCCGCGTGATCGAGCAGTTGACGCAAAGATACTAAAGCCATTTTCTTCTCCTTTTGATATAAATTTTAGTTGCGGGATTGCTGCCGATTAATGTTTGCGGTGATCGCCCACTTTGACGATTTTCATCGTGTTGGTGTGGCCCGTCTGACCGATGGCTTCACCGATGGTCATGACAATCAAATCACCCTCGCTCACCACCTTCTGACGCACCAATTCATCCTCGGCATCGCGCAAGGTTTGCGAGTGGTCTTTGGAAGAGTTGGTGAATGAAATGGGATGCACACCACCGAACAAAGTAACTTTGCTGAGCGTGGCTGCCACCGGAGTCATGGCAAAAATCGGCACGCCAGCATTGGAGCGCGACATCCATAATGCGGTCGAACCGGACTGGGTCAACGCCACAATCGCCTTGACCTTCAGGTGAGTCGCCGCATACAAAGCTGACATGGCGATAGATTGATCGACACGGGTGAATTTCTCATGCAGCACACGCCGTTCATTGGCGTGGATATCCAACTCTTTTTCTGCGCTAATGCAGATACGCGCCATCGCTTCTATGGTTTCGATCGGATAATCGCCAACTGCCGTTTCTGCCGAAAGCATCACCGCATCGGTGCCATCCAACACCGCGTTCGCCACATCGGAAACTTCCGCGCGTGTGGGGATCGGATTGGTGATCATGGACTCCATCATTTGCGTCGCCGTGATCACCAAACGATTTTTTGCGCGCGCCATTTTGATCATGCGCTTTTGCAAACCGGGCACAGCCGCATCGCCGACCTCAACCGACAAGTCACCGCGCGCTACCATAATTGCATCCGAGGCATCGATGATGTCCCCCAGCACTGGAATCGCTTCGGCCCTCTCGATCTTCGCCATCAACAGGCTCTTTCCCCCTGCCGCATGCATCAGTTCGCGCGCCATGCGCATATCATCACCGGTACGCGGGAAGGACACCGCCAGATAATCCGCCTTGATCAGCGCGGCCGTCTTGATGTCTTCTTTGTCCTTGTCGGTCAGAGCCGGAGCAGTCAGCCCGCCACCCTTGCGGTTAATGCCCTTGTTGTTGGACAGTACGCCGCCACGGACAACTTTACAGTGCACTTCCGTGCCTTCGACGCTGGTGACGTGAAATTCCAACATGCCATCGTTCAACAACAACACCGTGCCGACATCCACATCATTGGGCAGCTCTTTGTAGTCCAGTCCCACGCGCTGTTGATTACCCAGACCATCAAGTGCGGCATCGAGGATGAACGCATCACCCTTGTTCAAAATGATCTTGTCGTTCTCGAATTTGCGCACGCGTATCTTCGGCCCCTGCAAGTCGGCCAGAATACCCACCGTGCGGCCCACGGCCACAGCGGCGGCACGGACGGTTTCAGCGCGCTTCATGTGATCCTGCGCCGTGCCGTGGGAGAAGTTCATCCGCACCAGATCGACTCCGGCACGTATCATGTCTTCCAGCACCTTTTGACTGCTTGAAGCAGGGCCCAGGGTTGCTACAATTTTGGTTCTGCGCAGCATGTATTTCCTATCTGATTATTTACTGGCACGTTGCTCTAGAATTTCCACAGCAGGCAAGGTCTTGCCTTCGAGGAATTCAAGGAACGCACCGCCAGCGGTAGAGATGTAGGACACCTTGTCGTAGATGTCGTACTTCTGGATCGCCGCGATGGTGTCGCCGCCGCCCGCCAGGGTAAAGGCTTTGGTATTGGCAATCGCCATCGCAATGGTCTTTGTGCCTTCGCCAAATTGGTCATACTCAAACACGCCGACCGGTCCGTTCCATACCACGGTACCGGCCTTCATGATGATGTCGGCGATAGCTTGCGCCGAGTTGGGACCGATATCGAAAATCATTTCGTCATCCGCAACGTCTTTGGCATCTTTCAATGTCGCCGGCGTATTTTCATTGCCGGGCAAGAACGGGGCAGCGGTACCCACCACGACATCGGTCGCGATCGGGATGCTCGCGCCGCGCGCGGACATTTTTGCGATCAAGGCTTGCGCAGTCGGAACCAGATCGTTCTCACACAACGATTTTCCGACCGGATGACCGGTCGCCTTGAGGAAGGTATTGGCAATTCCGCCGCCGACTACCAGTTGCTCGCATTTTTCAGACAGAGACTCCAACACGGTCAGCTTGGTGGAAACCTTGGAACCACCGACGATCGCCACCATAGGGCGAGTAGGATTGAGCAAAGCTTTAGTCAGGGCTTCCAGCTCTTCGGTCAGCAACACGCCGGCAGCGGCGACCGGTGCGAACTTGGCGACACCATGTGTTGATGCTTCGGCACGGTGGGCCGTCCCGAATGCGTCCATCACGAACACGTCGCATAGTGCCGCATATTTTTTCGCCAGTTCATCGGTGCTTTTCTTTTCACCTTTGTTGAAACGGCAATTTTCCAGCAATACCAGCTCGCCGTCAGCCACATTGAAGCCGCCGTCCGTCCAATCTTTGATCAAACGCACGGGCTTGCCCAATTTGTCGGCGATGACGTGCGCTACAGGCTTGAGAGAGTTTTCTTCGGAATACACACCTTCTTCGGGTCGACCCAAGTGCGATGTCACCATCACGCGCGCACCGGCTTTCAGCGCGAAGTTGATGGTCGCCATTGATGCGGTGATACGCGCATCGGAAGTCACCTTGCCGTCTTTGACGGGCACATTCAGATCGGAACGAATCAGGACGCGTTTGCCCTTGAGATCCAAATCGGTCATTTTGATTACTGACATTTTCTTCCCCTAAACTTTATGTGAGAAACGGTGAATGGTCAGCAGCGAGCGGGGTAATTACCGCGCACCGCTTGCCACTATTCCATCACCGCCCTTGTTTTTATTTGGCAATGTGACCAACCATGCGCATCAGGTTGCAAGTGTAGCCGTACTCGTTGTCATACCATGCCACCACCTTGACAAAGGTAGGGTCCAGTGCGATACCCGCTTCGGCATCGAACACCGACGGGCAGGTATAACCACGGAAATCGGTGGAAACAACTTTCTCATCGGTAAAACCCAACACTCCCTTCAACGGACCGCTTTCGGAAGCGGCCTTCATCGCTTTAACGATGTCGGCGTAGGTCGTTTCTTTGTTCAGCTCGCAAGTCAGATCAACCACAGATACGTCGGAAGTAGGTACGCGGAACGCCATACCTGTCAACTTCTTGTTCAGTGCGGGTATCACCACACCGACGGCTTTGGCTGCACCGGTGGAGGAGGGAATGATATTTTCCAAAATACCGCGACCGCCGCGCCAATCTTTATTGGACGGGCCGTCAACGGTCTTCTGTGTCGCCGTTGCTGCATGCACGGTGGTCATCAGACCGCGCTTGATACCGAAGTTGTCATTCAACACTTTGGCAACGGGTGCCAGCGCGTTGGTGGTGCAGGAAGCAGCGGAAACAATCGCCTCACCCTTGTACGTGTCGTGGTTTACGCCGTAAACAAACATCGGCGTGTCGTCCTTGCTAGGTGCCGACTGGATCACTTTCTTGGCACCCGCGTTGATGTGCGCCTGGCAAGTCTCTTTGGTCAGGAAGAAGCCGGTACACTCGATCACGATGTCCACGCCCGCTTCTTTCCATTTCAGATTCGCCGGATCACGTTCAGCCGTCAGGCGTATGGACTTGCCATTAACAACCAGATTATTGCCACTCACCGCCACATCGCCGTTGAAGCGGCCATGCACGGAGTCGTATTTGAGCATGTAAGCCAGATAATCAGGCTCCAGCAAGTCGTTGATCGCGACCACTTCGATTTCAGGAAAGTCCTTGGTTGCTGCACGGAACACCATGCGACCGATACGACCAAAGCCGTTAATACCCACGCGAATTGCCATTTTTTTCTCCCAGTTTTTAAGTTATAAAGATTGCCAGTTTTTCCAATGAGATTGAGGTGCAAATTTCGATGAATTTGCACCAAAGTCAACTTAAGCGGCCAAAACCTTTTTCACTGTGGCAACCACATTTTCTGTGGTGAAGCCGAAGTGTTTGAACAGCTCCGGTGCCGGAGCGGATTCGCCGAAGCAATCCATACCCATCACCGCGCCATCCAAACCGACGTACTTGTACCAACCGCCGGTCACGCCAGCCTCGACAGAGATGCGTTTCACGCCCTTGGGCAACACGCTATCTTTGTAGGCTTGATCCTGTTTGTCGAACACATTGGTAGACGGCATGGATACCACGCGCACATTGATGCCCTCTGCGGCCAATGCTACCTGTGCCTTCATTGCCAGATCGATTTCCGAACCGGTGGAGATGATGACGGCACGCGGCTTGCCACCGGCAGCTTCCGACAACACATAACCGCCTTTGCGGATATTGGCGATCTGTGCCGCATCGCGTTTTTGGAACGCCAGATTCTGGCGGCTGAAGATCAAACTGCTTGGGCCATCCTTGCGCTCCACAGCAGCCACCCAGCTCACAGCAGATTCCACCGTGTCGCATGGACGCCATACCTCCATGTTGGGGATGTAACGCAAGGTGGCGGTTTGCTCTACAGGCTGGTGTGTCGGGCCGTCTTCACCCAGACCGATGGAGTCGTGGGTGAACACATAGATCACGCGTTGTTTCATCAGAGCCGACATACGCAACGCATTGCGCGCGTATTCTGAGAACATCAGGAAGGTTCCGCCGAACGGCAACAGACCACCGTGCAAAGCCATGCCGTTCATAATGTGCGACATACCGAATTCGCGTACCCCGTAACTGATGTAGTTACCAGGCTTTTTGCCGCTCACGTGATGCGCGCCTGTCCAGTTGGTCAGGTTGGAGCCAGTCAGGTCGGCGGAGCCGCCAAGGAATTCCGGTAATGCAGGCTGCAAGGCATTGATTGCGTTTTGCGAAGCCTTGCGAGTGGCGATGGTCTCGGCCTTCTCATTGATCTGCGCGATCACTTTGGCCGCATGTTCGGCCCAACCCGCAGGCAACTCACTCTTGGTACGACGCGTGAATTCAGCGGCTTCTTTTGGGTAGGCAGCCTTGTATTCGGCAAACTTGTTGTTCCACAATTTCTCCAGGCCTTCACCCTTGGTGCGAGCATCCCATGCTTCGTACACATGCTTGGGTATCTCAAACGGGGGATATTTCCAGCCGATATGTGCGCGTGTTGCGGCAACTTCAGCATCACCCAATGCCGCACCGTGCACATCGTGCGTGCCTTCCTTATTAGGCGAACCCGCGCCAATGATGGTTTTGCAACAGATCAATGTCGGCTTGTCGGTAACGGCCTTGCCAGCCTTGATCGCTGCGTCAATTGCTTCGCTGTCGTGACCCTGCACATCGGCGATAACGTGCCAGCCGTAAGCCTCAAAGCGTTTCGGCGTATCGTCCGTGTACCAGCCGTCGATGTGACCATCGATCGAAATGTTGTTGTCATCCCAGAATACGATCAATTTGCCCAGGCCCCAAGTCCCGGCCAGTGCACACGCTTCGTGGGAAATACCTTCCATCATGCAGCCGTCGCCCATGAACACATAGGTGTGGTGATCAACGATCTCGTGGCCGGGCTTGTTGAATTCGGCCGCCAGCAGTTTTTCCGCCATCGCCATGCCGACCGCGTTGGTGATGCCTTGACCCAGCGGGCCGCCTGTTGTTTCCACACCGGCGGTATAACCGTATTCGGGGTGGCCAGGTGTTTTGGAATGCATTTGACGGAAGCGTTTCAATTCTTCGATCGGCAGGTCGTAACCGGACAGATGCAGCAGCGCGTAAACCAGCATCGAGCCATGCCCGTTGGACATCATGAAACGATCGCGACCCGGCCATTTCGGGTTGGCGGGATTGTGGCGCAGGTGGCGGTTCCACAATACATCGGCGATTTCTGCCATGCCCATAGGCGCGCCGGGATGACCGGAATTCGCTTTTTGTACGGCATCCACTGCCAGCATACGAATCGCGCCGGTGATGTCATTGAATTTTGGTGGGGTGATATTGCGTGCAGCTGACATACTGACTTCCTCCTAAGCATCCCATTAGGGACGGGTTACATTTCAAAGCTTGTAAAGCGGGCGATTATGCCGTAGCCCAATGTTTAGGGCAACTGCCGCACCGTTATTGGGTTACAGAGCCGTTACCTTAGTGACTATCGGGAACGGCTCTCTTGGTTAACTTGATGCCCAACTGTTTTAACTTACGGTACAAATGGGTGCGCTCTACGCCGATCTTCTCGGCCATGCGGCTGATATTCTCGTCTTCTTTTTGCAAGTGGTACTGAAAATAAATCGCATCAAAATAATCGCGTGCTTGACGCAACGGCATATCCAGCGGCAGAGCATACTGCTTCTCAACGCCCGCGATTTCAACGGTAAGATTTTTTTGCGTTTCTTTCGGAGCTTCCACAAGATGCGCCACTTCGATGTTGATGGCCCGTGCCACCGTAGACAGCAATTTTTGCAGACTGATGGGCTTCTCCAAAAAATCTACCGCGCCGATGCGCGTGGCCTCGACCGCTGTCTCTATCGTGCCATGCCCCGACATCATCACCACCGGCATCGTCAACAACTCCTGCTCGGCCCATTCTTTCAGCAATTCCACACCATCCGTGACCGGCATCCAAATATCGAGCAAGACCAGATCCGGCTCGCGCGCGTTCCGATAGACTCTCGCCTGTTCGGCACTTTCCGCCAAATGCACCTGGTAACCCTCATCGAAAAGAATTTCCGCCAACAACTCGCGTATCCCTATTTCATCATCCACCACAAGAATTTGCTTGGTCGTCATTATGCTCCCCCTGCTAACGGCAAATAGATGGTGACGGATGCACCGCCACTTTGCCCGTTTTCAATATCGATATGTCCGTTGTGTTCCTCGACAATTTTTTTCACAATCGCCAAACCCAATCCAGTACCTTTAACCTTTGTCGTCATGTAAGGCTCAAAGGCCTTTGCAAGCACATCGGTTGCGAAACCCGTCCCGTTGTCTTCTATCTGCAACACAATTTGGTCGGCCTGATTTCGGGAACTGATCCTGATGAGCGGTGCCGATGCATCCAGAAGGGCATCTTGCGCGTTTTGCAATAAATTGTGCAGCACCTGTCGCAGACGCGTGGCATCTGCACTTACCATGACGCTACGTGCCTGCAGATCCAGCTCGATTACAGCGGCATGCGCTTCGTACAGTGACAACACTTCTTGAATCAACTCGTGGGCATCCAGCGGAACCAGTTTAAGAGCCGGGCCGCGCGCGTAGTTGGCAAAATCACTCACCATATTCTTCATCGCGCCGACTTGGTTGACGATGGTTTGCGTGGCGCGCCGCAAAAACTCGGCATCCGCACCCTCCAGCCGCGAGCTGAGCTTGTGCTGCAACCGCTCGGCAGACAGCTGGATGGGGGTCAGCGGATTTTTAATTTCATGAGCAAGCCGCCTCGCCACCTCGCCCCAGGCTGCTTGTCGTTCGGTTTGCAACAAATGGCTGATGTCATCGAACACCACAACATATCCGCCGCCGGAAACTTTGGGGAGCTGCGTGCCGCGCATCAATAGGATCTGGTTGCCCTGCTTGCTGAGCCGCTGAATTTGTCGCCGCCACTCGCCGTTGGTGGTCTCGGCGAACGCTTCTTTGATAGCGTGGCAAAACGAATCGAGCAGGCTGTATTTTTCGGCCAGTTGCGCCAAAGAGATACGCTGCATCTCGTACAGCGGGACAGCCAGAATTTGCGCCGCGCTCGTATTAACAGAACGCAATCCGAACGCTTCGTCTAGCCCGATTACTCCGGAAGAAAGGTGTGTCAGTACGCTCTCCAGATAAGCTTTGGCACTTTCCACCTGCCTCTGCTGCACTTCGCTAGCGGTCTTGGCATCGGATAATTGTCGGATCATCTGATTGAACAGCCCGGTCAAGGCACCCAATTCGTCGCTGCTGCGAATCGGATACTGCCCGGTAAAATTACCTTGCGCCACCGCACGCGTCCCTTCGGCCAGAGACTCCAGCGATGACCCCAATTTTTCGCTGATAAAAAATGCCGCTGAAACTGCCGTGAGTAAAACCACCAACAATGACAAGGTCAAGGTGATTCCATACAGTCGTTTCAGCCCCAGGCGTGACAGAACCAACTCCTGATAATCTCGATACACCGACTGTACGGTTTCGGCATCCGTTTCAATTTGCTTAGCCACAGGCTGGGTAAATTGCACTATGAAACGTTGGGTATTCGGGGTGTTTAACGTGATCAGCGCCAAGGCTCTTAATGTCAGTCCCTTGTTAATCGTGCTATCAATGACCGAATACGAACCTTTGTTGATCGCTTCGGACAACATGTAGCTATCCGGCAATGTTGGTTGCGGCAATGCGCTCTTGCCGTTGCTTGCAACAGCCAAGGGTTTGCCGGCCAAAGAAAAAATCGCCGCTTCCTGAGTTGTCCCTTCCTCGACCAGACGCTGTAGATCATGCTCATATCCCGACGGAGGTTTCTCGGCTAACAACAACGCGATGAACTGGGTTTTTTTGGTCAACTCTTTAAGGCTGTTGTCCAAACTGTTCTTGCCCAGATTCAATCCGCCCTCGAGTGCCTTTTCAACACGCACGTCGAACCAGGATTCTATGCTCTTACCTAAAAAATCAACCGAAACGGCATAGACCAAAATTCCGGGCACGATGGCAATCCCGATGAAGAATAAGGTCAGGCGTAAAGTCAGCCGGGCACCGAAAACCTTGCGTTTGATTTTTTGGCGCAGCCGCCAAAATTGGTACGCCACGAGCCCCGCCAAAGCGATCGCCAAAGAACCAGTCAACACTAACACTGCGTAATAATTTGCCGAAAATAGCTCGGTATTCACGCTATTGCTGGAAAGCAAATAGAGCAACGCGCTTCCAGCCAGAACGCTAATGGCGATAATGTATTTCATCTCGCAGCCTCGCCGGTTTTTTGCTGGCGTGCGGCAATGTCTGCCGGGCTGATGACCCAACGATACCAGGCGGAATCCAAATCCCAATCTTTACCAGTCAACGCATTTACCTGAAGCAATTTGGGTAATTGGTCTATATCCAGACGAAGGCGCGCACCAGCCAGATACGCGCCTTTTTTCGTGAGTAATTCAGGCGCGATCGGTAGCGAGCTTTGTCGCTCCAATACACCCAGAGCCTCTTCCAGCGTCTGGAAACTCTGGAACAGGGTTCCATGCGAAATACGGTATTGGCGAGTCAGTACGTTGTAGTACAGCTTGGTAATCTGTTCGCTTTCCGCGATCTGTTCATCGAACCAATACCAACGCGAACGCGTGAGCGAGAACTCACTAACAAAATATATCGCCACACCATGCGACAGTGCCTGTTGTACAGAGGCGTTCAGATTGATATTAAAATCCGCTTTGAGCTGATAACCCTCTTCGGTCAATCTGGCTTCGGCCTTGTTGATCGAGATGCCGTCGGCAAATGCCGTCACCGCCAGCGAACCCAGCAGCCAGAAAAGGCAAATGGCGAATTTAAGATGCTTTATGTAGCAGGGCATAAAAGAATCCATCGTGCTGCTCATTGGGGAGTAGTTGCCCCCCGCCATCACCGGGCAAAACTATAGGCAATTTGCGCGCATCGTTATGTTCGGCCAAAAAACGGGTGACCAGCTGTTCGTTTTCCTGCTTAAACACCGAGCATGTGGCGTATAGCAATTTCCCATCCGCTTTTAGCAACGGCCACACGGCCCGCAATATTTCCAATTGCTGTTGCGCAAAGGGGGCGATATCTTCGCGCCTGCGCAGCCATTTGATATCGGGATGGCGACTCACCACTCCTGAAGCGGAGCAGGGTACATCGGCAAGGATACGATCAAATTTCTTGTCGTCCCACCATGTGGACGGCTTGGCAGCATCACCCGACAACAATCGCGCGTTTAGCCCCAATCGCTGTAGATTCTCGCCTACACGTTGTAGGCGTTTCGCATCTTTATCAACGGCCACCATTTCCACTTCTGCAATTTCCAGGATATGCGCGGTCTTGCCGCCCGGTGCTGCACAGACATCTAGCACCCGCATACCCGACTGAACGTCCAGCAATAAAGCCGCATACTGCGCGCCCGCATCTTGCACCGAAACCCAGCCGGAAAAAAATCCGGGCAGCTTGTCAACATTAACCGGCTTGTCCAAGCGCAGTGCATCCGACTCGACGACCGTCGCCGACATTCCTTGCTCGGCTAATCGAAACTGATAATCTGCGGTCGAACCCCAACGCCGATTCACCCGCAACGTCATGGGAGGATGAAGATTGCCTGCCGCAAGTATCGTCGTACCCAACTCTCCGTATTGCGCATTCAACTCGGTTATCCACCACAAAGGATGGTTGAATCTGGCCTCTCGATTACTCGCGACTTGTTCCAACAAGCTTGCCTGCTGCCGCAAAAAATTCCGCAAAATGGCATTCACCAACCCGCCCACTTGCGGCTGCAACGTTCGCGCGGCATTTACCGCCTGATCCACAACGGTATGCTGGGGTGCCTTGCTATATTGCAGTTGATAGAGCGCGACCAACAGCAAATATCCAATGCGCTCATCCTCTAATCGCTTGTGCAACAACAGCTCCAACACGGCTTTCAACTGACCATAGAAACGCAACGTGCCGTAGCTCAAGTCTTGAATAGCACCCCGCTCAGCCGCTTGCCATGCCGGTTTCATATTCAGCGTTTCTTCCAGGGTTTGGTTCAAGTTGCGCCCCTTCGCCAGCACCTGACTGACGATTTGACTGGCGGAGAGTTGTATTGTCCGCATGTTAATTTGCCGACAACACTGTGCCGACTTTTATTGGTAATGCTAGTAAAAATTGCGCTGCAAACTGCATCTTACCCCCGGGTTTTTGCATCGCTTCCAAGCGCACCGCCCCCGTTCCACATGCGACCGTCATACCCGATTTATCGACCGCCAACACTTGCCCAGGCATCCCTGATCCTGCCTGAAAACTCGCCTGCCCAATCTTTATGGTCATCTGATTATGATTAAAGCTGCACAGAGGAAATGGATTGAATGCGCGTATCGTTCGCTCTATCGATACGGCATCCAACCGCCAATCGATGCGCGCTTCACTTTTGAGCAATTTGGCGGCATAACACGCCGCATCATTATCCTGCTTCACAGCGGTAAGTCCGTTTGGCAAACGTCGCAACGCTTGCAAGATACTGTCTGCACCCATTTGGGCGAGCCGATCATGCAGCGACTGCGCAGTATCGTTAGCGGTGATTGGACAAACATCACGCAACAAGATCGCTCCGGTATCCAAACCTTCATCCATTTGCATGATGGTAATGCCCGTCTCAGCATCACCCGCTTGTATCGCACGCTGTATCGGGGCTGCGCCGCGCCAGCGCGGCAACAGCGAGGCATGGATGTTCAGGCAACCATAACTTGGCATTCTCAAGACCGGATCAGGCAAGATCAATCCATAGGCTGCAACCACCAACACATCGGCATTCAAGCTGGCAATTTCATCCTGGACCTCTTTCGATCTAAGAGTGCCGGGCTGTAATACCCGTATATTTTGTTGCAATGCCAATTGCTTTACTGGACTCGCCGTTAATTGCATCCCTCGTCCAGCGGCTCTGTCAGGTTGTGTTAGCACGGCCAGTAGCGAGTGTTCGGTCAGAAGGGCCTTGAGCGCATCCGCCGCAAATTTGGGAGTTCCAGCAAAAATTATCTTCACGCGCGCTTTCTTTTTACAATGTTTCCCGTTGCCGTTTTTTTATCTTTGCACGAATCCGGCTTTGCTTTAGTCGCGATAAGTGTTCCACGAACACCTTACCATGCAAATGATCTATCTCATGTTGTATGCAGACTGCTAAAAACCCATCCGCTTCCAGCGTGAAGGCAGCACCTTGTTCATCAAGTGCCTGTACCGTGATTTTTTCGGAGCGCACGACGTTTTCGTAAACACCCGGTACCGATAGACAGCCCTCTTCACATTCTTCCGTACCGCTGCTAGCAATAATTTTCGGGTTAATGAACACTCTGAGCTGGTTACGTTCTTCTGAAACATCAGCTACAAAAATCTGCTCATGCACATCCACTTGGGTTGCGGCCAATCCGACACCAGGTGCGGCATACATGGTCTCCGCCATGTCCCTTATCAACCTACGCGTTACCGCCGTCACTTGCTCAATCGGGCTAGCAATTTTATGCAAACGCTCATCGGGGTAATGTAATATCTTCAAGAGGGCCATACGAATTCCATAAATGCTTGCTAATTTAGATAACTAGATGCAGAATTTAATGAAACGTAAGAGCTTTGCGTTTCCTTTTTAGACTCTGGTGGAGTTTCCTATGCGCAAGATTATATCGCTGATTTGTTTTTTACTCCCTGTCTTGGCTTATGCCGATGTTGTTCAAATCCGACCAGATGCGCCTGATCGCCACATTGTCGTAAAGGGGGATACCTTGTGGGACATCTCCGCGATGTTTTTCAAAGACCCTTGGAAATGGAAAAACATTTGGAATCTTAACAAGGACACCATCAAAGATCCTCATTGGATTTATCCGGGTGATGTAGTTGTTCTAGATAGAACTTCGGGTTCATTGTCGATAAACGGCAACGGCTCATCAACAACACCAGAAATTGACAACACTGACAAGCTTAAGCCGCGCATCCGTTATGGCTTAAGCCAACATGACGCGATCCCAAGCATACCCTACAAGGACATAAGCTCATTTTTGTCCCAGCCTTTGGTGGTGACCGATGAAGGCTTGGCTAATGCACCCAAGTTGATTGCATTGCAGGAGGGTAGGGTCGTGCTTGGCGACCATCAGCTCGGGTATGTGAGCAACCTGCCATTTAACCAAGGCAACAAGTGGCAAGTTTACCGCCCAGGCAAGGTGTTTGTTGATCCCGATACTGGGGAGAACTTAGGTCGCGAGGCTATTTATTTGGGTGATGTTGAAGCCACTCAATTTGGTGATGTCAGCACGGTATTAGCAACACATACCAAGCAGGAAATCAACACCGGTGATCGTTTGGCTGTCTCGACCACGGAGGCGGCCGATGCTTATCTACCCCATGCGCCAACAGGCAATATTAAAGCCAGCATCATCTCGGTATATGGTGGCATAACCCAAGCTGGAAAGAGCTCGGTTATTACCTTAAATAAAGGAGCCCGAGACGGGCTCGAAAACGGTCATGTGCTAGCTCTTTATAGCAAAGGGGTAATCGCTAAACAGGACGGCGATACCTACACTTTGCCAGACGAACGTTATGGTCTGGTATTCGTGTTCCGTGTATTCGACAAGGTGTCCTACGCACTAGTCATGCAGGCCAAATCTCCAGTTGAACTTCTGGATCACGCGCAAACCCCTTAACTTATGACTGTTGATTCATCGCTCAAAGCTTGGCTTGCGCTCAGCTTGATTAAGGGTTTGGGCGATGAAGGTGCCCGTCGCTTACTTAGGGAATTTGGATCGCCTGAATCGGTTTTTGATGCATCTTCAGTCTCACTCAAATCATTAGCCAAACCAGAAGTTGTCACCGCTATCAAATTGGGTATTCAAGAAGATTTGATCAATCCGATTATTGAATGGCTTGAAGACAGCAATAACCATGTCGTTACCCTTGCCGATGCTGACTACCCGCAGTCTCTTCTAAATATTAGCGACCCACCCTTGTTGCTTTATATCAAAGGTCGGCTGGAGTTGCTCAATCACCCTGCACTTTCTATCGTCGGCAGTCGCCACGCCACACCACAAGGTATCATTAACGCTGAGGCCTTTTCCGAGTCACTCAGCCAAATGGGATTGTGTATTACCAGTGGAATGGCGCATGGCATCGATGCGGCAGCCCACCGCGGGGGATTGAAGGGACGCGGTCGCAGCATTGCAGTAGTTGGTACTGGTCTTGACAAAATATATCCGGCTGCGAATCGTGAATTAGCTCATGCTTTGGCTGACCAGGGTGTATTGGTTTCTGAATTTCCTCTGGGCACCCCTCCTCTCGCTCCCAACTTTCCACGACGCAACCGCATCATCAGCGGGATCGGTCTTGGATGTTTGGTGGTGGAAGCATCGTTGCAAAGCGGTTCACTCATTACCGCACGCTTGGCAATGGATCAAGGGAGGGAGGTGTTCGCTATTCCCGGCTCCATACATTCACCACAAAGCAAGGGTTGTCACGCTCTTATCAAACAAGGTGCCAAGTTGGTCGAAACCGCACAGGATATTGTTGAGGAGTTGAGCTGCTCACTAGTCATTGCACCACAACCTGCCCGCACACCAATCAGTAGCGACCCGGCTTTATTTGAGCATTTTGGTCATGATCCTATCGATATTGACACGCTGAGTGATCGTAGCGGCTTGACGGTCAGCGAGCTATCCGCCATGCTGTTGGTGCTTGAGCTTGATGGGTTGGTTGGCACTTTACCCGGCGGCTTGTACCAACGACTTCATTAGTCTCACAACAATCCATGTTTGAAATCTTGATGTATTTATTTGAAAGCTACTTCGATGCTGGGATTTATCCCGATCCCGATAAGCTATCGCGCAAACTTACCGCCGCAGGTTTTGAGGGTGACGAAATTAACGAAGCACTTTCGTGGCTATCGGCTTTGCAACAACAGAATCCTGACAATTATCCAACTAGCCTTGATCACATGGGTATGCGCCATTTTGCGACTCTCGAACTTGAGTTGGTCAGTTATGAGGCTCGACAGTTTTTGGTCTTTACTCAACAAGAACACATGATTTCTGCCGTTGAACGCGAAATGATATTAGATCGTGCTGTTGCATTACAACAAAAGAACCTAGGGTTGGACAAGCTCAAACTTATCATGCTGATGGTGTTGTGGAATCGCCATAAGGAACTCGATGCGTTACTCATCGAGGAATTACTCACCCCGCTGCACTCCAAGCAAATTCATTGAACAACTCGTATGGCAACTAACCTTCTTATCGTAGAGTCCCCAGCTAAAGCCAAAACTCTCAAAAAATACTTGGGCAAAGATTACGAGGTCCTTGCCTCATATGGCCATGTGCGCGATCTCGTACCAAAATCAGGCGCAGTTGACACCGATCACAATTTTGCTATGGACTACGAAATCATTGCTCGCAATAGCAAACACGTGGATGCGATTGCCAAAGCCGCCGCTCTTGCCGACAACATCCTGCTCGCACCCGATCCTGACCGCGAGGGAGAGGCCATTGCTTGGCATATTTCTGAGTTGTTGAAGGCAAAACGCGCTCTCAAAAACAAGAACATGAAGCGTGTGGTGTTCTACGAAATCACTCAGTCTGCCGTTATGGAAGCGGTCGCTCACCCCCGCGAAATTGCAATGCCGCTGGTCAATGCGCAGCAAGCTCGACGCGCACTTGACTACCTGGTAGGCTTTAACTTGTCACCATTGTTGTGGCGCAAGATACGGCCCGGCCTATCGGCGGGTCGTGTACAAAGTCCTGCATTACGTATGATTGTTGAGCGAGAACTCGAAATTGAGGCTTTCGAGAGCCAAGAATACTGGTCTGTGCATCTGGATAGCCAGAAAAACCATATCGCTTTTTCAGCCAAACTATTCCAATATCAGGGTAACAAGTTAGAACAGTTGAGTATTGGCAACCAAAAAGAATTCGATGCCATCTACGCCAAGCTAAACGATGCCAAGCTTCCACCCAAGGTGGTGTGCATCGAAAAAAGAGCGAAACAGCGTTATGCGGCCGCACCCTTTACAACATCTACTCTACAACAGGAAGCGGTACGCAAACTTGGTATGACTTCTGACCGCGCCATGCGTACTGCCCAATCTTTGTACGAGGGCGCAGACATCGGTGGTCAGACAGTAGGCTTGATTTCCTACATGCGTACCGATTCAGTCTCCCTGGCGAAGGAAGCAATAGAAGAGATACGCAACTACATTAGCGAGAATTTTTCTAGTGATTACCTACCCAGCAAGCAGCCTACCTACAAAAGCAAGACTAAAAACGCACAGGAGTCGCACGAAGCAATCCGTCCAACCTCCATTCTGCGTACACCAGATAGTATCCGTAACTACCTCACCTCCGATCAGTCTCGCTTGTACGAAATGGTATGGAGGCGCACTCTTGCATGTCAAATGACTCCGGCTCGCTATGACACGGTAAGTGCCGATATTCGACTGGGTGGAGACGACACGCTGTTCCGCGCCACAGGTCAGACCTTGGTGTTCCCCGGCTTTATCGGTGTATACATGGAAGACGTGGATGATGTCGAAGAAGAAGAGGGCATGAAACTACCTCCATTGGCCGAAGGAGATGTGTTGGTTATAGACAAGCTTTACGGTAATCAACACTTCACCCAACCGCCGCCACGTTTTTCAGAAGCAAGCTTGGTCAAATCGCTGGAAGAGTACGGCATCGGTCGTCCGTCCACTTACGCCACCATTATCTCCACGCTACAGGCTCGCGAATATGCCATCCTTGACAAGAAACGCTTTATCCCTACCGATGTAGGTCGCGTAGTTACACGCTTTTTGACGGAACATTTTACGCGTTATGTCGATTACGATTTTACCGCCAACTTGGAAGATGAGCTGGATGAGGTGTCCGAA
>JABEVG010000060.1 GCA_013044075.1 Gallionella sp.
CAAAGCCACCGGCGTACAAGTGGCGATCATCACCGGCCGCACCTCGAAATGCGTGACCCTGCGCGCGCAGAATCTGGGCATAGAACACGTCTATCAGGGTGTAGAACACAAGCTCAACGCCATGAACGATCTGCTCAACAAACTCAAACTCACCCGCGATGCGGCCGCGTACATGGGCGATGACGTGGTCGATCTGACGGTGCTGCGCAATGTCGGACTGGCGATCAGCGTTCCGGATGCACCGCAACTGGTGCGCGAGCATGCCAATTACATCACCCAGCGGCGCGGCGGTCACGGCGCGGTGCGCGAAGCCTGCGAATTGCTCATGCATGCGCAAGGCACACTGGACGCGCAGCTGGCCCAGTTCCTGGCATGACCGTTGCCTCACGCGCACGCTCCTGGTTGCCACTCTTGCCGGTGTTGGGCATCCTGGCGGTGACCTATTGGCTGGACCAGAAGACGCAACCCGAAGCCGAACCCGCAGACCACCGCAAACTACACATCGCCGATGCCATCGCTGACAACCTCCATGCGGTCACGTTGAACAAGCAAGGTACCCCCCGCTTCATCATGTACGCCAAACAGCTGGTGCATTATCCGGATGACGACAGCACCACCCTGGACGAACCGGACATCACGGCAATCGCACCGATGCGGCCGGATGTACACATGACCGCCAGGCACGGCACGCTGTCCAGCAAAGGGGATGTCATCGAACTCAACGATGACGTGAAGATCGTCCGTGCGGCGGGCAAGACACAGAACGAACTGGTGATGCTTACCGATTATGTGAAGGTCATCCCCGATCTGGAAACGGCACAGACCGACCGACCCGTCACAATAACCGATGCGAACGATCATCTGAGTGCGGTTGGTATGGAAATGGACAACCGCGCCCAAACCATAAAATTATTATCGCGAGTGAAAGCCTCCAATGCCGTTACGCAAAATTAGTCTGGTGCTCGCCGCATGGCTGTTCATTCCCTCAGTATGGGCGGAACAGAACGACCGCAAACAACCCTTGCAGATCGAAGCGGATCAGGTCGTGATGAACCAGGCCGAGCAAACCAGCATCTTCACCGGCAACGTGCAAGTCAATCAGGGCACCATGCAAATTCGCGGTGACAAGATCGTCGTCACCCAGGACAAACTGGGCAACAAAATAGGCAACATCTACGGCTCCACCGCCAGCTTCCGGCAAAAACGTGAGGGCCTGGACGAATACGTCGAGGGCTACGGCGAACATATCGAATACGACACCCTGAAACAAACCTTGGACATATACGGGCAGGCGCGCCTGAAGCGTGACCGTGATTTCATCCGGGGCGAACACATCCACTACAACACGCAGAGCGAAATATTCATCGTCGATAACGGCCCGCCGACCAGCGGCACACCGTCCCAGCGCGTGCATGCGGTCATCCAACCCCAGAGCCAGGACCAGCCCAAACTGGTCTCACCCACGGAGCAAAAATGAGCGAATTGCGTGCGGTAGGACTGCAAAAAAAATATGGTGCGCGCAGCGTGGTGCGCGATGCCTCGCTTAATGTGCGCAGCGGCGAAGTGGTCGGCTTACTGGGTCCGAACGGCGCGGGCAAGACCACCTCGTTCTACATGATCGTGGGCTTGGTCGCGGCCGATGGCGGCGAGATTTTCATCGACGATCACAACATCACCCACTTGCCCATCCATAGACGCGCCCGCTTGGGGTTGGGTTATTTACCACAGGAAGCCTCGATCTTCAGACGATTGACCGTGACACAGAACATCGAGGCAGTGCTGGAATTGCAGGGCTTGGGCAACGGCGAACTGCAAGCAAAACTGGAAGGCTTGCTGGAAGACCTGCACATCACCCACATCCGCAACAATCCGGCGATCAGTCTGTCCGGCGGCGAACGCAGGCGCGTGGAGATCGCACGTGCGCTGGCAACCAACCCGCGTTTCATTTTGCTCGACGAGCCCTTTGCCGGTGTCGATCCGATCGCGGTGATCGACATCCAGAAGATCATACGATTCCTCAAGCAGCGCGACATCGGCGTGCTCATTACCGACCACAATGTGCGCGAGACGCTGGGCATCTGCGACCGCGCTTACATCATCAATGCCGGTGCGGTGATGGCGGAAGGCAAGCCCGACGAAATCATCTATAATGAAGGCGTGAGGAAAGTATATCTGGGTGAACACTTCAAGCTATGACGCGAGGGAATCCCGGGGTAAAAATCAGTTAATGAAAGCATCACTCCAACTACGCTTATCTCAGCAGTTAACGCTGACACCCCAGTTACAACAAGCCATACGCTTGCTGCAACTCTCCACGCAGGACATGCAGCAGGAAGTCTCGCGCATGCTGGAGGAGAACCCCATGCTGGAACTGGCGGAAGATAACCAGACCGCACCCTACCTCGGTGACGCGCGCGTCGCTACCCATGCAGAAACGCCCGCACCCGCCGAAACCGCGCCTAACGACGAACGTGAGGATGACAGCATCACCGGCGACCCGCTGGAATGGGGGACTATCCATGCGACCCGCAGCCGCGATGACGAGAATGACGACGGATTCCCCGAACAGGCCGCACTGCAAGCCAGTTTGCGCGACCATCTACATAGCCAGTTATCCACCACCCAACTGGATGACCATGACCGCAAGATCATCGGGCTGTTGATCGACGCGCTGGATGACAACGGCTACCTGACGCAAGACTTGAACGAACTCATCGAACTGTTGCCTGCCGAACTGAACATCACGCTGGACGATCTGGAAACCGCGCTGGTGCAACTGCAACATCTGGACATGCCCGGCCTGGCGGCGCGCAATCTGGCCGAGTGCCTGACACTGCAACTCAAAGCACTGCCGCAAGACACCCCGCAACGCGATCTGGCGATATGCCTGGTGAGCCAGCACATCGCGCTGGTCGCAGCCCATGATTTCGCAAAAATCAAAAAACTGCTGCGTTGCACGGACGACCAATTACGTGCCGCGCAACAACTGATCTCGGTTCTCAATCCCAAGCCCGGTGCGGAGTTCGACCACGCGGTCGCGGATTACGTCATACCCGACATCGTCGTCGACAAATACAAAGGCAAGTGGCGCGCGCGGCTGAACACCGAGGCCATGCCCAAGCTGCGCGTCAATCATCTCTACGCCAACATCCTGCAACAGCGCGATGACCGGAACGGCTCGCAACTATCCGTCCATTTGCAGGAAGCCAAATGGCTGATCAAGAATCTGCAACAACGCTTCGACACCATCCTGCGGGTCGCCCAGGCCATCGTGCTACGCCAGGAAAAATTCCTGGAACACGGCGCGATCGGAATGCGGCCATTGGTGCTGAGAGAGATCGCCGATGAACTGGAATTGCACGAATCCACCGTATCGCGCAGCACCACGCAGAAGTTCATGCTGACTCCACGCGGCATCTATGAATTCAAGTATTTTTTTGGCAGCGGACTGGCAACGGAAAGTGGCGGCAGTTGTTCTTCCACCGCAATACGCGAACTGATCAAGCAACTGGTCAGTGCGGAAGACACCCGCAAGCCGCTCACCGACAGCCGCATGTCGGAAATCTTGGCACAGCAGGGCATAGTGGTCGCCCGGCGTACCATAGCAAAGTACCGGGAAGCGTTGCATATCCTCCCGGTAAATCTCCGTAAATCACTCTAAGAGGGAGCACATCATGAACCTGAATATCACCGGACACCATTTGGAAATCACGCCCGCCATCCGCGAATACACGACCGGCAAATTCGGCAAGATCAAACGTCATTTCGACCATGTGATCGATGTGCAGATCATCTTGTCCGTAGCAAAACTCAAACAAAAAGCCGAGGCGACGGTGCACATCAGCGGCAAGGACGTGTTCGTGGAATGCGACGACGACAATCTGTACGCGGCCATCGACAATCTGGTGGACAAACTCGATCGTCAGGTGATCAAACACAAAGAAAAACTGTCCGGCCGCCGCCACGACGAGTCCGGCAAGCACGACGCAGTAGCGGAGTAAGTTTTCGGGCGGCAGCGATGTCGCCCGTTTTTTTGGATTTCCTGATCGCTCACCATGAATCTAATCAGCAAAATATTGCTACCCGACAACATCCTGCTGGATAGCGAATCCGCCAGCAAAAAGCGGGTGTTTGAACGTGTCGGCCTGCTGTTCGAAAACAACCGGCAGATCGCGCGCAGCACGGTGTTCGACAGCCTGTTCGCCCGCGAGAAACTCGGTTCGACCGGCTTGGGTCAGGGCGTGGCGATCCCGCATGGGCGCATCGCCAAATTGCGCGAAGCCACAGCGGCCTTCGTCAAAACCGCCAATCCCATCCCGTTCGATGCCCCGGACGGGCAGCCTGTCAATATGATCTTCGTATTGCTCGTACCCGAACGCGCGACCGATCTGCACCTGCAAATTCTCGGTGAGCTGGCGCAGATGTTCAGCGATGCGCAGTTTCGCGAGCAACTGAACGCATGCAACGACCCCGCAGCCATTCATCAATTGTTCTACCACTGGAACGCAACGGCATGAGCCAGGTCAATATCCGGCAACTGTTTGAGGACAAGCAGGAGCGGCTCGGACTCACCCGCATCGCCGGGACCGACGGCGTGGATCACATCATCGACAGCGATGAGGTCGATGCCTCGAACAAGGGCCTGATCGGCCATCTCAATCTGGTCCACCCGAACTGGGTGCAAGTGCTGAGTGAAGTGGAACTGGATTATTTCCGCGAACTGGATGCAGGCCAACGCGAGTCGGCATTCGCCAAGATCGTCAAACAGGGCACCACATGTTTGATCGTGGCTGGCACCACCGACATACCGGCGGAGCTCATCGCCTTCGCCAACCAGTCGCACATTCCGCTGTTCGCCTCGCCCCAGCCCAGCGTGCATCTGATGTGGCTGATACGCCACTATCTGGCCAAAGAACTCGCCGCATCGACCACCCGCCACGGCGTGTTCCTCGACGTGCTGGGCGTGGGGGTGATGGTCACCGGCGAAAGCGCGGTGGGCAAAAGCGAGTTGGGTCTGGAACTCATCACGCGCGGCAACGGCCTGGTGGCCGACGACATCGTGGAACTGCATCGCATCGCGCCCGACACACTGGAAGGCCGTTGCCCGGAATTGCTGCGCGACTTTCTCGAAGTGCGCGGCCTGGGGATTTTGAACATCCGCACCATGTTCGGCGAGACCGCTGTGCGGCGCAAAAAAAGTCTCAAGCTCATCGTCCATCTGCACCGTCCACCCGGCGGTGATCTGTCGCAAGTGGAACGTCTGCCCCTGAATGCCACACATCAGGAGATCCTCGGAGTGAACATCAGCACGGTCAACATCCCCGTGGTGGCGGGACGCAATCTCGCCGTGCTGGTCGAAGCAGCGGCACGCAATTTTGTGCTGCAACAACGCGGCATCAACACCATGGACGAGTTCGTCGCGCGCCATGATCAGATGATGTTGAAATGACATGCAGCTGTTCCTGATCAGCGGACTCTCCGGTTCCGGCAAAAGCGTGGCCCTCAAAGTGCTGGAGGACAGCGGTTGTTACTGCGTGGACAACCTGCCCGCCGACCTGCTTGCGACGTTGGTGGGGCATTTGCAGGTTGCTGGCTACCGCAAGATTGCCGTGAGCATAGACGTGCGCAGTGCCAACAGTGTGCAACATCTGCCGCCGCTGCTGGCCCAGCTCAAGCAGCAGGGTGTGGATGTGCACGTGATCTTTCTCGATGCGCAGAGCGACACACTGGTCAAACGTTTTTCCGAAACGCGACGCTTGCATCCCCTCAGTGACGGAATCCTCACCCTGCCCGAATGCGTGCAACGCGAACGCGGGCTGCTCGCCGGCATCGGCGACATCGGTCATCGCATCGACACCAGCGAAGTGCATGCGAACGCGCTGCGTGCCTGGATCAAGGAATTCATCCGCGTCGATCGCGCCCAGCTGACCCTGCTGTTCGAATCGTTCGGTTTCAAGCACGGTCTGCCGCTCGATGCCGATTTCGTGTTCGACGTGCGCTGTCTGCCCAACCCGCACTACAACCCGACCCTGCAAGCCCTGACCGGGCGCGATCAGCCGGTCGTCGATTTCCTGGATAGCACGCCCGAAACACAGGCCATGTATGGCGACATACGCGATTTTATCGCGCGCTGGCTACCCAGTTTTATCGCCGACAATCGCAGCTATTTCACCGTCGCCATCGGCTGCACCGGCGGGCAACACCGCTCGGTGTATCTGGCTGAAAAACTCGCGCACCATTTCGAGTCGGCGCAGCAAGTCCTGGTACGCCACCGCGAACTCAAACACTAATGCTGCAATATCTCAAACCCGGCGACTGGCTACTCCTGTTACTGGGCGGCATCGCGGTGGGTTTGCTCACGCTGAAACTCTGGAGCGGCGATCTGGCCGAGCTAGCCGTGATCCGCAGCGGTGGAAAAATATTCCGCGTCGTTCCGCTATCGACTGACCAGCAGATCGCCGTTCCCGGTCACTTGGGTACCAGCATCATCACGATAGAAAAACACCGCGCGCGCATCAGCTCCGACCCCGGCCCGAGGCAGTACTGCGTGCGCCAGGGCTGGCTGCAACAAGCCGGGGAGATCGCCCTGTGCCTGCCCAACCAAGTGAGCGTGGAACTGACCGGCAAGCGCAAAAAATATGACAGCCTCAACTACTGAAAAACAGGGTAGTAAAACCAAGGATTCAGGATTCGGGATGCAGGATCCAGAATCCCCCTGCGCGCTCGGTGGGGCACGCCCACTGAATCCTGCATCCTGCATCCCGAATCCTGCATCCTGTATCCAACATCCTGAATCCCGAATCCTCTATCCTGATGCTCACGACCACCACATCGCGCGCATGGCGGCGGTGGCTCTTGGCTTGACGGTATTGGAGAATGCCATCCCCTCGCCGCTGCCCGGCGTAAAACCCGGCCTGGCC
>JABEVG010000061.1 GCA_013044075.1 Gallionella sp.
AACGTGAACACCTGAAGTAAAAACCAACCACCAGCACAACACGCCGTTCCGGCGTTCACGTTCGAGCAGAATCACCGTTCACGTTCACCAGAATACGCACGCAGGTTACAGGCAATACTCAACACACAGTGTTTCGACAGTGGGGCGAGGACTGTGTCGCGATTGTTCTTCACAATCTTCTTACCTGTGTAGCCAACAGTATTCTGATTCAGATGGTCAAAACAATTCGACTCCGGAACACTTCATCTTTTGCAGAGCCATCATTGTAGCTATTGACATATAACGCGTAGCGTAATACTGTGCGCGTTATGATTAAGTCGTTTTCTTGCAAGGACACACAGGCGTTGTTCGCGGGCGGTAGTCCCCGACGCTTCCGCGCTATTCAGGCGGTAGCTGAGCGCAAACTGGCACAATTGGATGCAGCAGCGACGCTGGATTTCATGCGCGCGCCACCAGGAAATCGGCTGGAAGCATTGCATGGAGATCGCAAGGGGCAATGGAGCATCCGAGTGAACGACCAATGGCGAATTTGTTTTACGTTTAAGAATGGCGATGTGTTCGATGTCGAGATCGTCGATTACCACTAAGGAGTACAACATGGTCAAGAACAAAATGCGCCCGGTACATCCGGGAGAAATACTAAGAGAGGAATACCTCGTGCCAATGGGGCTGAACGTACATGCGCTATCTCAGGCATTGCGTGTCCCCGCGACACGGCTACATGAGATTGTGAAAGAGCGGCGTTCGATTACGCCCGATACGGCATTGCGCTTGGCACGCTATTTCGGTACGGATGCCCAGTCGTGGCTGAATCTGCAAATGAGCTATGACTTGAAGATTGCCGAGGCGGTGCTAAAGGGCAAGATTGAGAAGGAAGTTGAGAAGATGGCAGCGTAGATCGCCATTCGAGAAGAATATCGACGCCGGTATTAACCCTCGTATGCAGCTTGGGAAGCTGCCGTTCTACCATTGAACTACACCCGCGAGGCTGGCGATTTTACGCAGGTTATTCGCAATACTCAAATAACAATTCTTCTACAATGGGGTGTGTACTATGGCGACTGTTTAATTGGGACTGAAGTTGCTTCAATCAACACAGCCATAGTCAACCCTCCCTGTTGTCGAATAAATGTAAATCACTCAACACAAATCTTTCCAGTTACAGTGGCTCCATCCGTCAAGACAGGAATTACCCTTGGCGAAAGTTAAAGCTAGGCAAAGCAGCACACGGCATGACGGTGTAACCAAAACCCACCAAGCGGACATTTCTATTTGGCATTGACAAGTTATTTGAGTATTGCTGACAACCCACGTAAAATCTGAAACCTTGCGGGTGTAGTTCAATGGTAGAACGGCAGCTTCCCAAGCTGCATACGAGGGTTCGATCCCCTTCACCCGCTCCAAAATCTCTTTTGCGCGCGCACCGCTGCGTCGCATCCTCGCTTACTCCCAGCCTATCCACCTGCTTCCTATTTCAATGCCACATCCGGCACAACGACGCGCTGGTCGTGCATGGTGATTCGTACCACGAACCAGATCGCCACGGCGTTTGCCAGCAGTGCCACATAACCCACCGTCCCATAACCGACCAAGTCCCCCGCGCGATTTTGCGTGATGATGAAGCCCGCCAGGGTGCTGGCGAGAGCCATCGCCAGCGATTGCACGGTGGCATTGAGCGACATGAACGTGCCGCGCAGTCTAGGTTGTGCGGCGGAGGTGATGATGGCCATCGCGGGAATCATGCGACCCGAGACCAACACGAAGAATGTCGTGGTGCAGATCAGCCACAGCCAGAGCGGTGCGACGGTGATGTGGGTGACGATCAACAGGGGCAGCGAGGCGGCGAGGGCGACCAGCCTATAGACCCGTACCTTGCCGTGACGGTCGGCGCGCCGGCCGATGAAGCGGGCACTGATGAAAGTGGCCGCGCCACCGGCCAGATAGATGAAGGGGATGTCGTGTTGGGTGATGGCGATGTTGTGCACGGCATACAGCGTGATGTAGGGGATGACGGTGAAGCCGGAGAAGATGATCAGCGCGGAGAACAGCAGCGCGCGCAGATGGTTGGCATCGCGCAATACGTCGAACATCGGCACGAATGGATGGGCGCGTTTTTGCGCGCTGATGTGGTGGCGCAGTTGCGGCAACACCTGCTGGCCGATGAGGGCGAACAACACGGTCAACAGCGCGACCAGCACGAAGGGCGCGCGCCAGTTCAGCCAGTTGGCCAGCCATAACGAGATTGGCACACCGGCGATGGTGGAGAGGGAGAACGCCGACATCACGATGCCGCTCGCCGCCGCGCGGCGTTCGAACGGGATCACGTCGCCGATGATGGTCTGCACCATCGCACCCATCACGCCGCCGAATGCGCCCGCCAGCGCGCGCGCCACCATCAGCGTCGCGTAGCCGGGCGCGAGTCCGCAGGCGAGCGAGGCCAGACCGAACAGAATGAACACGCTGAGCAACAGCCGTTTGCGCTCGAACCTGTCCACGAAGGCCGCGGCCAGTAAGCCGGACAAGGCCGCGCTGAAGCTATAGCTGGCGACCAGCAGGCCGAACTGATGGGTGCTGATGGCGAAGGTCTGGATGAGGATAGGCCCCAGCGGCATCATGATCATGAAGTCGAGGATGTGGCTGAACTGTATGCCAGCGAGGGTCAGCAGCAGTCTTTTTTCGTGTTGCGGGGTGAGTGCGGGCTGCATGGCGAATGGCGGATTGGGGTGGCGCATTCTACCAGTGCCGCTGGCGGCTTTTGGCTAGATGAGGCGGCGATTGCGATGGTTTGTGGCGGGTCAGCGGTGCGGACCCCCGCGTGTTTGAAGCGCGCTGTTGCGGCGCGCCATGGTTGCCAGAGTTTATTGTCTCTTGTCCTTGGGACGGTGCAGCTCGCACACCTCGCAATGATCGGTCGGCATGGGTTTCAAGTGCGGGACGCAGATGACCGTCTCATGACTTGTTTTTCTTCTGAAGGTGTGACCGCACTCGCCGCAGGTTGCAGTCTGTTCGCGTTCTTCCGCTGCTGAATTGTCCGTGTTCATGTTTCGCGATGGTTGCAAAGTGGCGCGCACCCTACCTGCATGCTTAAACCGGGTCAAATATAACGCTACACAGTCGCATGAAATGTCAGAGCCACACCTGGTCGCGCCCGCATCTGCGTGCGATGACGGCGGACTGGTTAGCGTTTGGGGCCGGGGCTCGCGCGCAGGCTGAGTGCCAGCTGTCTGGCTTCCTCGTCTTTGAGGGTGTCGCTGATTTCGCGCATCACGCTGCGCAGATCGACGGGTCTTTCGTCGTGTTTGAAGTGTCCGGTCAGCACGCTGTCGGGTTGCAGTTCGCTGCGCTGATACAGCGACCAGATCTCGTTGCCATAGTCGGTGGCGAGCAGCTCGGGCGCGAACTGGCCGAAGTAGGTGGACATGTTGGCGACATCGCGCAGCAGCATCTTGCCGGCCTGGTTGTTGGCCGCCGCATCGATGGCCTGCGGCAGGTCGATGATGACCGGGCCATCGGCATCGACCAGCACGTTGTATTCGGACAGGTCGCCATGCACGATCCCGGCGCACAGCATACGCACCACTTGCGTGATCAACACGCGGTGGTAGTCGAGTGCCATCTCGGCACTCAGCACCACGTCGTTGAGGCGCGGCGCGGCATTGCCTTCCGCATCCGTGACCAGTTCCATGAGCAATACACCCTCGTGAAAGTTGTACGGCTTGGGCACGCGTACCCCCGCTGCGGCGAGTTTGTACAGGGCATCCACCTCGGCATTCTGCCAAGCCTCCTCCTGCGCTTTGCGGCCGTAGCGGGTGCCTTTTTCCATGGCGCGGGCGCGGCGGCTGTTCTTGACTTTGCGCCCCTCGGTGTAGTCCACGCTCTGGCGGAAGCTGCGCTGGTCGGCTTCTTTATAAACCTTGGCGCAACGCACCTCGTAGCCGCAGCGCACCACGTACACCGTGGCTTCCTTGCCGCTCATCAGCTGGCGGATGACCTCATCGACCAGGCCGTCTTCGACCAGCGGCAGGATGCGTTTGGGAGTCTTCATGATGATTTAGAAGCGTTCATGCGGCATCAAATAACGCCATTGCCCGGATGGCAATCTGGACATCACCAAGCGACCGATGCGTAAGCGTTTCATGGAGAGGACTTGCAGGCCGACCGTGCTGCACGCGTGCTTGATCTGCCCGGGGATGACGCCCTTGATGGCGAAGCGCAGATGACGCTCGTTCTGCCAGCTGACCTTGATGGGTTTGAGTGCGATGCCGTTGAACGTCAAGCCGTGATTGAGCAGTTTGAGTCCTTCCGCAGACAGCGTGCCTGCCACTTCCACCACATACTCCTGCTCCATCGTGGCGGCATCGTCCTTGAGCTTGCGTACCACGCGCCAGTCCTGTGTGTACACCAGCAGGCCGTATGCGCCCGGCTCTATCGGCGTGCATTGCGTGAGGCGAAAGAAATGTTGCTTGAGCAGATGGATGTCGGAAGGGTCATCGGCCGTGCGCGTCTCGGTGCTGAGCGTAGGAGCAACCCCTGGGCCGCCTGACTCGGTGGCCGATGGCAGGTGGAACACCATGGTCACAGGCTCTATAGCTGTAAGGGTGGCCTCGGGATGTAACTCGACGCGTTGTTGCGCCACCATGAACTGCGGCTCTTCCACCACCACGCCATCGACGCTGACCCAGCCGCCCGCGATGTAGAGTTCGGCTTCGCGACGTGAGCAGGAGGTCAATTCGATTAGACGTTTCGCGAGGCGAACGGGGAGGGTCATGGCAAGGGTATGCTGAAAAAAGTGCGCCATTGTAAAGGCTCAGGCCGTCATGGCAGCGGATTCTTCTGTTGTCGCCCATTCAGATTGGCGGAATCTCACTCGCTTCAAGATGCAAGCCACATTGTCGACGCACATTCCAAATACACAAAAAAATTACGCGCGGGTCGGTGGTAAAATTCACGCCGAAAAATTACATTCCCCCGACATGTCCCAGCCCTCTTTCGTCCATCTGCGTTTGCACAGCGAGTATTCCATTGCCGATGGTATGGTGCGCATCGCCGAGGCTGTCGACGCGGCGCACGCGGACGCGATGCCCGCGCTGGCATTGACCGATCTGGGCAACCTGTTCGGCCTCATCAAGTTTTATAAGGCCGCGCGCGGCAAGGGTTTGAAGCCGGTCGTCGGCTGTGACGTGTTCATCAGCAACGAAGCAGACCGCGACCGGCCGCATCGCCTGCTGCTGTTGTGCCAGTCGCGCGAGGGTTATTTGCTGCTGTGCCGTCTGCTGTCGCGTGCCTATCTGGAGAACCAGTATCGCGGCCGTGCCGAGTTGCGCCGCGAGTGGTTCCATGAAGCCGGCACGGCGGGATTGATCGCATTGTCGGGCGCGCATCTGGGCGATGTCGGCAGCGCGTTGCTGGCGGGCAATGCGGCACTGGCCAAACAGTACGCCAGCGAATGGGCGGCATTGTTCAACCAACGTTATTACGTGGAAGTTCAGCGCATCGGTCTGGCCGATGAGGAATCGTACATCGCGGGTGCGTTACTTCTGGCTGGGGAACTTGCGTTGCCGGTGGTCGCCACGCATCCCGTACAATTTCTTAGTGGCGCGGATTTCAAGGCGCACGAGGCCAGAGTGTGTATCGCCGCTGGCTATGTGCTCAACGACAAACGTCGCGTCAAAACCTTTACCCCGCAGCAGTATTTCAAGACCCAGGCCGAGATGGCGGAGTTGTTTGCCGACCTGCCCGAGGCATTGCAGAACAGCGTGGAGATTGCGCGTCGCTGCAATATCTCGCTGACCCTGGGCAAGCCACGTCTGCCGGATTTCCCCACGCCGAACGGGCAGGGGCTGGATGACTATTTGCGCGAGCAGGGCAGGCTCGGCTTGCAGCAGCGCATGGCGTTTTTATATCCCGATGAGGCGGAGCGCGCCGCCAAGTTGCCGCAATATCAGGAGCGTCTGGATTTTGAGAACGAGACCATCATCAAGATGGGCTTCCCCGGCTACTTCCTGATCGTGGCTGATTTTATCCGTTGGGCAAAGAACAATGGCGTGCCGGTCGGGCCTGGACGGGGATCCGGCGCGGGTTCGCTGGTCGCCTATAGCCTGGGCATCACCGATCTCGACCCGTTGCGCTACGAGCTGCTGTTCGAGCGTTTCCTCAATCCAGAGCGCGTGTCCATGCCCGACTTTGACGTGGACTTTTGCCAGGACGGACGCGAGCGCGTCATCGAGTATGTGAAACAGAAATACGGCGCGCGGAGCGTGTCGCAGATCGCCACCTTCGGCACCATGGCTTCCAAGGCGGTGATACGCGACGTGGGACGCGTGATGGAGTTTCCTTACGGTTTGTGCGACCGCTTGTCCAAGCTGATCCCGCTCGATGGCGTGAAGCCGGTGTCGCTGAAAAAGGCGCGCGAGATGGAACCGGAGATCAATGCCATCGCGGCGAGTGAAGAGGGTGTGGAAGAGTTGCTGGAGCTGGCGGGGCGGCTCGAAGATATGGTGCGCAACGTCGGCATGCATGCCGGTGGCGTGTTGATAGCGCCGGGGCAGCTCACTGATTTCTGTCCGCTGTATAGCGCGGAGAATGTGCAGGCGGGCGAAGACGGCAAAGCCGTCAGCCAGTTCGACAAAGACGACGTGGAAGCCATCGGTCTGGTGAAGTTCGACTTCCTGGGTCTGCGCACGCTCACCATCATCGACTGGGCGGTGCGCCATGTGAATCGACTTCAGGATTCAGGAGTCAGGAGTCAGGATGCAAAAGCATTGCAGCAGGATTCAGGATTCAGGATTGACGAGCCGCGCGCGGTTTCTGCTGAATCCCGAATCCCGAATCCTGAATCCTGCGTTTTCAATATCGAGGCCATCCCGCTGGATGATCCCGCCGCATATGACCTGCTGAAAAAATGCAACACCACGGCGGTGTTCCAGCTGGAATCGCGCGGCATGAAGGACCTCATCAAGCGGCTGCAACCCAGCACTTTCGAAGACATCGTCGCGCTGGTCGCCTTGTTCCGCCCGGGCCCGCTGGAATCGGGCATGGTGGAGGACTTTATCAACCGTAAGCACGGCAGGGCCACGGCGGATTATTTCCATCCCGAGCTGGAGCCGTCGCTCAAACCGACTTACGGCGTGATCGTGTACCAGGAGCAGGTGATGCAGATCTCGCAGATCATCGGCGGTTACACGCTGGGCGGAGCGGATATGTTGCGCCGCGCGATGGGCAAGAAAGACCCCGCAGAGATGGCCAGGCAGCGCGACATCTTCGTCGGCGGTGCGGTGGCGCGCAATATCGACAAAGACCTCGCGACGCGCTTGTTCGACCTGATGGAAATGTTCGCGGGTTACGGTTTCAACAAATCGCACTCGGCGGCCTACGCGCTGGTCGCGTATCAAACGGCATACCTGAAGGCTCACCATCCCGCCGCCTTCATGGCGGCAACGCTGTCGGGCGATCTTGACAACACCGAAAAGGTCAGCATTTTTTACGCCGACACCTTGCAGCAGAACATCCGCGTGTTGCTGCCCGATGTGAACAGTTCCGGCTATGTGTTCTCACCCGTCGATGAGCAGACCATCGCGTATGGTCTGGGCGCGATCAAAGGCACGGGCGAAGCGGCGATCAACAACATCGTCAAAGCCCGCGAGGCGGGCGGCGCGTACAAAGATCTGTTCGATTTCTGCCGCCGCGTGGACAAACGCATTGTCAACCGCCGCACTGTCGAGGCACTGATCAAGGCGGGCGCGTTCGATGCCATCAACGATCATCGTGCCGCGCTGATGGCCAGTGTGGATGCGGCACTGGCGAGTGCAGACCAGCAGGCGCGTGCCCTCAATCAGAACAGTCTGTTTGGCGAAGACCATGCCGATGCGGTGCTGATCGTGCAGACCCAGGACGTGCCGCGCTGGACGTTGCGCGAACAACTGGCGTTTGAGAAAACCAGTCTGGGCATCTATCTCGGCGGTCATCCGTATCAGGAATATGCCGCCGAACTGGCGCATTTCATCAAGGTGAAATTGAGCGATCTCACTCCGTCATTCGTCGGAAAATCCAATCATGGCGGCGGCTCCGGGCAAGGCTCGCGGCGCGGTGTGCCGGTGCTGCTGGCGGGCATCGTCTCCGCGTTCCGCTTACAGCAAACTCGGCGGGGACGCATGGCCATCATTACCCTGGACGACGGGGCGGGGCAGACCGAACTCACCGTGTTCAACGAGATCTACGAGGCGAACCGCCCGTGGATAGTCGAGGACGAGTTGCTGGTGGTGCAAGGCCGGGCCAGCCTGGACGAGTATTCCGGCAACGTCCGCGTCAGCGGTGAAGTGTTGTTCGACTTCGCTCAGGCACGCTCCAACTTCGCGCAACAATTGTCGCTGCGCTGCGATGGCAAAGCCGATGTTGCGCAACTCAAAGCCCTGTTCACCCCGTATCGCGAGGGAAAATGCCCGGTACACCTCTATTACCGCAACGCGCAGGCCGGTTGCCAGCTGCGTCTGGGCGAGACCTGGAACGTCACGTTGCAAGACGAACTGTTGCGCGATTTGCGGGTGCTGCTACGGCCCGAGAACGTGCAAGTGGTGTACGACTGATGTCAGCCCAAGACGAACACTATATCCGCGCGGTAACGGAACTGGGCGATACCGCCAGGGTGGTCGTTACCCAGGACATCTATTCCCGGACTGGACTCAAACTGGTGGCATCGGGCGTGGCGATTACCAGCGACCTGTACCAGCGTTTGGTACAGCATCTGCTCCTCCAGCCGCTGGATATGTCGCTATCGATGGAGAATGCGGTCGATGCCGAGATGCTGTGGCGTGACACGCAGGACCTGATTCAAAAAAACAGCAGAGTGGCAAAGATGGTGGCGGTGCTCGACAAAGGCTACAGCCTGCGCAAGCTGCTCGCGGCAATCCAATTACCCGGCCCGCTGACCTTCAAATTGACAGTGGCTCGCGAAAAATTTCCCGAAATATACCAACACAGTCTGGTCATCCTGGTCATCTCTGTTTATGTGGCGCGCTGCGAGGGCATGCGCCTGGAAGAGGAAGAATATCTGGCCGTCGCGGCGTTGTTCCATGACATCGGATTGTTGCATATCGATCCGGCTCTGCTCGACCCGGCACATCGGATGAGCAATGAGGAACGGCGGCATCTTTATGCGCATCCGCTATCTGCATATTTGTTGTTGCGCGAATTTCCAGCGTTGCCCAGAGCGATTGCGGATGCGGTACTGGAACACCATGAACGCATGGATGGCAGGGGCTATCCCCGTGGTTTGCCGGGCGACAAGATCAGCCGTTATGGGCAGATCCTGGCGATCGCGGAAACTTCGGCAAAGCCATTCGCACCGGGAGCCTCGGCCGGGCGTTGGCGGGAGCTGGAGGTGATGCTCAAACTTAACTTCAAACAGTATGGCAACGGACTGTTGGGGTACCTGAGCACGCTTTGGGATGATGACGGAGAAACGGTTGTCACAACGGACTCCGATGAGATCATGGCCAAGGTGAAAAAGCTCGCAGAGCTATTCCAGGAGTTCGAACGGCATGCCGAGACCGCTCGTGGCAATGAACTGTATGATTTTGCGCAAGCGAGATTGGCCAATTTGATGAGGGAGCTGTTGGATGCGGGTCTGGATCCCCATGACCCGGATGGCTTGATGCAGTGCCTTGGCAGTGATCCCGAGTGCGCGGACGAATACGCGCCGCTGTTGAAAGAAGCTATTTGGCAGTTCAAGGCGATCGTGCTCGATGTCTCGCGGCATTGGCCGGAGGCGGTGCGACCCAAAGACGGCGACTATGTCTGGTTGGAAACGATAGAGTCGTTGTTGTCCGCCACATGAAAGACACCCACGCCACCGTGAGGTGGGGTGGGTGTCTTCGGATCAGGGCGGCGATGCTGTTAATGCAATGCCGCGTTGTTTCCCTGCCGGGTGTGTATCAGTCTTTATGCACGGGAGCGGGAGAGTTCATGATGCTGCCCAAGGCGTAACCGGGAATGATGATGCCCAGCAGCACGAGAACGATGCCGATCGAGTTGTTGACAACGAGACCGCCTATGAGCCACAAGGCGATGCCCACGAAGACCGACAGCACGAGATTGCGAGTTTTTGTATCCATACATCCCCCTAGAAATTGTCTGTTGTATCCGACCGGACCTGAGCCGACACGGACGGCAATGATAGCGCAATGTCCCGGCAAATGTGAACGTAAATCATCCATGCCGCATGCCGAGGTTATCTCAAAGCCTGCTCGGACTACGGATCATCCCCACAGCCTGGACAGGAAAGACTGGGGTCTTTCCTTTTTTGTCGTCTCTGCCGGCGGAGAGATTTTTGCTGTATCGGTTTGCGCCGCCGCAGTGATGACCGGTCTGGGCTTTGGTTTCATACCGAGCATGACTTCCACTGCTTCGATACGCACGGCATGCTGTGCCAAGAAGGTGAGGCATTCATCCTTGTCTATCCCCAATCTTTGTAGCGCACTGATGTTGTTGCCCCAGTCGATCGCTACCGCCCGGGTGCTGTTTTGCAGGTTGGCGAACATGATCACATCCGCATAATCCGGTAGAGGAGCAATGCCGGATTCCCGGTGCAAGTTCTCATGCTCCCGTACCACCGTGATGACCTCGGTCGGGAAGTGCCAGCTGGCAAGTAACTTCGCGCCTATCGACTGGTGCGTCTTTCTGCCCAGGGTCGCCAGCGTATCGGCATCGAGTTGCGGACGGTTGTTCTCAATATGCAAGTAGAGCGGCAACAGGCCGATGTTATGCATCAGACCGGCCAGCAAGGCCTGGTCGGGAGACAGGTGGGCGTGGCGCGATGCGAGTACATAGCTCACCGCCGCGACCCGGCGACTGTGCTCCCAGACTTGTTTCAAGCGTTGATTGGCGGCGGGATTATTGGAACTGAACAACCTGTCCACGGTGAGGGTGATCACCAGATTGTGCAGCTGACGATAGCCCAGGCGTAACGTCGCATCACGCACGTTGCTAATCGGCGGCATGCCGGCAAATGCGGCACTGTTGGCACTCCTGATGATCTGTGCGGAAACGAAAGGATCGCCGGACAGCACCGCAACGATCCGGTCGGCAGAGACGTTGGGATCGGCCATCAGCTCCTGAATCCTGGTCGCCACATTGGGCAGGGTCGGTAGTGCGAAATCATCACGGGAGATGTCGCGCAATATGTCGTCGATCAAAGTCTGTAGTGTCTCGGTTTGCATGGGTCTATTTCTGTGGGGCAATGCGCAGGCTGCATTGTACATGCCGCTGGCATGCCTGCTGTTATTGCAGTTTACCGAAATGGCATAGGCATAAAGCGACAAACAAGCGCGGCAAAGGACCGCTGATTGCCGCTCGCAAAAACCGCTCAACGGCTAGATGCGTTTTTTCAGGGACAAGGTCAGTTGGAATCTGGCGACCGGTTCGTTGCTCAGCGCGGGAACGGTCGCGATGACCTCAATCTGCCTTTCGACACGCTCACCCGATGTGGCAGCCAGCAAGACCAACTCGGTGATTTCTGTGCCCTGGGTACAGCAAAAATCCACGTCACCCTCGGCACGTTTGAGGAACTCGGCGTTGAAGTCTTTGAACACCAGCGAGATGGGTTCACGCTGCCGCCTGATCAGCGACATGGCAAGTGCGCCGCCCGCACAATCGGCTCCGGCGCAAAGCACGCCGAAATACATCGAGCCGAGGTGGTTTCTGGTTCTGCGCCGCAACGGGATGCGCACCACCATGTGCTGTGGAGAGACATCCACTATGGTCACGCCGACATAGAACAATAACGGTATCTTGGAGAGCCCGAACCAGCGCAGCGCAAGGTTCTCGCGCATTCGTTCAGAAATCAGATTGCGCATCCAGTTCATGGCTTGTGGTCGGTTGCGCGAGATTGATTGTGCAGCGCGTCAGTTGTCATTGCGGCACCTTTGAGTTGGTCGTTCAGGCTGGGCATCATAGTACAGGCGAACAAGTCTGCCTATTGCGCCCATCCTCAGGGAGGATAGAGGCGTTACGTGCCGCGCTCGCCAGTGTGGTGATGATGTTGTTTGTACCTGCAGTCTGGCCGGGTGCGTTGTTGCTGGCTCTGGGCATCGTGCTGGAGCTGGCCGGTATCGCGCTGGAACACAAGTCTGAGGAGTTGCCTGTTCGTTCAAGCCGCATACCAGAGCACGGCGAAGTAATGGCAGGTGGTGCCGGCCAGCACGAACAGATGCCAGATGAAATGACCGTAGCGCAGCCGCGCATCGGTCACGAAGAATGCCACGCCTGCCGTGTAAGCCACGCCACCGGCGACCAGCAACAGCAGTCCGCTCGCGGGTACGCGCGCATACATCGGCACGGCCGCGACGACGACCAGCCAGCCCATCAGCAGGTAGAGCCCGGTGGAAAGGACAGGGCGCGACAGCCTGTCCAGTGCTTTCAATATCACCCCGGCCAAAGCCAGCCCCCAGATGATGACCAGCAGCGACCAGCCCCATGTGCCGTGCAGCACACCCAGCGTGAATGGCGTGTAGGTTCCCGCGATCAGCAGATAGATCGAGGAATGTTCGATGATCTGGAACGCGCGTTTGGCTTTGCCTTGCGGTAGCGCGTGATAGATCGTGGAGCCGAGGTAGAGCAGCACCATGGTCGCGGCAAAGATGCTCACGCCCACGACAGAGCGGGCCGTGTCGTGATGTAGCGCGTGCAGGATGATGAACGGTGCGCCTACCAGCGATGCGACCATCCCGATCCCGTGGCTGATGCTGTTGGCGAGTTCCTCGCCGCGCGACTGTTCACGCATGCCCAGCGGTCTCAAGCACCGTCAGAACGGCACAGCCAGCGCGGTGCATAAGAACTTCATCAGGGGCGCGCTTTCGGCAAACCGCCTTTCGGCCAGTTTGACCAGGCCGTTGCCCGTGACCTCTTTGATCGACAGAGGCGCGAGTGCGACGAAGTCCTTGCGCTTGATGTCGGTTATCGCCACATGGTCGGCGGCATAACCGCGCGGAGGGCGGATCAGACTGTCGCCCCAAAGCGCCCAGTGTGCGGCGAACTTTTTGTCATCGCGCGCGGCGAACCACAGCTCGGGTTTTTGCGCGATGAGGTCGCGTATCTTGCCCAGCGTATCGGCTTCTGGATGCCAGCAGCCTGCGGCGAAGAAGCACTCGTCGGTGGCGATATGTACATAGAAGCCCGGTGCGTGGATGTCCTTGCCCAGTGCATGGCGGAACTGGATGCCGATGTTGGTCTTGTACGGGGTCTTGTCGCGCGAGAAACGCGTGTCGCGGAATACCCGCATCAGCGAGCCGCCCACTTTGCGCGGCTCGGCGCGGAAGTGCGGCGCGAAGGCTTTTAGCACCGGCCCCATCGCGTCGATGAAGTCCAGAGCCGGTTCGCGCACCAGCGACTCATAGCGGGGTTTGTTGGCCTCGAACCAGGCCCTGTCATTATTGGCCGCCAGTTCGTCGAGAAAATCGAAAGTCGCTTGGGTGAACATGAAGGTTTCCTTTGCCAAAGCAATTCCCATCGTTGGTCGGGTGTGAGGCGCGCAAACTTAATTCAATCCGTTGCCTTCGCCGCCAATAGAATTTTGGCGCGGGTCAGCGCGTCCTCGAGATTGGCAGTCACGTTCTCTTTGCCTATCCGGGTAAAGAATCCGGCCTGATGCATGAGGAAATAGGGCTGGGTATGCGGGCCGCACAGGATGAGATGATTGCCGTGCGCGCGCAATTTGTCGTGCAGATGTTCCAGCGTGTGCAGTGCGCTGGCATCCATGCTGATGACCTCGTGCATCTTGAGTATCAGCACGTCGGGCTCGGTGTGGGTCTTGGAGAGGATGGCTTCGAGCTTGTCCGCCGCGCCGAAGAACAACGCGCCGAACACGCGGTAGATCATCACACCCGGCGGCACGGCCTTGCGTATCAGGGTGTTCTCGCCATCTTCGGGCAGCGGTGACTCGTCGGCCAGGCTGACGTGGGTGAGTTCGGTGATGCGTCGGATAAAGAAAAAGATGGCGATGAACATGCCGACTTCCACGGCGACCGTGAGGCCAAATAATACCGTGAGCAGGAACGTCACCAGCAACACCGCGCTGTCGCTGGCGGGATATTTACGCAGGGTGAGGAAGGCCTCCCACTCGCCCATGTTGATCGCGACGATGCACAGGATGGCGGAGAGCGTGGCGAGCGGGATGTTCTTGGCCAACGGTGCGGCGAGCAGAATAATCAGTAGCAGGGTGAGGGAATGCACCATGCCGGAGACGGGGCTGGTTGCACCGGAACGGACATTGGCCGCCGTGCGCGCGATCGCACCGGTGGCCGGAACGCCGCCGAAGAAGGGGGTGACGATGTTGGCGATGCCTTGCGCGATGAGCTCCTGATTCGGGTCGTGTTTGTCATCTATCATGCCGTCGGCCACTGCCGCCGAAAGCAGTGATTCGATCGCACCCAGCAGGGCGATGGTCAGTGCCGGCGCGATCAGATGGCGCAACGTCGCGAGACTGATTTCGGGTATGGAAAAGTCCGGCAAGCCTTGCGGGATGCCGCCGAAGCGCGTGCCTATGGTTTCCACCGGCAGGTGGAATAAGGCGACCAATACCGTGCCGAATATCAGCGCGACGATGGGGGAGGGCAGTTTCTGCGCCCAGGCTTTCGGATAGAACCAGATCAACAACGCCGAACATAAGGCCAGCAGGATGGTGATGGCATCAAAGCTGGGCAAGGCGTGGTAGAGCACCGCGAGCTTGGTGAAAAACTCGGCGGGCAGTGCACCGGTCTTGAGCCCGAAAAAATCCTTGAGCTGACTGAAGATGATGAGTACCGCGATGCCGCTGGTGAAACCCATGATCAGGGGGCGCGGGAAAAATTTGATCAGATTGCCCATGCGGGTCAGGCCCATCACTACCAGGATAAAGCCCGCCATGATGGTGCAGATGAGCAGGCTGGCGTAACCGTACTGCGCGATGATGCCGTACACGATGACGATGAACGCCCCGGTGGGGCCGCCGATCTGCACGCGCGAACCGCCCAAGCCCGAGATGATGAAACCC
>JABEVG010000062.1 GCA_013044075.1 Gallionella sp.
GGTCGCGGTACGCCCCAGAATATCTTTGGCGCGCGCCGTGTCCTGCACGCCGGGCAGTTGCACGACGATGCGATCCACGCCCTGTTGCTGGATGACCGGTTCGGCCACGCCCAGCTCGTTGACGCGATTGCGCAGGGTCAGCAGGTTTTGCTGTACCGCAGATTCCTCGATGCGGCGTTTGGCTTGCTCGGTGAGCTGGGCTTGCAACAAGAATTCGCCGCCCTGCTCCTTGCCGCTCAGTCTGTAATCGGCAAAGTGCTGCTTGATTTGTTCCTCGCCCTTGTCGCGCGCCGCCGCATCGCGGAACTTGACCAGCAACACATCCCCCTCGCGACTCACACCCGAGTACGGCACGTTCTGCTCGCGCAAGGTACTGCGCAGATCGCCAGTGGTCGCCTCCAGGGTCTTATCCAGCGCGGCCTTCATGTCTACTTGCAGCAGAAAATGCACGCCGCCACGCAAGTCCAGCCCCAGATACATCGGCAGTGCGTGCAGGTTGGTCAACCATTGCGGCGAACGCGACACCAGATTCAGCGCGACCACATAATCCTCACCCAGTGCTCCGTGCAGCGCATCTTTGGCCTTGAGCTGCGTGTCGGTATCGGCGAAGCGCGCTTTCACGCTGTTGCCTTCCAAGCTCAACATATCGGGATTGAGATTCGCCGCCTTGAGCGCGTCGGCTGCGCGCGCCAGTAATGCCGCATCCGCCTTGATGCCGGTGCGCAACGGCGAGACTTGCACGGCGGGTGATTCACCAAAGAAATTCGGCAAGGTATAGATCAAACCCGCCAACAGCACGGTAAAGATCAGCACATATTTCCACAACGGGTAACGATTCATCACAACCTCGAGTTTACTTATTTCACCAGCACAGAAAACAACAAACCGGGACGAACCCGGCTTGTTGATTCATCACTACATTTACTTGACAGACTTGATCGTGCCTTTAGGCAGCACGCTCAGGATCGCGCTTTTTTGCACGATGACTTCGACGTTCTCGGCCAACTCGACGCTGGCATATTGCTCGTACACCTTGGTGACACTACCGATCACGCCGCCGCTGGTCACGACTTCGTCGCCGCGTTGCAAGGCGGTCAACATCGCCTTGTGTTCTTTGGCGCGCTTTTGTTGCGGGCGCAGGATCAGAAAATAAAACACCACCACCAGGGCGACCAGCGGCAAAAACTGCATCAAGTCATTGCCTGCCGGTGCGGCGGCGGCTTCCGCGTATGCGTTACTAATAAACATGTACTCAATCTCCAAGTTGAAAAAGCCGCGCATTCTAGCATGAAGCGTGTTTCAAGCTGATGACTGCCCTTTACGCCGTGCGTGGAAACGCGTCACGAACTGCGCAAACGCGTCCGCCTCGATGGCGGCACGTATCTCGGACATCAGCTGCTGGTAATAATGCAGGTTGTGGATGGTGTTGAGGCGCGCGCCGAGTATCTCGTTGACGCGCTGCAAGTGATGCAAATAGCCGCGACTGAAATGCTTGCAGGTGTAACACGGGCAGTCCCGGTCCAAAGGAGAGGTGTCGGTCTTGTGCACCGCGTTGCGTATCTTGATGTCGCCATGCCGGGTGAACAGCCAACCGTTGCGCGCGTTGCGGGTCGGCATCACGCAATCGAACATGTCTATGCCCTGCGCCACCGCAGCCACAATATCCTCCGGCGTGCCCACGCCCATCAGATAGCGCGGCTTTTCCTGGGGCAGTTGCGGTGCGGTATGTGCCAGGATGCGCAACATATCTTCCTTGGGCTCACCCACCGATAGCCCGCCGATGGCGTAACCGTCGAAACCGATGTCGGTCAGACCGCGCAGCGACTCATCGCGCAATTCTTCGTACATACCGCCCTGCACGATGCCAAACAAGGCATTGGGATTATCGCCATGCGCGGCTTTGGAACGCGCAGCCCAGCGCAGCGACAACCGCATGGAATCCGCCGCTTCGCGCACTGTGGCGGGATGCGGCGTGCACTCGTCGAAGATCATCACGATGTCGGAATTCAACACCCGCTGGATGCGCATGGATTCTTCCGGCGTAAGGAATAACTTGTCGCCATTCACCGGGGACTGGAACCTCACCCCCTCCTCGGTGATCTTGCGCAACGCGCCCAGACTGAAGACTTGGAATCCGCCCGAATCGGTGAGGATGGGCGAGTCCCAGCCCATGAAGCGATGCAGCCCGCCATGCGCTTCGATGACCTCCAGTCCGGGCCGCAGCCACAAGTGAAAGGTGTTGCCCAGCACGATGTGCGCATCGATCTCATGCAGCTCCAGCGGCGACATCGCCTTCACCGTGCCGTAAGTGCCCACAGGCATAAAGGCTGGGGTCTGTACCGTGCCATGCGCCAGCGAGATCTGCCCGCGCCGCGCCATGCCGGAGGTCTTATATAAAGTAAATTCCATTACGACTTTCTTAAATAAGTTTTTTCAAAGCTACTCGCCAGTAGCTACTATCTACTAGCTCTTTCTATCATCATCGCATCGCCATAACTGAAGAAACGATATTCGTTTGCCACCGCGTGTTGATAGGCGGCGCGCAGCGCGGCCACTCCGCCGAAGGCACTCACCAACATCAGCAGCGTGGATTTAGGCAAATGAAAGTTGGTCAGCAACACGTCCACCACGCGGAACGCATAGCCCGGCGTAATGAATATCCGAGTCTCGCCCACCCCGCTTTGCAATTCGCCCGATGCAGCGGCACTTTCCAGCGCGCGCAGACTGGTCGTGCCGACCGCGATCACCCGCCCCTGCACGCTGCGCGCATGGGCGATCGCATCCACGGTTGCTTGCGGAATCTCATAACGCTCGCTGTGCATGATGTGCTCATGCACGTACTCGGCGCGCACCGGCTGGAACGTCCCCGCCCCCACGTGCAAAGTCACGTGCACGATCCGCGCACCCTTGTCGTGCAAAGCACGCAGCATGACCTCATCGAAATGCAATCCGGCAGTCGGTGCGGCGACCGCTCCCGCCGCCCGCGCGTACACGGTCTGATAGCGTTGCTCGTCCACACCATCGGCAGCATGGGCGATGTATGGAGGCAGCGGCAATCGCCCGTGCCGCTCCAGCAACGTCCACACATTCTCTTCGTCCATAAAACGCAAATGAAAGAACTCGCCCTCGCGCGCCAGCACCTCGACGTTGATTTGTCCGGCCAGATGCAAATAACTTCCGGCCTTGGGGGATTTGCTGGCGCGCACCTGCGCCAACACTTCGTGGTCATTCAACACGCGCTCGACCATGACTTCGACGTGTCCGCCCGTTTGCTTGGTGCCAAACAGCCGCGCCTTGATGACGCGCGTGTCGTTCAATACCAGCACGTCGCGCGCTTGCACCTGTGCTAAAAAATCCGTGAACTGCCTGTCATCAAGCCTCCCGTCATGCACGTGCAACATCCGGCTGGCACCGCGCCGCGCCGGCGGATGTTGGGCGATCAGGTGCTCAGGCAGGACAAAATCAAACTCATCAGTACGCATAACGGGCTGCTATTTTCGCAAAGGCGCGATTGTAGCTTGATGCACGCAACCGTTTCATGGATAATGCGCGTCGCTTCGCCGGGGTGATGGAACTGGTAGACGTGCCGGACTCAAAATCCGGTGCCGCAAGGCGTGGGGGTTCGAGTCCCCCCCCCGGCACCACACAAATTTATTTGGTTAGTGTCAACCAAATAAATCAAGGAAGCGTTAATGCAAGCGACACGTA
>JABEVG010000063.1 GCA_013044075.1 Gallionella sp.
GCCGTTCGTGCTGAGCCTGTCGAAGCACAAGAATCCATTCACATTTCGACAAGCTCAATGCGAACGGATTCTTGGATAAAGAGTGCCGGATCAATAGTCAATCTTGGTGTATCTCCGGCAAGCCCTGATTTTGCCGGGGAGTTCGCCGGTATTGTGATTGCCGCCGCATAAACCCCGCCCACATTCCAGGGAAACGCCGATTTATCCTTCAATCCCAGCGCGAGCCGGAATGAAGGATATCGGGAAGTAAGCAGTATTGAACGTTCAGCGTTTAAGCGCGCGATCAAATTGGTAAACAAACACACCGGCAAGGTCGCCCTTTTTGGCTACGCCAATAGACGGATCGGCAACAATATCCGCCACCGCCTGATCGACTAAATCGTTTTGCTTGTCGTGAAGTTTTTATAGGCGCGCAGAAAAGCATTCGCTTGTTGTACGCGAATCTCAGCCACGGAATTGCTCCGGCACAAAGGTCGTGTGTTGTTTGCGATCTTCCGCCGGTGCAAAAACCAAAACCAATTACGCCGTCGCTCAGCCCGTGGTTGTCGTGTGGCTAGCAAGGTCATTTCATCAGGCTGACACCGAGCTGTCGCAAAAAAACAACACTTTTGTGAATCTTTTGTTAAAACTTCAGCAAACGCCTTGCGGCAAATATTTCAATCGGGATAATCCGCCGCTGAAATCTTCCCCCGGAGGATTTTTATTCAGTTGACCGGTCGCGTGCCGGTCGATTTTTGGAAGCAAAACTTATTTGGAGTGTTTACTAAATGATGAAAAAGTCGCTAATCGCGGTTGCAATCTTGGGCGCGTTCGCAGGAACGGCTCAAGCGGAAGAGGCTGGCACTGCTCACCCTGAAGTCGTCAATCTGTCAGCCAGTTCCCAATCCGAACTGAATGTGTATGGCATTTTGGACGTGGGCGTCGCCCAGATGACCAATGCCGGTAACTTCAGCTCACAGTTCGTGACTGGTGCTGTTCCTACAGGTAACGGTACTAACGCACGCATTGGTACAGTTCGCGGCATGATGAACGGCGGCGAATCGCAGTCCCGTTGGGGCATCAAAGGCAGCGAAGATCTGGGTGGTGGCAACAAGGCTTTCTTCCGTTTGGAATCGGCATTCAGCCTGGGTACCGGCAGTGTGTCTACCTCCGGCCTGGCGGGTGGTGCCAATCGTGCGGGTAATGTCAATGGTGTCGGTGGTATCAATAACGGCGCCATGATTGCCGATACGGCATTGAACGGCCAGTTGTTCAACCGCATGGCTTTGGTCGGGCTGTCCAATACCGATCTGGGCGCAGTCACCTTCGGTCGTCAGTACAGCTTGCAGCTGGAAATCATCGGCAGCACCAACGGTTATGATCCGGTGAACGCGCAGATGTTCTCGCCTATCAACTTTTCCGGCTCTTACGGCGGCGGCGGTGTGACGGATAACTCGCGCGTCGACAATGCCATCAAGTATGCCAAGAAGTTCGGCAATTTCAATGTGAATGCGATGTATGGCATGGGCGGTATGGCAGGTGCTACATCGGCACGCAGCAATGCGCAGGCTAACGTGGGTTATGAATCCGATGCCTTCGGCGTGCAACTGGCGATGCAACAGACCAACGACACGACCGCCATCAGTGCTAATGCAACTCCCAATACGGTTAACGCGCAGTATGTCAATCTGACTTCTTACCTGGCGGCCTTGCGTTATCAGACGACGGAGAAGTTGGCTCTGAAGGCGGGTTATGAGCGTATGCAGATCTCGGCACCAGGCAACTACGGTGCGGATCAGGGTATCGGCCAACTTTACGGCTATAACGTGGGTGCGATTTCGGCATTTACCGGCCAGAAGAACATCAACGTGTACTGGTTGGGTGCAAACTATCAGGTCTCCCCTGCGGTCAAGGCATCGGTGGGTTTCTATGATGCCGTTACACCAGCTTGGAACAATGCTGCTGGAAACACCGGTACTGGTGCTAATGCCGATGCTACAGACAAATACTACTCGGCCATGGTTGAATACTACCTGAGCAAGAAGACCAATCTGTATGCGGCCTTCATGCTGGACAAGAAATCAGGTGGAGCAGTCTTTGGTCCGGGTGTTGCTACCATCGCCACCTTCAACACTTATGGTGCCGGTCTGCGCGTTCAGTTCTGATAAGTCCTTGTTGGCCTAGCCAGTCAAAGATTAGCGTGTAGTCAGTAAAGCCCACTGTAGCGATACAGTGGGCTTTTTAATTTTGATCGCCAATGGCTGTTGCGTAACCCTCTGGGGAAGATTACACTCTCCCGAAATGGGAGGTGTCGCATGCGAGTGATCGCCAAGAGCACGTTGATCAGATTTTGGAGTCAGCCGAAATTTTCGGATTCGCAAGGTGCGTTGCAAAGTTGGCACGACGAAGCGATCAAGGCAGCCTGGAAGATGCCGCAAGACGTCAAAGAGCAGTACGGGAACGCGAGTATTTGTGCCAACAACCGCGTGGTGTTCAATATCTCCGGTAACAAGTATCGCCTGGTCGTGGAGGTGCAATATCGCGCCGGGATTGTGTGGGTGAAGTTCGTTGGAACCCATGCGCAATATGACAAAATAAACGTGGAGAACGTCAATGAATATTAAGCCAATCAGAAACGATGAAGACTTGCGCGCCACATTCAAGCGTCTGGAAACAGTGTTCCACGCGCAAGAAGGGACACCGGAGGGGGACGAGATGGAGATTCTTGTGACGCTCATCGAAGCCTACGAGTTCAAGCATTACCCGATAAGCGCGGCTGATCCGGTCGAGGCGATCAAATTCAGAATGGAGCAACAAGGCCTCACCCAAAAAGACCTTGAGCCCTTTATCGGCTCAAGCGGTCGTGTTTCCGAAGTATTGAACCACAAGCGTCGACTCAGCCTGAAAATGGTGAAACGACTGCACGATGGATTGCACATCCCATACGAAAGCCTGCTGTCCGCAGACTAGTGAAATCAATAATGCGCCGGGGGCGTGTACCAACCAGAGGGTTTTACAGATGGCTATCATTCTGACTATCGAGGACGACGAGACGACGGCGCAGGAGATTGTGACCGAACTCGGCAATCACGGTTTTACCGTCGAGTGGGCGCGCAACGGCCGGGACGGGCTGGCGCGCGCGCTGAGCGGACACTACGACCTCATCACGCTGGATCGCATGCTGCCGCTGGTGGACGGCCTGACCATCGTGTCCACGTTGCGGGAAAAGAATATCGACACGCCGGTGCTGATGATCAGCGCGTTGAGCGATGTGGATGAGCGCATCGACGGATTGCGCGCGGGCGGCGACGACTATCTGGTCAAGCCGTTCGCTTCCGAGGAGATGGCGGCACGCGTGGAGGTGTTGCTGCGGCGGCGCAACCGCGCGGGTCGCCAGACGCAGTTGCGGGTCGCCGACCTCGAGCTCGATCTGGTGGGGCGGCAGGCGCGGCGCGGCGACAGTGTGCTCGATCTGCTGCCGACCGAGTTCCGCCTGCTGGAATATATGATGCGCAATTCGGCGCAGATCATCACCCGCACCATGCTGTTCGAGTCGGTGTGGGGCTATCACTTCGATCCCGGCACCAATATCATCGATGTGCACATCGCCCGCCTGCGCCGCAAGGTCGATGTGCCGGGCCTGTCGCCACTTATCCATACCGTGCGCGGTTCGGGGTACACGCTAGATGAATATCGCTGAACTGTCGCGCACGGTCGCCTTCCGTCTGACCCTGTTCTACAGCCTGTTCTTCACGCTGTGCGTGGTCGTGCTGCTGGGCTTGGTGTACCGGCAGACGGCGATGGAAATGACGCGGCGGGTGGATCAAATCCTGATCCTGGAAAACACCCGTCTGGCCGGAGTGAGCCCGGCACGCCTGCCCGAGGAGTTGGACAAAAGCATACAGCGCGACCAGCGGCATATCTATTTTTACGGGCTGTTCGCACCCGACGGCAGCCGGGTGTCCGGAAATGTCGCGGAACGTCCACAAGGCGTGCCGATGAACGGAGATATCCGCGAGATCACGCTGCTGGCGACCCACGCACCCTCGCAACCGCTGCCCGCCCGTGTGCTGGCGACCCGCCTGGGGTCGGGTGACGTGCTGCTGATCGGGCACGATGTGCAGCAGCTCATCGAGTTCGGCGAGATCATGCGCCGGGCGTTTTTCTGGAGCGGGTCGCTGACCATTCTGTTCGGGGTGATGTTCGGCCTGGCGTTAAGTTTTCGTCCGCTGCGCCGGGTCGAGCAGATCCGGCAGGTCTGCGAACTCATCATGCGCGGCAACATCCGGCAGCGGCTGCCGGTCGGCAAGCACCGCGACGAACTCGATATGTTGTCCGGCATCGTGAACCGGATGCTCGATGAGATCGAGCGGCTGATGTCGGAGATCAAGAGCGTCGGAGACAGCATCGCCCATGATCTGCGCACCCCGTTGACCCGGCTGCGCGCGGTGCTGTACCGGATGCAGCAACAACTGGGCGACGCACCCGCGCAGCAGGCGATGGCGGGGCAGGTGATCGCCGAAGTGGATTCGCTGTTGCAGCGTTTCCGCGCGCTGTTGCGTATCTCGGAGATCGAAAACCAGCGGCGGCGCGCCGGTTTCAAACAGATCGGCTTGCGCGAGATTCTGGAACAGGCGGTCAGTTTTTTCGAGCCGCTTGCGGAAGACAAATCTATCCAATTGTCGATGAGTGCGGAGCCGGTCGATACTATTCACGGTGACGGTGAGCTGTTGTTCGAGGCGATCATCAATCTGCTCGACAATGCGATCAAATTTACGCCCGCCGGCGGGCGGATAGCGGTGCGACTCGCGCGCGGGGCGGAAGGAGCGGTCATCGATATTGTCGACAGCGGTAGCGGGATAAAGGAGAGCGAACGGGCGGCGGTGCTCAACCGTTTTTACCGTGGCGGGAACGAGCTGCAAACTCCCGGTTATGGCTTGGGACTGAGTATTGTCATGGCGATTATCCGGTTGCACGATTTCAGGTTCGAGCTGGGCGATGCCAACCCCGGCACCCGCGCGACGATACATTGCCGACCGGCTAATCTATAGGATCTCTCTAAAAATCACACTTCGACAGGCTCAGTGCGAACGGCCATTACTATAAGCCAGCAAGTGCCCCGTTCGTGCTGAGCCTGTCGAAGCATGAACGGGTAATTATTAGAGATACCCCTTTAGCCTTTGACCGATCCGGGCGTGAGGCATATTGTGCCGCGAACGCGCATTGTTAAACTTTTGTCATGTTTGCTGCGGCTCGATATTCCCTTATACAATGCCCGCCGTCGAGAACAGAGTCCGCAAGACCGGCACACACCGATCGATCGCTTGTGGCAAGTTGATGTTCCATAGCAATACTTTTTACCGGAGTAACCCCCCATGATATGGATAGTCCGGGTCGCATTGAGCCGACCTTACACGTTTA
>JABEVG010000064.1 GCA_013044075.1 Gallionella sp.
CTGCCACCGCTGATGATGCGCCGCGCGCCGCGACTATGCACACCGGGAGTCTTCACCGTGTATTCGTGATAATAGCCGCGCGCTTGTTTGGGCAATGCCCGCTCGAAGTTGCCGAATACCACACCGTCCCGGTCATAGGCGAACGGCCCGCCCTGCTTGATGGCGCGCAGCGTTGCGCGTGCCTGATCGGGCAGCTCGGCAACGAAGACCGCTCCCATCGCGCCCTGATTCTGGTTTTGCTCGTGAGGGTGACTTTGCCATTGAAAGGCTTGCGCGTCCGACAGGCTGGCCATCACCAGTAACATCAAGCCGAACCAACGCAAAGCTCCCAACATGACGGTTATTCCTTGGTCACTTCCACAACGGCAGGTTGACGAAGCCGGATATGCAGGTCGCGCAACTGACGTTCATCGACCGCACTCGGTGCTTGCGTCAACAAACATTGCGCACGCTGGGTCTTGGGGAAGGCGATCACATCGCGTATCGATTCCGCACCGGTCATCATCGTGACGATACGGTCCAGGCCGAAAGCCAGACCGCCATGCGGAGGGGCGCCGTATTGCAGCGCGTCGAGCAGGAAACCGAACTTGAGTTGCGCCTCTTCCGCGCCGATGTTCAGCGCGCGGAACACTTGCGATTGAACAGCCTCTTTATGAATACGCACCGAACCGCCGCCCAGCTCCCAACCGTTCAATGCCAAATCGTAAGCCTTGGCCAAACACTTGCCCGGATCGCTTTCCAGCAACGCAAGATGCTCGTCTTTGGGCGCGGTGAACGGATGGTGGCAGGCGTTCCAACGCTTGCCTTCCTCGTCGTATTCGAACATCGGGAAATCCACCACCCACAGCGGCTCCCATTTGTTGCCGTTGACGTGGCCTTTCTCGTGACCGATCTTGGAGCGCAATGCGCCAATGGCATCGTTGACCACTTTTTCCTTGTCCGCGCCAAAGAAGATGATGTCGCCGTTAGCAGCACCCGTGCGGTCTATGATCGCCTGCAACGCGGCTGCGTGGAGGTTCTTCACGATAGGCGATTGCAAGCCGGTGTCATTCAGTTGTGTGATGTCGTTGACCTTGATGTAAGCCAGACCCTTTGCACCGTAGATGCCGACGAACTTGGTGTACTCGTCGATCTCGCCACGGGTAAAAGCCGCGCCTCCCGGCACGCGCAATGCCGCCACGCGGCCATTGGCAGAATTCGCCACACCTGAAAAAACCTTGAACGCGACATCCTTCACCACATCGGTGACTTCGGTCAACTCCAGCGTCACGCGCAGATCGGGCTTGTCCGAGCCGAAGCGCGCCATCGCTTCCTGATAAGTCATGCGGGGGAAAGGATTGGGCAGATCCACATCCATCGCTTCCTTGAACACGGTGCGGATCAGATCTTCGGTCAGCGCGGTGATCTGTGTCTCGTTCAGGAACGAAGTCTCGATATCGACCTGGGTGAATTCCGGTTGACGATCGGCGCGCAGGTCCTCGTCACGGAAACACTTGGTGATCTGGTAGTAACGGTCGAAGCCCGCCACCATCAGCATCTGCTTGAACAGCTGCGGCGATTGCGGCAGCGCGAAGAACTCGCCCGGATGCACACGCGACGGCACCAGATAATCGCGCGCGCCTTCCGGTGTGGACTTGGTCAGCATCGGTGTCTCGATGTCGATGAAACCACGGCTGTCGAGGAAGCGGCGGAACGCCATCGCCACCTTGTAGCGCAGCATCATGTTCTTCTGCATCTGCGGACGGCGCAGGTCGATGACGCGATGCGTCAGGCGCACGTTCTCGGAAAGATTCTCGTCATCCAGCTGGAACGGCGGGGTCACGGCGGTGTTGAGCACTTCGATCTCGTGACACAGGATCTCGATCTCGCCGCTGGTGATATTGCTGTTGGTCGTACCGCTCGGGCGGCGACGCACCTTGCCGGTGATGCGCAGCACGAATTCGCTGCGCACCGACTCGGCGATCTTGAACATCTCGGCGCGGTCTGGATCGCACACCACTTGCGCCAGACCTTCGCGGTCGCGCAGGTCGATGAAGATTACCCCGCCGTGGTCGCGGCGGCGATGCGCCCAGCCGCAGATGCTCACGGTCTGGTCGAGTTGGTCGGTGTTGAGAGAGCCGCAATAATGTGTACGCATGTCTTAAAGAATCAAATGAAGGTTAGGTATTGGAAATGAACGCGCGATACTTGCCGGAACTGGAATCCGCCGCCACGCCCATCGAGACGATAGAACGCAAAGCGACATCTACGGTCATGTCCAGTTCTATGGTATCGGCGCGGCGTACGAAGAAATAAAACCCGTTGACCGGACTCGGCGTGGTGGGGATGAACACCGCCACATATTCCTCGTCGAACTGGGCCAGCACCTCTCCGGGCGCACTGGTCTGAAAGGCCAGCGACCACGCCTCGGGGTGCGGGTAACGCACCAGCAACACCTTGCGGAACGAGTTGCCATTCCCCGACAGCAGCGTGTCGCTGACCTGCTTCACGCCCTTGTATATGGTGTTCACGAAAGGGATGCGCTCCAACACGCCTTCCCAGTAACGCAACAGCACCTGGCCGAACACGTTGCGCATCAGCAGGCCGGTCATGCCCACCACGGCCAGCGTCAGGATCACGCCCAGACCGGGAATATGGATGCCCAGCAACTTGTCGGGATGCCAGCTCTGGGGCAGCAGCAACAGCGTCTGATCCATCGTGCTTATGGTCAGATTCAATACCCAAAAGGTGATGCCGAGCGGCACCCAGACCAGCAATCCGGTGATGAAATATTTTTTCATGCGCGGCATCGCCGACTAACCGGCCACCGGGCAAGAACCCGATGCGGCACAAGGGGGACAAGCCGCTTCGGTCTTGGGCTTGCCACCGCTCTTAAAATCAGTCGCGTAATAACCGTTGCCCTTCAATTGGAAACCGGCGGCGGTCAATTGCCTGGAAAAACTTTCTTCACCGCATTCGGGGCAGCGGGTGAGCGGCGCATCGCTCATTTTTTGCATCACGTCTTTTTGCACGCCGCAACGGGCGCATCCATACGCATAAATAGGCATCTCATCTCCTACCGGGTAAATTTCAAAGGCGCGCATTATACCTGAGCAAGCTACCGTTAGCGCAGCGTCGCGGACGCACCGTCTCACTGGAAAATCCGCTGTCGGGAGTCGTGTCAAACCATCCGTATTGGGACTGGCCGCCTCCCGCATCGACGTAACGAGGCGGGCGACATACCTCGCTTGCGTTTGCGCTATGCCAGGGGCGGAAACCGACAGACATCTGTTCAACTTCTGCGGGGCTTCATCAAGATGTCACACAACCAGTATGTGATGGCGGTTTTAAGCGGGGGTCAACATGATTAAAACCGTTATAAAAATGATCGAAGTGCTGGTTAGATTCGCGCGTTGGATAGTAGTGTGCATACTCTCCCTGATCGTTGCGATCTCCAGCATCGGATCGGTTAGCAGCTCTTTGTGACCGCTGCCTCGCATGTGGACACGTTGGCAGCGCGTACCAGCCGCCACGCCGACAATATCGAACACTGCAATGCTTTCCGCCCAAGACGGGTATAATGCGCCACCCTGCGCCCACCAATCAGCGTAGCGGCTCGTTTGATCACACTGTTTTTTTATCCAACTTAATTCGTCTGTCTCGATTGGTGTCGCTTGTAAGTGGCAGACCGTCGCAGGAGTATTCCCTTGTCCCAAGAAATGACCTTCGCCAGTTTGAATCTGGCAGCCCCGTTGTTACGCGCCATCACCGATGCCGGTTACACCCAACCCACCCCCGTTCAAGCTCAGGCCATCCCGCTGGTACTCGCGGGTGGCGACCTGTTGGCGGGCGCGCAGACCGGCACGGGCAAGACCGCCGGCTTCACACTGCCCATCCTGCATCGCCTGAGCGAAAAACCCGCCGCGAACCCGCGTCCCGGCAAACCGCGCTGCCTGATCCTCACCCCGACGCGCGAGCTCGCGGCCCAAGTCGAGGAGTCGGTGCAGACTTACGGCAAATACCTGCCGTTCAAGTCCATGGTGATGTTCGGCGGCGTGAACGTGAATCCGCAAATCAAAGCCTTGCGTGGACAAGTCGATATTCTGGTCGCCACTCCGGGTCGATTGCTCGATCACGTCGGACAAAAAACCCTGGATTTGTCGGGTGTCGAGATTCTGGTGCTCGACGAAGCCGACCGCATGTTGGACATGGGCTTCATACGCGACATCCGCAAGATCCTCGCGGTACTTCCCAAGCAACGCCAGAACTTGTTGTTCTCGGCGACCTTCTCGGATGAGATCAAGACGCTGGCCGATGGCCTGCTGCATAACCCCGGCTTTGTCGAAGTGGCACGCCGCAACACCACCTCCGAACTGGTGACACAAAGCGTGCACATGATTCCGCAAAAGCTGAAGAGCCATTTGCTCGCGCACCTCATCAAACACAACGACTGGAAGCAAGTGCTGGTATTCACCCGCACCAAACACGGTGCGAACCGTCTGGCGGAAAAACTGGCCGCAGATGGCATCCCCGCCGCCGCCATCCACGGCAACAAGAGCCAGTCGGCACGCACCAAAGCCCTCGCAGAATTCAAGGACGGCACGCTGCCGGTGCTGGTCGCCACATCCATCGCCGCACGCGGCCTGGACATCGACATGCTGCCGCACGTGGTGAATTTCGAATTGCCCAACGTGCCCGAAGATTATGTGCACCGCATCGGTCGTACCGGTCGAGCGGGCAGTAACGGCGCGGCCATTTCGCTGGTGGACAACGAAGAGGCACTCCATCTGAAAAATATCGAACGCCTGATCAAAATGCAGATCCCGCGCATCACCATAGACAGCTTCGTCGCACCAACCAACCTCCCTGCGGAAGCCCCACGCCCACCGCGTCCACAGCACGGGCAAAAACGTCATAGCAACACGACAGGTGCCGCTCATCGCAACCAGACACCGCGTGACGGACAAGGCCAAAAGTCCCGTCAACCGCGCCAACCCGCAGCACGTAACCCGCAACAACGCGACCAGCCAATCCGCACCAGCCAACCTTCGGCGAAACCTCGGCCACCGCAAAACCCGCCCGCCGACCAGCAACACCTATCTGAAGCGGCGCGCCACCAAGCCATGCCGCAACCTGCATTGTTCTCACCCAAACCCGGCGCGCGCAGAGGCCGTTAAGTCCAGCACGCCCAATCGAAAAAGCCCCGACTGTTCGGGGCTTTTTCGATTGGGCACGGGGAAGATCGCGCGTGAACGCATCGGCTACGGCGCACGCGTGTAAGTGGTGACAGTACCGCCATCGGTGATGAGCAACTTGCCCTCCAGAAACCGGTAGGGAAGGATGGTCGTGACCTTGTGTTTGCTGATCTGTATCGTGCCCTGCGCGATGGCACAGTAATATTTTTTGCCTTTATAAACGATGGTGCTATTGGTATTGAATGTCACCTCTCCTTCGGTGCTGGTCCACGTTCCCAATAATTTTTCCAGATGCTTGTTACGCACAGTGGCCGGCTGCGTTTCCGCATCACTGCTCACGGCAAAACCCGACATACCCAATGCGGCAAGCAACAACATCACACGTAAGGAACTCATCATGACCTCGCAAAAAATGAACCGGGAATTACGGTAAAAGGGGGCTTTAATTTTGTCAATGCGTATCCGATCCCGCGCGGCAAGCCAATCAAACTCGCCGCCATTGCCCGGGCAGCAGATCATCCAGGCTCCATTCACCGATGCTGTGGCGTATCAAACGCAGCGTCGGCAATCCGACCGCTGCGGTCATGCGCCGCACCTGCCGATTTTTTCCCTCGCGCAGGGTCAACGCGATCCAACTGGTGGGGATTGCCTTGCGTACCCGAATCGGCGGATCACGTGGCCAGAGTTGCGCGGGTTCATCGATGCGTTGTGCCTCGGCGGGCAGCGTGATGCCATCGTTGAGCGACACACCCTTGCGCAATGCCTCCAAAGCGGCCTCATCGGGCCTACCTTCCACTTGCACCCAATAAGTCTTGGGCAGTTTGTGCCTAGGATCGGTGATGCGATGTTGCATTTTTCCGTCATCGGTCAGCAGCAGCAGCCCCTCGCTGTCGGTATCGAGTCGCCCGGCGGGATAAAAATCGGGAAGCGCGATATAATCCGCCAGCGTCGGATGAAGACCATCGCGACTGAATTGGCAGATTACGCCGAACGGTTTGTTGAACAGCAGAACATTTCCCATAGCACGACCAGATAATTATTCAGCGCGTATTTTAGCCCGCCTCAACTCATTGAGCATTGACACATCTTGTTGATCGAGCTCCCACAACAATCTTGAAAGAGAACAACATGACAAGTCATAAAATCATTTACACGATGGTCGATGAAGCACCGGCACTGGCCACCTATTCTTTGTTACCCATCGTGCAAGCCTTCACTAGGGCCGCCGGTGTTACCGTCGAGACGCGGGACATCTCGCTTGCGGGGCGCATCCTCGCGAACTTTCCCGAACACCTGACCGCGCAGCAGAAGATCGCGGATGAGCTGACCGAGCTGGGCGCGCTGACGCTCCAGCCAGAAGCCAACATCATCAAACTGCCGAACATCAGTGCGACTCCGCCGCAACTGAAAGCCGCCATCAAAGAATTGCAAGCTCAAAGTTACGACATTCCGGATTATCCCGACGATCCGCAAAACGATGCCGAAAAGGTCATCAAAGCGCGCTACGGAAAAGTGCTGGGCAGTGCCGTCAATCCCGTGCTGCGCGAAGGCAACTCTGATCGCCGCGCGGCACCTTCAGTCAAGAAATTCGCACAAAATAATCCGCACAAGATGGGCGCGTGGAGCGGCGAGTCCAGAACTCATGTGGCGCACATGAATGAGGATGATTTTTATGGCAGCGAAAAATCTGTAACTGTCTCAAAAGCCGAGGCTGCTCGCATCGAGTTCATCGGTGCGGATGGCCAGACTACGGTACTGAAAGAGAAACTCAACTTGCAGGCGGGTGAAGTGATCGACGCGTGCGTGATGAGCCGCCGCGCCCTGCGTGCGTTCTACGAAGAACAGATGGAGGATGCAAAGAAGCAGGGCGTGCTGTTGTCCTTGCACCTCAAGGCCACCATGATGAAGATCTCCGATCCCATCATGTTCGGCCATGCCGTGACGGTTTACTTCAAGGATGTGTTCGACAAACACGCGGCCGTCATCAAAGAATTGGGTGTCAACGTCAACAACGGCTTGGGCGACCTCTACGCCAAACTCGCGAAGCTGCCCGACGCACAACGCGCCGAAATCGAAGCGGACATTCAGACCGCTTATAAAATCCGCCCAGAACTGGCGATGGTGAATTCGGACAAGGGCATCACCAATCTGCATGTGCCCAGCGATGTCATCGTCGATGCGTCGATGCCCGCCATGATTCGCGATTCGGGAAAGATGTGGGGGACGGACGGCAAGCTGCACGATACCAAAGCACTGATTCCTGACCGCTGCTACGCCCGCATCTATCAGGTGGTCATAGACGATTGCAAAAAGCATGGCGCGTTCGATCCCAAGACCATGGGCAGCGTGCCGAATGTCGGCCTGATGGCGCAGCAGGCCGAGGAATACGGCTCGCACGACAAGACCTTTCAAATGAGCGGCAACGGCACGGTGCGTGTTGTCGATGCCACCGGCAAGACGCTGCTGGAGCAACAGGTCGAGCAAGGTGACATTTTCCGCATGTGCCAAGTCAAAGACGCGCCGATTCAGGACTGGGTGAAGCTCGCCGTTGCACGTGTGCGCGCCACCGGAGCACCCGCTGTTTTCTGGCTGGACAAGAACCGCGCACACGACGCGCAGATCATTCAGAAAGTGCAGCGATATCTCAAGGACCACGACACCAGTGGCATGGACATACGCATCATGTCGCCCGAAGAGGCGATACAACTCTCGCTTGAACGCATCCGCGCAGGCAAAGACACCATCTCGGTCACCGGCAACGTGCTGCGCGATTACCTCACCGACCTGTTCCCGATTCTCGAACTCGGCACCAGCGCGAAGATGCTGTCCATCGTCCCGCTGATGAGTGGCGGCGGCCTGTTCGAGACTGGCGCGGGTGGCTCTGCTCCCAAGCATGTGCAGCAGTTCCAGCAGGAAGGCTATTTGCGCTGGGACTCACTCGGCGAGTTCCTGGCGTTAGGCGCGTCGCTGGAGCATCTGGCCCAAAAATTCAACAACACCCAGGCGCAAGTGCTGGCCGAGACGCTGGATCAGGCCAACAGCCGGATCCTGGAAAACAACAAGTCTCCCGCGCGCAAGGTGGGCGAGCTTGACAATCGTGGCAGCCATTTCTACCTCGCCCTGTATTGGGCGCAGGCCTTGGCGGCACAGACCAAGGATCGGGTTATTCAGGCGCGCTTCACTGCGTTGGCAAAGACGCTGACGGACAACGAGGCCAGGATCAATGCCGAATTGATTGCCGCGCAAGGCAAGCCGGTGGATATGGGCGGCTATTACCATCCCGACTTTGACAAGACCTCACGCGCCATGCGCCCCAGCGCGACCCTGAATGCGGCACTGGCCTCCATCGCTTGAAGCACAGCCTGTCCTGATCGGAACGATTTTCGCTTTGGGTATCTGAACACGCTGCCTGCTATCAGTACAGCTCGACTGGTAAGAACCGCTTATCCGCAACGACCATCACACTCACTTTAAGTGTTGGATCGATTTTGATCGGCATAGGGGGCAGCTATTGTAGCTGCGCCCCTGCCACACCACCCGGCATGCGGGTCCGCACCGGGCGGTTCAAGAAGTTGAGGTTATGAGAGTCGGGGAACACCGAGCCTATCAAAGTAGGCGATGGTCAGCACCGTCTTCAGCAATCGGTCACTGTTACGCCACCAGCGCCTTGAATTTCCCGCCACCTGTCTCGCCACACTTTCTGACGCACCAAGAGCTTTCAATTCCCGATACATGGTCGTGCCACGCTTCCAGTGTTTGAGCTGAATGGATCGCAACCGATGACGTAACCACTCGTCCAGCGTTCGCCAGATTTTAGGCGTTTGCGCCAACTGAAAGTAAGCCTTCCAGCCCAATACATATCGTCGCAACCTTTCCACGACATCGGCCATGCTTCGACCACCCGATCGACCTGTCAGCAGCCTGATCCGCTGCTTGAAGTTCGCCAATGGCTGCGCGGCCACCTTGCATTTGATCTCGCCTTTGCCAGACCAGAAGCTGTAACCGAGAAACTTTCGTCCGAACACACTTGTCCTCCCCACACTCGGTCGCCCTCATGCAGTTGCGCTTCACTTCGTTCGCTGTGGTCAGCTTACGGGAGGACTTGCACCCCCAAGATTGCGCCCATGCTGGGCGCACCAAATAAAAAGAGCCCGCCACTTGCGCGGCGGGCTCTTAACTAACTCGGGTCCGATTAAGGAGCCTGGATGTTAGAAGCTTGCTTGCCCTTTGGGCCTTGTACAACTTCAAAGGTCACTTTTTGACCTTCTTTGAGTGATTTGAATCCGCTCATGTTGATTGCAGAAAAGTGCGCAAACAGATCTTCGCTGCCATCATCAGGAGTGATGAAACCGAAGCCCTTTGCATCGTTGAACCATTTAACTGTACCAGTTGCCATGTGATTACTTCCTTACTAAAAAAACGGAGAA
>JABEVG010000065.1 GCA_013044075.1 Gallionella sp.
CCGCCGCGTAACCCAGCATGCGCTCCGCACCGACGTTGAAGATCTGGATCACACCCTTGGCATCGGTGGCGATACTGGAAAAATTGGCACTGTTGAAGATCGCGCTCTGCAACGCGCCGGTCTTAAGCAATGCCTCCTGGCGGTGGAACTCGGTGAGTCCATCCATCACACCAGCGGCAGGATGGGAAATTGCAGAATCTCGGATTTTTTCGAACATGGCCTACCTTTGCACAATTTGTAAAAGATTCCGGGGGGTGTTGAGTCCGTGGATGAATGTCGAGCTGCTGCATTGCATTGTGACGGGCAGACCCGCTGCTCTCCGTGCGCTATCGCACATAAGCAGCGGCTTGATTGAGGTCATCTATCAACCAATCCGAATGGCTATGCAGCACCAAGCAGGGGCTATCGTCTTAGCAAAGCTGATTTACTTCACTGCTCGTGGAAAGCGTCCTGCTCTCGCTTGACAAGGGGGGGTTGGAGTGGGTTGCGTGTTGTCTGCGCACTTTATTCTTGCTTGGTTCGCAGCGAAACTCTGAACTCCTCCCACCCTTCCTTTATTCGGAACGGAGGAAAACAGCGCACAGAGTCAATGGGCATAGCACAGAGAGGAATCAGAGAAAACCCGGGGAAAGTTGCGGACGAGTTACACCTTGCAACCCATCGATGCCGTCACGTCCTTGCCGATGCCGCGATAACCGGTAAAGCGGCCTTGGGAGTCGAACATCGGTTCGCCGCTCACCATCAGGTATTGCAGCACGCCTTCCGGGTTGGTTCGGCTGTAGACAAAATCCAGAAACGGTTGCCTGGTGGACAGGTTAGCCTCCAGGGTTTTCCGTTCGCTCTCATTCCAGCTCGCCCCATGATCATCTCTGGTGTGACCCAGCGCGTCACCGAGCCGGATGCCGAGCATCTCCAGCACCGGGCCGAAGATCTTGGTGAACTGTCCGTGCTCGTCCTGTTCCCAATACCAGTCGGACGATAGTTCGGTGAGGCGGCGGAATCGCGCTTCGCTGGCGCGCAGTTCGGCGGTGCGGTCCAGCACGGTCTGTTCCAGCACCTTGTTGTAGTCTTCGAGTTTGCGGTACAGCAGTCGCACTTCGAGCATGTTGTGGATGCGCGTTTTGGCTTCGACCAGATCGAACGGCTTGGCGATGAAATCTTTCGCTCCAGCGGCGAGCGCGTGCAGCTTGTGATCGGGTTGGGCCGTGATCACAAGCACCGGAAGATAGCTATCGGGTTCGATTTCTTTCAGCCCTTCCATCACCTCGAAACCGTCCATAACCGGCATGTGCAGATCAAGCAGAATCAGGTCGTAGTGATGCCTGCGGTGCAGCTCGCAGACGGCGGTCGGGTCGGTCGTCGCGGTGACGCACGTGTAGCCCGCATCACGCAGCATTTCCGCCAGCAGAATCACGTTGAACTCCTGATCGTCCACGATCAGGATGCGGGCATGCAGAATTTTTTGTTCATCTATCATGATGTTTTCCAGTTCCTTTTGTGTTGACCGAGCCCACTCCAGAAGGCTTCAGCACGTCGTTCAGCGCGTTGATAAATTCATCGAGTCTGATCGGCTTGGTGAGATAGCGGCAGAACCCCGCCTCCAGCCCCGCCTCAATATCCTGCAACATGGCGTTGGCACTGAGGGCGATGATCGGGATATGCCGGGTTGCCGGATCTGCGCGCAGGATAGTCATGGCTTCGGTTCCGCTGATACCGGGCAGATTGATGTCCATCAGAATCACGTCCGGCAGGTGGGCGCGCGCCAATGCCACGCCGAGAGTACCATCGCGCGCGCTCAACATGCGCAAGTGCGAGTGAGCCTCCAGGATGTGCTCGACCAGCATCAGGTTGGCCGGATTGTCTTCCACATAGAGCAGTGTGTGACTTGCAGTGCTAGTGCTAGTGCTAGTGCTAGTGCTAGTGCTAGTGCTAGTGCTAGTGCTAGTGCTAGTGCTAGTGCTAGTGCCAGATTGCGGCGCGCTGCACCGGCGCAGTTCGATCCAGAATTCGCTGCCCACCCCGACGCTGCTTGCCACGCCGATCGTGCCGCCCATGAGTTCGACCAGTTGCTTGGTGACCACCAGGCCGATGCCGGTCCCTTCTTCGTTGCCACGTTCTTGCCCGAGACGGTTGAACGGTTGGAACAGCTGCGCCAGCTTGTCTGCGGACAACCCCGCCCCGCTGTCTTTGATGCGGATGCGGACGCGCTCCGGGCTGCCGGTGCAGCTCACTTCGACCGTTCCGTTGCTGCGGTTGTATTTGATCGCATTGGACAGCAGATTGACTAATGCCTGCTTGACGCGGGTCTGGTCGGCATAGACATACCAGGTGGCATCGAAGGGCATAAAGTTGATCCCGATGCCGCGTTGCTGGGCCTGCGCTTCGATCATGGTTTGGCATTCGCACATGACATCGACCAGCAACACCGGTTCCAGCGACAGCGATAGCTTGCCGGACTCGATCGCCGCGAGATCGAGGACTTCGTTGATCAGCTTGAGCAAATGCCATCCCGCCTTGAGGATCTGATCCAGCCGTTCGCTCTGGGAGACCGTGAGCGGCGATGAACCGCTCACCAGTAATTGGGCGAAACCCAGGATGGCATTGAGCGGCGTGCGCAATTCGTGACTCATGCTGGAGATGAAATTCGACTTGGCGAGATTGGCTTTGTCCGCCACAGAACGGGCCTTGGCAAGATCGATGTTCTGGTCGAGCAACACATGATCCAAGTGTTTCTGTTCGGTGATGTCGGTCAGCGTGACACGCAGCTCGGATGCTGCGGTATCTGCCAGGATGAGACGACTATCCAGACGGACATTAAAACGCGTACCCGCATTGCGCAGCAGCGTCATTTCGCCTATCTGGGTGTCGTCGTGATTGATCGCCTGCTTGAAATAGTGCTGCCAGCTTTCCTGATCCTCCGGTGCGACGATGCGCGCAAAACTGCGGCGCAGTAATTTCTTGCGATCCTCACCCAGCAGCGCGGCACCGGTGAGATTGATGGCGGTGATATGCGCGTCGTGCGACAGGGTGAGGTAAGCGACCGGCGCGAATTCATACAGATCGACATAGCGGTCGTGCGCTTCCTCGAGATCGATCCGGGTACGGCGCAATTCATCGTTCTGCATCTCCAGTTCGATCTGGTGCACTTGCAGCTCGTGCAGCAGCTCTTCGACCGGGCGCGCCGACCCGATAGACGCTTGCGCGTTGGCGAGTCGGGCTTCGGCGTTCATCCGCAGCAGGTCTGTTTGCTTATCTTTCTTGCTCATCGTCTTCTCCCTACCGTGCCTACGAAACCGCTTCCATCGCCAGCAAAATCATCTGGGTATTCCCGCTACTGTCAACGATACGGCGCGCATTGAGCAGCATCTTGTGATGGCCGATGTGCGGGAAATCATGCTCGACGGCAAAGCCATCGAAACTCTGGTCCTGCGGCAGGATCCGCTCGAGCAGTTTTCGCAAGGCGGGGATGTCCCACTGCCGGTTACCCAGCTCGTAGATCAGCCGTCCAATCGTCTCATCTGCCGTGACCTTGAAGTTGCTGTAAAAAGCGCGGCTGGCGGAGACGACCTGCAAGCCGCCATTCAACACAATGAGCGGCTCGCGCACCGTATCCACGATAGCCTCGGCCAGTTTGCGCGCCTCCACCACCGCCGCATCGGCAATCACGCGCTGGCTGATGTCGGTAAAGGTCAGCACCACGCCTTCGATCACATTCTCCAGCGTGCGATAGGGCTGGATGCGCGCCAGATACCAGCCGCCGCTGACCGTGCACACCTGGCGTTCACGCGAACTCAGGTCGTCCAGCACCGCCTGCGCATCAGCCAGCAGATCGTCCTTGTCGATATTCGATTTGATGTCGTTCAATGCCCTGCCCACGTCCGAGGCGACCAGGCGATAGACCTGCACCGCCTCGCGCGTATAGCGTTTGATGTGGAGGTGTTCATCGAGAAAAATGGTGCCGATGTTGATGTTGTCGAGCAGGTTTTTCATGTCGTTCTGCATCCCGGCGAGCTGCTCGATCTTCGATTGCAATTCCGCATTGACGGTGACCAGCTCTTCATTGAGAGATTGCAACTCTTCCTTGGAAGTCTCCAGTTCTTCGTTGGTCGATTGCAGCTCCTCGTTGGTGGACTGCATCTCCTCGTTGGTGGATTTCAACTCTTCGTTGGAAGCCTGCTGTTCCTCTATCGTGGCGTGCAGGTTCTCCTTGGTATAGGCCAGATTGCGTTCGAGTTCCTCGATGCGAACGGCGGCAAGTGCCGTGCTGGTGCGCTTGCCGGACACTGGTTTCACGCCTTTTTTCCCTGATGTTTCAACTTGCGCGTCCTGGAAGCTCAGCAACAGCAATCCATCCCCGGCTTCGGCGTCGTGCAACGGGTGCACGCTGAGACTAACTTTGTGCAAGTCGTTGTTGGCACCGAACGACACTTCCCGGCCCAGCGTGGGCTCGCCATGATTGGCCGCGCGCCCGACGGCGGTACGCAGTTCCAGTTGCAGCCCTTCGTGCGCCATGTCGATGGCATTGAGCGTGGCCTGACCGGGGGCGGGACGCAGATATTTTCCGGTCTCGCCGTGCACGTAGAGAATGTTGCCCTTCAAGTCGGTCACCACCGAAGCGGGCGCGTAGGACTGTAGCAGCGCGCGTTTGGCGAGTTCGGCGAAATTGGTCTCGATGGCTTTCTTCATCACTTCCTCCGGTGCTTTGCGATTCTTTTCCGCCGCCCAGGTGACTCCGCCGTCAAGCACCGCGCGGGTCGAGGTGATGGAGTGGATGGCGCGGTAGATCTTCCACTTGCGATTGATGGGCGTGAACAGTTCATGATGATTGCCGACGCTCTCCGAGGGTGACAGGAACAGCACACCACCCTGCTTGAGCGAGTAATGAAAGGCCGGAATGAGGCGGTTCTGCAATTCCGGCTCGAGGTAGATCATCAGGTTGCGGCAGCTGAGCAGATCGAGCTTGGTGAACGGCGGGTCCTTGATGACGCTCTGAATCGCGAACACCACCATCTCGCGGATCTCTTTCTTGATGCGGAATCCGGCCTCCTCCTTGATGAAGAAACGGCGCAAGCGTTCGGGCGTGATGTCCTGCGCGATGTTGGGCGGATAGATACCGGCACGCGCCGCCGCGATCGCGTCACCGTCCAGATCGGTCGCGTAAATCTGGATCTTGAATTCGCGCTGGGTCTCGTCCATCAGCTCACGCAGCAGCATCGCAATGGAATAGGCCTCCTCGCCGCTGGCGCAACCCGCCACCCAGACGCGGACCACGTAGCCTTCCGGCTTGGCCGCCAGAAACGGCGACAGGACATCGTTGCGCAGCACGTCGAAAGCCTCCGGGTCGCGAAAAAAACTGGTGACGTTAATCAACAGTTCCTTGAACAGCGATTGCATCTCGGCCGGCTGCTCTTTCAGATAACGTGCATAGACCGCCGCATCCGCAATCTCGTGCTGCGCCATGCGCCGCTCAATGCGGCGACCGATGGTGCTCTTCTTGTAGAACGAAAAATCGTGGCCGGTGCTGCTGCGCAACTGCATCAGGATGCGGCTCATGCTGCTCGCCGCAGTCGGTGTTGACGGAGATGGGGCGGGTTGCGGGGAGACAGCCAGGTGGCGCACCACGGCTCGCAATGCTTCCGCCATCTTGTCCACCGGCATCACATGCGTGGCATATCCCGCCCCGATCGCGCTGGCGGGCATGCCATCGTATTTCGCGCTGGTCGGTTCCTGCACCAGCGATATGCCCCCCGCACCGACAATGGCGCGCAGACCCAGCGTACCGTCGGTACCGGTGCCGGAAAGTATGATGCCGATGGCTTTTTCGCCCTGATCCTCGGCCAGCGAACGCAAGAAAGCATCGATGGGCATGCGTTGTCCGCGCGGCTTTTCCGGCACGCTGAGTTGCAGCGTGCCATGAAAGATCACCATGTCGCGGTTGGGCGGAATGATGTACACGGTGTTGGGCATGACCACGACCTGGTCCTGCGCCTCGGTCACCGGCATGGCGGTGGCGCGTTGCAGAATTTCGGTGAGCAGGCTGGGGTGATCGGGATCGAGATGCTGCACCAGCACGAAGGCCATGCCGCTGTCTGCGGCAACATGCTGGAAGAGTTGCTCGAAGGATTCCAGCCCGCCAGCGGATGCACCCACGCCGACGATGGGGAACGGCACAGCGTGCCGCACCGGGTCAACGGCATCGGCAACGGCGGGTTCCGTTGTGCTGCGGGGCGGTTTGGGCAACCGGGCAGCGGCCTTGAGCGCGGGCGCGGCTTGAGTGCGCGTGGCTTGATGCTTTTGTGCCGTGTTTTTTTTGCTGACCACAGTGACTCCCTATTTTGCCGACCGCTTGTTAGCGTCCACCTGATCACCGAGCAAACGGTGGAATTCTTTCTTGACGACGCTGTAGCACTCACACGCGTGCGACTCCAATCCGCGCCGGTCAAGCACTGTGATATGCCCCCGGCGATAACTGATCAGACCCTCGCGCTGCAAATTCCCGGCGGTTTCCGTGATGCCCTCGCGGCGCACACCCAGCATACTGGCGATCAATTCCTGGGTCATGGTCAACTCATTCGACGGCACGCGATCCAGGGTCAACAACAGCCAGCGACACAGTTGCTGCTCCACCGAATGGTGGCGATTGCAGGCCGCCGTTTGCGACATCTGGGTCATCAATGCCTGGGTGTAACGCAGCAGCAAATGCATCAGCGGTCCGGCACGCTCGAACTCTTCCGTCAGCAGCTTTGCTTTCAGGCGGTAGCCGTAGCCGCCGGTTTGAACGGTGGCCTGGCTGGTGGTGGTATTGCCGCCCATGAACAGCGAAATGCCGAGCATCCCTTCGTTACCCACCCCCGCGATTTCTGCCGACGCGCCATCTTCCATGACGTAGTGCAGAGACACGATGGCGGTGGTCGGAAAATAGGCGTGTTGCAGTTGGCCGCCGGATTCGTACAGGACATCACCGAGCGGCATGGCAATCAGTTCGAGATGGGGTGACAGTCTGGTGAAAGCTTCCGCAGGCAGCGCGGCGAATAAATGGTTTTGCTTGGGGCTATGCAGTGCGGACATCGTTGCGACCATGCTCTCGTACCGTCCGATATGCGACCGTTAAAACGTAAAAAGCAGTTGGGCTTCTTAAGGTCGTGCCAGAAAAATTTCGTGTGCAGCGTTATAGCACGAAATACCGGGCTCAGGCACAGCATAGTGACCAGCACCTCAATGCGCCACGGCAAACGGCACGGCAATTTATCGGGAGACGTTGCGCGGGATAAAAGTTCCGCTTATGTGCGTTGGCGAACAGATTGCTCCACGACGAAGTCGCATCCTGCAAACAGGTGATACATCCCTCCCCGGATTCACCTTAAGCACTCAGACCCAGTTGCGGCCAGTCCGTACTGGGTTATTTTTTGCGTGGGTTCAAAGACCCCAAGAAAGATTCACGCCTTAATGTACGGCAGCGAACAGAGACGCTTCCAACATAGGCAGACACTGCGATTGCCTTGGTGACAGACACCGGGATGGGTCGCTGCAAGGAATCAGGCAGCTGACTATCAGGATCTCTTTCGGGATTCACAAATCAGGAGAATCAACATGAAAAAATCAATCAGTTTTATCAAACCACTGGCGTGGTCGACGACATTGCTGCTGAGCGCGGTGTTGGCCGCATGCGGTGGTGGTGGCGGTGGCAGTCTCGGTGGCGGCGGTACGTCAACCCCAGGAACCACAATCCCGGGTGCCGGCACAGGCTTGGGCGGCTTAGGTAAAGGTCCAGCACCGGTGGTTCTTGGCGGGGCCGGCAATTATGTGATTCTGGCGAAATCAGGTATTTCAAACACAGGCATCACCGCAGTGACTGGAAATCTTGGAGTGAGTCCAATCGGCTATGCTGCCATTACTGGATTTTCGTTAGTACCTGCAGTACCTAACGGCACGAATACGTCTTCAACATCAACTTTGGTCACCGGACTAGTATATGCATCCGACTATACGGCTCCAACCCCTGCTACCCTGACTACCGCCATAAGCAATATGTTGACTGCATATACTGATGCTGCGGGACGAGCTCCTGATTACACTGAATTGGGCGCAGGAGATATTAGCGGGATGACGCTTGCCCCTGGCACATACAAATGGAGTAGCGGAGTTTTACTTTCGACGAATGTCAGACTCAATGGTGGCCCGAACGATGTGTGGATCTTCGAGATAGCGCAAGATCTTACCGTAGCCAACAGTGCGAGCGTGACACTGACCGGTGGCGCACTACCCAAGAATATCTTCTGGCAGGTTGCGGGCGGTACAGGTGTGGCGATTGGCACGACCGCACACATGGAGGGAGTGATCATGGCTGCAAAAGCGATCACGCTGAATACCGGCGCATCGGCAAACAGCAGACTGTTGGCACAGGCTGCGGTCACTTTGAATGCAAATACGCTTACGCAACCCGCCCCATGAGCATGCAGCCTACGATGTGAAGCAGTGAACGGGCCGTCGCGAGACGGCCTTTTTCGTGATGAGGCGAAGGGGTGGTAAGGTGCGGTGCTTGCTGCGAGTGAGAATTGAACCCGTAAAATCCATTGCGCTCCCACACGACCAGGGATTATCCGGGTTGAAAGCAAAAGTTAAGGAAGCACTGATTAAGTCCCCCGTTCGTGGTGAGCTTGTCGAACCATGAGCGAGGGACTTAATCCGCTCAACGAGTTATAGGAATCACCCTTCGACAAGCTCAGGGCGAACGGACTTATTCAGACCTTCATTAAGTTAACTTCGGAGTCCATGCAAAATGAAAATCAACGCCAAGAGATTCCGCGTGTCGGCGCGGAAAAAGATCAGCCTTAAAGATCGGCCTACACGGGTGGAGCCGCTGTATCAGTCCAAGGATGAGTATAAGGAGCTGCTCGCAAAACAAATCGAGCAACTGAGCGCGCAACAGCAACTGCACTACGCATCCAACCGTTATGCGGTGCTGCTGATTTTTCAGGCGATGGATGCCGCCGGCAAGGACGGGGTCATCCGGCACGTGATGTCGGGCATCAATCCGCAAGGCTGCCAGGTGTTCAGCTTCAAACATCCAAGTGCTGCAGAACTGGATCACGATTTTTTATGGCGCACCACCCAGTGCCTGCCGGAACGCGGGCGCATCGGCATCTTCAACCGCTCTTATTACGAGGAAGTGCTGATCGTGCGCGTGCATCCCGGGATACTACAAGCCCAGTGCATTCCGGACGGATTAGTGGACGGCAAAACCATCTGGCAGGAACGCTATCGCTCCATCCTGGATATGGAGAATCATCTGCACCGCAACGGCACGCGGATCATCAAGTTCTTCCTGCATCTGTCGCAAGAGGAGCAGCGCAAACGCTTCCTCGCGCGCATCGACAGCCCCGACAAGAACTGGAAGTTAAGCCTCGCGGATATCGAGGAGCGGAAATTCTGGAAACAGTATATGCAGGCTTACGAAGAATGCCTGAGTGCCACCAGCACGCGCGACTCGCCCTGGTATGTCGTTCCCGCCGACGACAAGGAGAACGCGCGGCTGATCATTGCCCAGATCGTTCTCGACACGTTCAAGTCGCTGGAGTTGGCCTACCCTGCGCCCAGCGCGGAACACCGGCGGGAATTGCAGCTGATACGCAAACAGCTGGTGAAATAAACCCGGTATGTCCATCACGCATTTTGTGGGTATCAACCAAATATCAACCCCTATGTGCGCTGGCGTACAGTTTCAATGTACTGGAAAGCTTATCTTGGTGCTGCGTGACGTTCGATCTGTTCTGCGTCATGCGCTTTGTATTTCAATCAATCATCATCCTCGAAAGGAACGAACATCATGTCAAATACCAAAGAAGCCAGCACGCTCCATACCCAGGCTGCAAGCACTCATGAGGAAGCTGCCAAACACCATCGCAAAGCAGCCGAATGTCACGACCAGAACAAGCCGAATGACGCCAAGGTCAGCTCAAAGAGCGCAATGGATTGTTGCAACAAGGCACAAAAGCATTCGGCAACCGCATGCGAGTGTTCTGCCAAGTAACTTTCTGAAAACAGCTACTGGTTCTGGGAGAGCTGAGTCTTTGGATTGAAAAATCCAAGAGTTCATATCAACTGGAACGAGTGCTGACTATGCACAAATCCGAGTGTTGGATTGGCTGCACGCAAGTCACTATGAAACTAAAATTTCACGCGGGAGAAATGACATGTCATTAGGTACTTTTTTATTGATCATTCTGATATTGATGCTGTTTGGTGCGATTCCGACTTGGCCACACAGCAAGACATGGGGTTATGCCCCAAGCGGAGGGATAGGACTGGTATTGATCATTGTGCTCGTACTATTACTGATGGGACGCTTGTGAAGTGTTCGACAAGGCGGGGAAATATGGCCAGATTGCCGAGCCAATTTTATTGGTCAAAATTCGATTGATCCGCACTCATCATCTACCAATCACGGGAGTAGGAAAATGAAAAAAGATGAAATAAGAAAAACCTTGTCAGACGACATCGAAAATTTTCGTTTGAAAGCCAAACATTACGAATCGCTTCATTTGTTTGAGGCGGAAAAATATGCTGAAAAGCTCGCATCCAACCTTGAGCTGGCACTGACGACGATGCCTTCTGACGAGGATACGGATATTTCCTGAAATGCCCGGTTTTATGCGCCAAAGCGCAGAACACCGTAGCTGATGGGCATACCACCCCGGTTACGCTTTGAGCTTTGAGCTTTGAGCTTTGAGCTTTGAGCTTTGAGCTTTGAGCTTTGAGCTTTGAGCTTTGAGCTTTATGCCAAACAACGAACCCTCTAATGATCAACCTTAGCGTTGTGCTCCTGCGGCTGGCCGAGCAAAAGTTTTTCGGTGCTTGGAGCGCGCGCTCCCGAATACAGCGATTTCAAACTGAAGACAATAGGAATGGCATAGAGCCGCAACAAGCGGCTTCCGGTGTGTACCAGACCAACGATGCCCCTGCGGCGGAATGTCATCAGTACCGCCACGCCGCCAGCCAGCCATGCGGGATGCGCATGTACATAACGCATCGCTTTGAGTCCCGCATCAGCCATTGCCAACGGTTTTTTAAGGTGCCGGGAAATCGCCGCCACATCCCCGCGTTGCGTCGCTATTTTTTCCACCAGTACGCGACGGCGTTGAGCCAGATCGGCAAGTCTCTTTTTCATGGCCGCGTATCCAGTTGATCGCGATCATCGGCCAACTCCGCCAGGCTGGTGGAAAACAATCTGGGTTTTTCACGGGCCAGGCGGCACAATCGATTCGAGAGGACGATGCCGGTGATAAAGAACAGCGCGGCCAGACCGCCCAGCACCAGCTCGCGGTGGCTATCCCAACACATCACCACGATGAGTACCGTGCATAACATGATGCCCAAACCGAAGAAAAACAAGGCGATGCTGCCATAGAGCAACATCAGCCGGATGCGCAAGCGTTCCTCCTCGAATTCATTGGAGAGCAGTTCAAGCCGCGTCCGAACGATGCCGAGCAAAGTACCCGCCAGCTGTTTCAGCGACTCCATCAATCCGGGAGAGTCCGACATGCCTAGCGCCGCGCAATCAGCATGCCGACGATGGCGCCCACACAAGCGGAGATGCCGATCGCTTTCCATGGATTTTCATGGACGTATTGGTCGGTGTCTTGCGCGGCCTGCTGGGCGCGCTCGATCACGGCCTCTTCGGTCGCACCCAAGCGATCCTTGGCCACTTGCAGACTCTGCTGGATGCGTGAGCGGGCGGCCGCCGCACCCTCACCCGCCTGACTGGCAGTGGCGCGCAACAGCTCTTCGGCATCCGCCATCACCAGTCGCAAGTCTTCCATGAATTTTTCTTTTGGGGCCGCGTGCGGCGTATTTTTAATCCCGGTTGTTTTTGTGTTCATGGCTTCTCTCCTTAACGTTGAATTATTTACTCTGCATGTCATTTTTGACGGAACGCACACCCTGCACACTGCCCGCAATCTCGACGGCTTTGGCGATGTTTGATTCTGAGCTGACGAAGCCGCTCAATTGAACCTCACCTTTGAAAGTCTCAACCTTGATTTCGGCAGAACTTAAAGTGGGTTCGTGAAAGATAGCCGCCTTGACCTTGGTGGTGATAGCACTGTCGTCGACATATTCGCCGGTACTTTCCTTGGTTGCCGTGGACGCGCAACCCAGAAAAGACAACAACGCCAGGGTCGCAAAAAATGCGGAGTAGGCCTTCATTTTTTTCATGATTGTTTCCTTTACCCATAAACTACAAATTTCAAAACCGCCTCGTGTTTCGAGCGGACAAACCACCGTGCACCCGCGTATGATTTTCCAGACGCGCCGCTATCTTCCCAGCAACAACAGCACAACCAGCAGCATCAACACCAACCCGACACCACTGCTCGGGCCGTATCCCCACTTCCGGCTGTGCGGCCAGGCCGGGATCGCACCGACAAACATCAGTACCAGAACAAACAACAGAATATTTATCGACGACATTTCATTTTTCCTTGTGACGCAACCTCGGTCAGATGCTTAACGCGGGGCGATGTTGCCGTGATCGTCGGAGAAAATGATTTCCACGCGCCGGTTCAATTGACGGCTGCTGGCGGTATTGTTGTCGGCAACGGGGAAACGCTTGCCATAGCCGCGCGTACTGATACGGTCACCGTTCACGCCGTCGTCTAGCAAAGCCGTACGCACCGCATTGGCACGCCGTTCGGAAAGGGACTGGTTGTAGCTGTCGGTGCCGGTACTGTCGGTGTAGCCCTCGATCAACACCGTGCGCTTCGGATATTCCCTGAGGAATTCGGCCAGCTTTTGCAGGTTACGCGTGCCGCCGGATTTGATTTCAGACCGGTTTCTGCCAAACAACACATCTCCCAGTGTGATCACCAAACCGCGATTCGTTTTCTTGGCGTTCAACAGTGTTAGCTGCATTTCCTGTTGGGCGATGAGTACCTGATCGTCCACCGCGTTGGCATCTTGTGCGGCTATCTCGGCAGCTTGCGAATTGGCTGTTTCCTGCATATCCGCCACTTGCTTTTTGGACGCATCGGCTTCAGCCGTTCTGGCTTCAAGGCGAACCTGGTCGCGTTTCCCGGCCGCGTCGGCGACCGCCGCTTCGGCGGCCTTGCGCTTGGCGGTCTCACGCGCGATAGCCACTTGCTGATCGGCTATGTAGGCCAGATGATCGACCGTGTCGGCACGTTCACCTTTGCCCAAGGCGGAGTCCGCTTTGTTCAGCGAGTCACCGGCATCTTTCAATTCCGCTGCCGCCAGATTGGTGATTTGCGGGTTGCCACGCGCGCTGTCGAAATCGCTATGCGCAACGGTGAGCGTTGAATTATGCGGGGTCGTACAGGCCGCCAGAATCGCAACGGCGATCAGGGTCGCGGGGATATATGATATTTTTTTCATGGTGGATTCCCTCGGAGATTATTTGGTTTTACGATCGATTTCCGTGCGCAGCACCCGGCTATCTTCCTGTATCGCGTCGGCAGCTTTTTGTGCCTTGGCTGATCGCGCGGTCGCGGTGGCTAATTGGGCATCAACCTGTGCCTGTTCCGCCAACTGGCGGGCAAGCACGTAATTTTTGTCCGTCATTGCACGTTCGGCACCCGCCATCTTTTCCATCGCGGACTTGAGTTGCAACGGCGCGAATTCATTGTCTTCCGCGTTGTTGGCAGAGCCTACTGCGGCACGTGAGACGGCCATCTGTTCGAGCGGGGGAACAGGGCTCGCGCAACCCGCCATAAAAATGGCGGCGGCGACGATTGTGCCTGTCGTGTGCATCATCGGATGCGATTTGAAACGGCAAATATTTTTCATTATTTTTTCCATTTAAGCGTTGAACACCGGAGACCACCGTTGCAACAAAAAATGAGTGCGGCCCCCATCCCTTGAAGTGCTGACAATAGGGATTAAGCGTGAGGCCGTCTGTGCGCTGTCGTACATAACGACCCGCCCGTCGTGAGACTCGTCCCGTCTTATCCGTTGATCACTCTCAGCAAGAGAACCACGATGGCGATCACCAGCAGGATGTGGATGAAACCGCCCATGGTGTAAGACGTGATGAGTCCCAGCAGCCACAAAGCGAGCATAACGACAGCAAGGGTATAGAGCATGATATTGACCTTTCAGTTTGTTGATTTATTCGTGCCGCTGCTGCCCGACATCGGGATGCAGTGATGACAGAACTGATTGTTTTTTTGCTGCCTACATACTGTGTCCGATGACACCACCGACTACCGCCCCACCGATCACCCCGGCAGGATTCCCGCCGGTCAGGACCGCACCACCCACCGCACCGACACCCGCACCGATCGCAGTGCATCCCAGCATGCCGAATACCATGATCACCGCCGCCGCTTTGATTGCTGATTTTTGTATCGTGTTCATTTGTAATCTCTCCGTATTGACCATTTTTCGCGCACACCATCGGACACAATGATTCACCAGTGAAAATAAATTCCGGCCACCGCGATGACGATCCATAGCACCAAGAACGGGCGCAGTCTTTCCTCCAAGTGTTCCAATCGTCCACGCTCGCACCCGATCCGCATCGTTGAAATTATCAATTCAGCAAAGTTCCTGCGTCTCATGGGTGCTCTCCTTTTCTGACATTGCCTGCATATCGTTGCAGTCATTTACCCAGCAACTCGCCCACCGGCTTGAGCGATTCGACCCGGTCACAGATCACTTTGGCGATGGCGACCAGCGGCGCGCCAAGCAGCAAGCCGCACACTCCCCACAGCCAGGCAAAGAACAGCAGCGCGATAAACAGCACGGTTGCGTTTACGTTGGCGAATCGGCTTTGCATCCAGGTCGTAAACACGAACCCGATCGCGACTGCCACCAACAGCGACATGCCCGCCACAGCCAGCGCGTGTAGCAGTGTCCCGAACTGCATGAAGCCGGCCATGCCGCTGGCGAAGGCGAGCAAAGCCGGGCCCAAATAAGGAACGAAGTACAACATGCCGGCGACGATGCCCCACATCACTGCCTGGTCCATTCCCAATGCCGCGAAAGCAAGCCAGGTCGCGATACCCACCAGCAGGCTCGCCATGAGCACGGTCAACAAGTAGTGTTGGATTTGCACGTCAATCTCATCAAGGATGCGCACAGCCTCTTTCTTGCGCGACAGCGACGGCCCGACCAACTGCACCAGCTTGCGGCGAAAATGCTCGCCCGATGCCAGCAAAAAATAGGTGAGCAACAACACGATCGGCGCTTGACCGACCACCGCGAAAATCAGCGAGGATTGCGCGAGCGCGTAGTCGCGCAACCAAGCGGTATGCACACCACCCTGAATGGCGATCACACGCATGCCCTGCTTTGCGCCCGCGTCGGCGGCTGCGCCCTCAAGCTGTTGGGCGGTTTCCCGCATGTTCTGCAAAGCGGTCTGACCGGTGCGGGTATCGCTCAGGTTCTGCCGCAATTTTCGCGCGGTCTCCGGCAGCTTCTCGATCATCGCCGAGGCATCATCGCTGAATGAGAACAATATCCACGTCAAGCCACCGACCAGCACCGCCAGTACCAGCGCGGCCCCCAGAATACGCGGCACGTAACAGCTCTTGAGCCAGCCCACCACGGGACTGAGCGTATAGCTGGCGAGGATGCCGATCAGTAACGGTACGAAAAAGGTGCGCGCCAAATACAGTGCCGCGACCAGTGCGATGGCCGCCAGCAGCCCGACTGCCACGCTGATATGCGCGTAACGGGTCGTGAAAATTCGATGCACTCCACGATTCGACACCGGCACAGCGAGATATGCGGAATGATCATCGCTGTCTGCAACGTGACATGTCTCAGTCGAACCAGATCGACTCCCGGGAGTTTTGCCTCGGGATGGGTTGTGCAGATAAAACATCATGATGTACGCCTCAATGGGGTTGCCGGTTTTTCACCGCGTGGAACGAACTCAACAATCACGCCTGACGTAAACAACCGCAAGTAAAACTGCCAGGCTGGGCGGGATTCTCTTACGCATTCGGATCTCGCTCTGTGCGCTAGCACGCACAACACCAAAAACAACGCTGTTGAGAGTCCGCGCAGCAAATAATTTTCCCTATGTGCGTTAGCGCACGGAAGCCCGTGACCGAAAGGCGGATAAGTACGCCACGTTTGACTGGACTCAATTTGGATTGATCAGCTTTTACTGTTGATTGAGCCGGAGTCACGTGGTTGCCAAACGGATGAGCAAGGACTATCGACGTAGCACACCAATAGCAGTGCCCGCAAAAGATCGATTGATTTTATCGATGCGTTTCGGGATAAATGAGGAGAAGCAAATGAACAGATTTAATAGCGTTAAGACTGGGATGACTCAAAGCACGACGCGTCAACTGACTTGGTTCATGGCATTGCTGCTTGCAGCGGTTGCGACAGGATGCGGCGGAGGCGACCCGATTTTGGGTGGCAGCGGAGGCGGCGGCGGAAACGTAAATCTCACAACAGTCAGCAACCTTGGAATCCTCGCCCCTTACGGGATTGCGTCCGCTGGCGGAATGACTAACACCGGTTTAACTAAAATTAACGGATCTGTGGTGCTGGATCCAAATCAGACCTGCCAAGGTACTGGTGTTGCTGTTGTAGTTGGTAATACCAATGATTTTGGTACCAGTTGCAATGTCACGGCTGGGGCAAACATGGTATCAAACAATGTTGGCGACAAGGTAATTACCCAAATCTGGAATGGAACAAGCGCAGATACAACCACTGCAGATGCTGTCATATCAGCCCTGAATACCAAGTGGAAAAGCATCTCGCCGGCGAGCCTACCGCTTGCGACCGTTTTGGGTTGCGGAACAATAGGAAACGCTGGTGGTGCGGGTGCGGGTATAGGTTGCGCGGGCAACGCCACTCTTCCTCCTGGCGTCTATATATCCGCGACGAATTCAACGATTGGTGTAACGGGGACACTCACGCTCAACGGTAACGCAACCGATGTCTGGGTCTTCCAAGCACCATCTGCGCTTACTACAGCTATCAGTAGCACGATACTTCTGACCGGTGGAGCTAAGGCATCCAATGTCTGGTGGTACGTTGGCAGTTCAGCAAGTCTGCTTGGGAGCACCACATTCAACGGCAATATCCTGGCTTCCGCATCGATTTCAATGGGCACCAGTGCCACGTCTTGCGGTCGGTTATTGTCAGGGGCTGCAGGGGCTGGCGCGTTTACATTTCTCGCCAATACCGTTTCAGTACCAGGCAATCCCAATGCACCTGCTGGTTGCCAATAACAAAGTATGAGGTATTCAGTGTGCAATCTGAACAAACCGCATCAAATTATTTTGGAGAACAATATGAAAAGAATTTCTAGAACCGCAGGGGCATTGGGCCTCGTAGGTTGCGCTGTCATGAGCGGCGCATTCGCCGCGACGGACGATTCATTCTGGTACGTTGGCGGCAACATCGGCCAGTCCAGAGCAAAGATAGACGATGCGCGGATCGCTGCCCAATTGCTGGGTGGGGGTCTAGCCACCAACTCGATCGCCAATGACGATAAAAACACCGCGTTCAAACTGTTGGGCGGATACCAGTTCAACAGGAATTTTGCGCTGGAAGCGGGCTATTTTGATCTGGGACAATTCGGCTATCAGGCCACGACGACACCGGCCGGAACACTCAATGGGCGGATCAAACTCAGAGGGGTGAATCTTGATGCAGTCGGCATCCTGCCCGTCACTGAGAAGTTTTCCGCGTTCGGTCGGTTGGGCGTGCAGTACGCCCAAGCCCAGGACAACTTCAACAGCACCGGAGCAGTCCCCACCCCGACCAACCCGAACCCCAACCAAACCGCCTTGAACTACAAGACCGGCGTGGGGTTGCAATATGATCTTACCCAATCGCTGGGGATGCGCGCCGAGGCGGAACGCTACCGTATCAACGATGCCGTCGGCAATAAAGGCGACATCAATATGTTTTCGCTCGGTCTGGTTTACCGGTTCGATCAGCGCAAACCGGCTCCCGTCGAGAAGGTGGCGATGCAGGAACCGGTTGCCGCACCACCACAGATGGTCGTCGTGGTGATGCCCGCACCCGCGCCGAAGAAGGTGGTGTTCTCGGCAGATTCCGACGCGGACGCGCTGTTTGCTTTCGGCAAGTCTGATATCAAACCCACGGGGCAACGTGTCCTCGATAAGTTTGCTGCCGATCTGAAGGGTGCCGATTACGATGTCATTACGGTCACGGGACATACCGACCGGATCGGCTCGCATGCCTACAACATGAAACTGTCCGAGCGGCGTGCCGAAGCGGTTAGAGATTATCTGATTGCGGCGGCTGGCATCCCGGCTGGCAAGATCACGGCCAAAGGAATGGATGGGGCACAACCGGTGACCAAGCCCGGCGAATGCAAAGGCAATAAAGCCACCAAGAAGCTGGTTGCCTGTCTCGCACCGGATCGTCGCGTGGAAGTCGAAGTTGCCGCTACGCGCACAGCCAAATAGTCGGATCGTTCTTGCTTTGCAGGAGTCCGACTTGTCGGGCGATTTGGAGTCGTCGCGCAACCAGTTGCGCTCCTGCAACGGCATTTATCTCCAATGATTATCCGGGTTGCTTTAATCGGAATTTACCTTACACGAGGAACACCATCATGAAATTTACGCATAAGCACTACGCTACTTTCGTCATTGCCATCGCACTGACCTCCGTTCTGGGTTGCGCGTCATCGGCTGCCAAGGAAGGCAAAAAAGAAGCCTCCGACGATGCCGCGATCACGGCCAAAGTGAACAAGGCGATCTCAGGCGAAGCTTCGCTTAAATCGGCCCAGATCAACGTCGAAACGTCCAGAGGCGTGGTGCTGTTGACCGGCTTCGTCAGTTCCGCTGCCGCTGAAAATACCGCAACGGAACTTGCACGCTACATCAAGGGTGTGACCCTGGTCAGGGATGGCATTCTGATTCATGGAAAGGACGCAAAATGAACAAGTCAGCGAATCTAAAATTAGCCTGCGTGTCAATGCTGTTGGTCGCGGGATTGAGTGCGTGCGACAAGCCGGGTCCGGCAGAGAGCGCGGGCAAAAAAATCGACCAGGTGGCAGATGATGCCGGTAAAAAGATCGGCGAAACGAGTGACAAAGTTGCCATTGATATGGCCCGCCAAAGCGAAAGAGCCGGTGTGGTCATCGATGATGCCGAGATCACGACCAAGGTCAAGGCGGCATTCTTTGCCGAGCCCGGTTTGAAGTCCCTGCAAATCGGGGTCGATACCGTCAAGGGCGTGGTGACATTGAGCGGGTCGGTCGACTCGCAGCCGAATCGCGATAGAGCCGACACATTGGCTGGCGCGGTGGCCGGTGTGAATGAGGTTAACAATCGGCTGGTGGTGAAATCGCCCAAATAAGCTGTAGCTGTCACCCATCAATGAAGGAGACGATCATGGAAATAAAAGACGCATATAAACAAAAAAAGACCGCGCAACTGAAAGAATGGGGCGCGCAAATCAATCTGCTGGAAGCCAAGATGGAGAACATGGGTGCTGACTTGAAGGTCGAGCGTGCCAAGCAACTTAAAGAATTGCGTGCCAAACAGCATGCCGCTTCGGAAAAAATAATCGAGCTGGGCAAGGCCGGTGGCGAAGCATGGGAGCAAGTAAAATCGACCGCCGACAAAGTCTGGGATGAGCTTAAGTCGGGCATGGCCGACGCGCATTCCAAATTCAAATAGCATGGGCAGAGGGTATCGCCGACGGTTTTTCAGCAACCGCATTTATCGGTCGACTTGAGAGGGCAAGAGATGAATTTTAAGTTGGCACTGGTACTGGTACTCTCAAGCATGGCGGTATTGTTCATCGCACAAAATGTCGCCGTGGTCGAGATCGGTTTTCTGTTCTGGAGAGTCTCGTTATCAAGTTCGTTGCTGATATTTTTTACCCTGACAACAGGATTCGTTGTGGGTTGGTTCTTGCATAGTCTCCTGGTGTACCGGCAAGCCAAAGGGAAAAATATTTTGCATTGAATTATCCGGATCGCGAGTCGCGGCATTCGATACTGTAGGGATGGTAGGGGATGCCGAGAATCGGCTTTGGTCTTATACTCGCGGCTCATTTTTATCATCCCATCCTCCATACCATGTACAGCCATTCTTATTTTTCCCGACCCAGCACCCACTCACCAAAGAACCAGCGCGGCTTCACCCTGATCGAGATTATGGTCGTGGTCGTCATCATGGGCATCATGGCCGCGTTGGTCGTGCCCAAGCTGATGGGGCGCGCCGATGACGCGCGCATCACCGCAGCCAAGCAGGACATCTCCACCATCATGCAGAGCCTCAAACTCTACAAGCTGGACAATCAACGCTATCCGACCACCGAGCAGGGGCTGCAAGCCTTGGTCAGCAAACCCGTCAGCGGTCCGGCGGCGAACAACTGGAAGACCGGCGGCTATCTGGACAAGCTGCCCAAAGACCCCTGGGGTAATCAATATCAGTACCTGTCGCCGGGTATCAAAGGCGAGGTCGATGTATTTTCTTTGGGCGCGGATGGACAACCGGGCGGCACGGGTAACGATGCCGATATAGGCTCGTGGGATCTGTAAAAAAACCTAGTGAGCAAATCGATTGCTGTAGGGGTGGAATTTATTGCGCTCCTACAACTGCTCGCGGCTTCACACTGCTTGAGCTGCTGGTCGTGATGGTGATCGCCGGCATCATTCTGGGCATGGTGTCATTCAAGGCGATGCCCGACGACCGCCAGGTATTGCAACAGGATGCGCAGCGCATCGCGCTGTTGCTGCAACTGGCACGCGACGAAGCCATCGTGCGCAACCGCCCCATCGCCTTCGAGGCGGACTCCCGCCAGTATCGTTTCCTGATCCGTGAAGAGCAGGTCTGGCAAGTGCTGCAACAGGATGACCTGCTGCGCGAACGCGACTTCAAGCGCAGCCCGGTGAATTTTTCCATGACTCCGACTTCCACTGCCGTGCCGCTGCGCATCGTCTTTGGCCGCGAACCCGTCGATAAACCTTTCGTACTCACGCTCACGGTGGGAGATGCCAGCACCGCAATCCGTGCGGACGGTATCGGTCACTTTGAGGTCGAATAAACCCATGTCCTGTCGCCTGCACAATCGCAACGCCGGATTCACGCTCCTAGAGGTGCTGGTCGCCCTGGTGATCGTCGGCACGGCATTGGGAGCCAGTCTGCGCGCGGTCGGCAGCCTGACACAGAACAGCGGCGATCTGCGTGCCGCGATGATGGCCACCTGGTCGGCCGAAAATCGTCTGACCCGGATCCGTCTGGCGCAAGAATGGCCGGCAATCGGAAGCCGCCAGTTCCCCTGCCCGCAAGGCGAGCTGGCCTTGCTGTGCGACGAACAGGTACTGGCCACGCCCAATCCATATTTTCGCCGCGTCGAAGTCGGCGTGTACGACAGCGAGCATAGCCGGCGCATCATCAAGTTGACGCAGGTGGTTTCCAATGCGCAATAGGCAACGCGGCCTGACGTTGGTCGAGCTGCTGGTCGCCATCAGCATCCTGGGGTTGGTCGCGGTCATCGGCTGGCGCGGACTGGACAGCATCGCGCGCTCGCGCACCGTGCTCACCGCCGATCTTGAGCAGACGCGCGGCATGCAGCTGACCTTCGCGCAATTGCAAAGCGACTGCGCGCAACTGGCCAATGCCATCACCCTGCCCAATCGCGCCCCGCTGATGGCGGTTGCCAACGGACTCACGCTGGTACGCACGGTGTACGCGGACAATCAACCGACCCGCTTGCAAGTGATCAGTTATCGCGTGCTGGACGGCAAGCTGACGCGCCACGAATCGGTTGCCACGCGCGATTTGACCCAGCTGGATACGTTCTGGCTGGCAGCCATCAATGACACTGAAATCAACCCGGGGTTGTTGCTGCAAACCGGCGTGGCAACGATGACCATGCGCATCTGGATGCCGGGGACCATAGACTGGCAGCCCGCTGCGGTCGTCAGCCAGGGTGCCGCGAATGCGGCCGCGCCGACGGGACTGGAAGTCGTTCTGATACCGCAAGGCGGCACGGACGGAATCCGCAAAATATTTTTGCTGGGTGCAGTGTGAGACGACACGCAACAGCGCGCGCTAAACAACAGGGAGTCGCGGTCATCATGGCCCTGCTGCTCACCACACTGGCCATCACGATCGTCGCCAGTTTGTTCTGGCAGCAGCAAGTGCAAGTGCGGGCGATCGAGAACCAGCGCCTGCAATTGCAAAAACAATGGATCCTGCGCGGCGCACTGGATTGGGCGAGTTTGATCCTGCGCGAAGATGCAAAACATTCCAGCGTGGACAGCCTGGATGAACCTTGGGCCGTGCCGCTGGCAGAAACGCGTCTGGACCAGTATGTCGAAAATGGCCAGGCCGATAACGATATCGCCGACACCTCCTTGTCGGGCACCATCAGCGACGCGCAAGCACGCTTCAATCTGAACAATCTGAGCAGCAACGGTGTCGTCAATCCTGATGCGGTCGCCGCCTTTTCCCGACTGCTTACCGTGCTGCAACTGGATCCCGCACTGGCACTCACCACCGCCAATCTGCTGGCGATGACGTCACCCGCCAATAGCTTGCCGCCCGCCATCAACACACCGGCATCATCATCCGTCACGCAAACTGCGACGAGTGCCGTACCCAACCTCGCCATCCCGACAGTGGTCAGCGGCGGCCAGCAAAGCATGGGATATACGCAAGTGGAAGATCTGCTCACCGTGCCCGGTTTCACTCCCGCGCTGCTGGATACACTCAGACCTTATGTGGTCTTCTTGCCGGGCAGCACCGTCATCAACATCAACACCGCATCCGCACAGGTGATCTCGGCGATATTGGGCCTGTCACTCGCCGATGCCAACGCGCTAGTGGTATCGCGCACTACCGCCAGCTTTCGCGACCTCGCGGATTTTTCCGCGCGCCTGCCGAACAGTGCTTTTAACGCCGCCAACATCAGCGTCAATACCAGTTATTTTCTGGTCAACGGAAAAGTGCGCATGAACCGCGCGCGACTGGACATGCAAGCGTTGATACAACGCTATGGTGTGATGACCCAACTGCTGTGGATACGGGAGTTTTAACCCTCGCTGGACAAGGCGACCCCTATCGCGCAATAAATTGCGCCGCCACCCTGAAACGACCGTTTTTTGTTATATGCTTGCCCCCTCAAAACAGGCCTGATAAAAATTGAGCACTCTTCTTCTACGCATTCCCGCACGCGCGCTCACCGATACGGCCAGTGATCCGGCCCGGCTGCCTTGCGCCTATACGTTGCGCACCCAGCGCGATGTCGTCGAGCGTAGCGGCCAGACGACGCTTGGCGAACTGGGCGCAACGATACGCGATGCGAAACGGGTGGTCTTGCTCATCGCCGCCGCCGATGTCAGCGTGTTGCGCCTTGCCGTTCCGCCGCTCTCGGCCGCGAAATTGCGCGTGGCTTTGCCCAATCTGATCGAGGACAGATTGCTTGATGATGCCGTCGAATGTGTGATGGCGTGTTCCAGCGCGACCGACGGAAAACGAGATGTGGCGGTGATGCAGCGGGCCTGGCTGACTCGACTCCTGCAAAGTTTGCACGAACTGGGCGCGCGGCGTGTCAGCGCGTTACCGGAACAATTGTGTCTGGCGCATCACGACGGGCAGGCCACCGCCGTCATCAGCGAATACGGGAACGGCTGCGCGCTGGCCTTGCGCTTATCCGAGCATGAAGGCTTGGGCATGGTGCAACACACGCCGGAAGAATTGCTGCACAGCTTGCGCGGGCTGGTCCCCGCCTCCGCCCTGACTGTGTACGTGCCGCCAGGCGCGTTATCCCGCTACCAGACACTCCTCGCGCAAGATGCGCGCGTCACGGTCAGCGCGGATGACGGCGCGCATTGGCAAGTGCCGGACACCGCTCCGGATCTGGCCACAGGATTGGGCATGCGGCATCAATCGCAATGGAACTGGCGACCCTGGCGATGGCCGTTGGCATTGGCCGCGCTGCTGTTGCTGGTCAATACGTTCGCCCTGGATTTCGACTGGTGGCGCATGAACCGCGAAGCCGCGAAGTTGCGCGCCGACATGAAACATATTTACCTGGCAGCTTACCCCAAAGAATCGGTGATCCTCGACCCGCTGTTGCAGATGCGCCAGAAAATCGCAGCCGCCCAACACGATTCCGGCGTCGCATCGGCTGACGATTTCACGGCACTTGCGGCCGGATTCGGTCAGGCCTGGACGAGCGCGATGCCGGATGCTGGCGCAGCGATCTCGGGCATCGAATATCGCGAAGGCAGTCTGTGGATACGGCTCAAATCCGCCGCCCCCGCCGTCGCCATCAAGTCCGCGTTAGCCGAACGTAAACTGGCACTGGAGATCGCGCCCGGCTCGGACCTGACCTGGCAGATCAGGAGTGCCAAATGAACCCCTGGCTGAGCAAAATCCAGCAAGCCGCCGCAGCCTTTTGGGCGGTACGCGATGCGCGTGAACGCAAGCTGCTGCTGATCGCCACGGCGGTCATCATTGCCGCGCTGTATTACCTGCTGCTCATCGCACCCGCGCTGACGGGACGGGAGCAACTGGGCAAGAATCTGCCGTTGCTGCGCGAGCAAGTCGCGCAACTGCAAGCCTTGGCCAGCGAGGCTTCCGGCTTGTCCAGCCATGCCGAAACCAGCGTCGCGGCGATGTCCAAAGAGACGCTGACCGCCGCGCTGGCCGCGCACGGTCTCAAGGCGCAAAGCGTAAGCGTGACCGGCGGCATCGCACAAATCCAATTGGTCGGCGTGTCGTTTTCGCAGACGCTGAACTGCCTGGACGAGCTGCAAAAAACAGCCCGCATCAGCGTGAACGAGGCGAAGATCACCGCCCTCGCCCAGCCCGATCAGATCGATGCGATGTTCACTTTTCATCAGGCCAACCCACCCTGATGCGCCGCGTCCTGTTATGGTCATTGGCGGGCATACTCAGCGTGGCGGTGACCGCGCTGGCATTCTTTCCCGCCGCGTATCTCGCCCCTATCATCGAACAACAAACCCGGGGGAAGCTGACCCTGGGGGATGCGCGGGGAAGCGTGTGGCACGGCTCGGCTTTTATCGGCAGCGCGCCCGGCGGCAACGATCCCATCACGCCGCTGTTGCCAGGACGCTTCAGTTGGCGCATCTCGCCGCTGTTGTTGTTGGGCGATGTGGATGTCGTGCTGGAGAATCCCGCCGCGCTATCGAATGCGATCCGTATCACGGGGGGGTGGCATGCATTACAAATCAGTCCGGCGACGCTGGACTTGCCCGCCGAACGCCTGTCCAGCCTGGGCGCACCGCTCAACACGATCCAACCGTCCGGGCAGATGCGCCTGAGTTGGCAGCCCCTGCAACTGGCCCTCGCACAGGGAACGATGAGCCTGACCGGGCAAATGGATCTGGCCATGCAGGACATCGCTGCACGCTTGTCCCCCGTTAAGCCCTTGGGTGCTTATAATCTGCGCCTGGCCTGGCACGGTCAGACGGCGGAGGTCGCGCTCACCACGCTTAAAGGACCGATGCTGCTGGACGGGTCGGGGATATTGAACAACGGACGGTTGACGTTTTCCGGCACGGCCCAAGCCGCTGCGGGACAACAAGAGAGGCTGGCGAATCTGCTCAATTTGCTGGGACAACGCCGCAACGTAAGCGGCAAAGACATCATCGCGCTGGAATTCAAATGAGAAAAAAACCGATACGACCCGCCCCTGTACTTCTGGCTCTGCTGCTCTGTGCGGGCATGCCATCGGCCCGCGCCGAAGACACACCCGCCTCCGGTGTCAGTCCGGTCACCACCGCAAATCAGGCCAGTTTCAACTTCGTCAATGCCGACATCGAATCCGTCATCAAAGCGATCGGCGACTACACCGACATCACCTTCATCATCGATCCGCGCGTCAAAGGCACACTGAACCTGGTCTCGGAAAAACCCCTGAGCAAGACGCAAGCCCTGCAATTGTTAAGCTCGGTGTTGCGCATGCAAGGCTACGCCGTGGTCAATGCCAACGGCTACAGCAAAGTCGTGCCGGAAGCCGATGCGAAATTGCAGGGTAGCGTGATCGCCGCCAACGGTGCGGGTGGCAACCAGGTCGCCACGCGGGTGTTCCATCTGAACCACGAAGCGGCGGCCAATCTGGTCCCCGTGTTGCGCCCGCTCATTTCGCCCAACAACATCATCAACGCCAACCCGGACAACAACACACTGGTCATCACCGATTACGCCGACAACCTGACGCGCATGGGCAAGATCATCACGGCACTGGATGGCCCGACCAACAGCAATCTGGACGTGGTGCCGCTGCGCCACACCATCGCCAATGACATCGCGGCCATGGTGAACAAGCTCATGGAACAGGGTACGACGACACCACCCGTGGTATTGGCCGACTCGCGCACCAACACCCTGATCGTGCGCGCCCCTTCCGAAGCGCGCGCGAACCTGGCCAAATCGTTGATCGCCAAACTCGATCAGCCCACCACGCAGCCGGGCAATGTGCATGTGGTGTACCTGAAGAATGCCGAAGCAATGAAACTCGCGCTGACCTTGCGCGCGGTCATCTCGGCGGATACCTCCTCACCTGCTCCGTCCACGCCATCAACAACATCTTCCAACTCCGGCAACTCAGGTAGCAGTGGCAGCAGCCCGCCACCCGCCGCCCCCAGCGTATTGCCGAGCGGTGGCGCGGGCGGATTCATCCAGGCCGACCCCGCCACCAACACACTCATCATCACAGCCAGCGAACCGGTATACCGCAATATGCGCAGCATTATCGACCAGCTCGATGCGCGCCGCGCGCAGGTGTATGTCGAAGCACTCATCGTCGAAGTGGATGCCAGCAAATTCGCCGAATTCGGTGTGCAATGGGCGGCACTCGGCGCCGGCGGTGCGGGCGGAACATCGTTCTCCACCAATGGCGACAACCTGGCCAACCAACTCGGCGCGCACATGACGCCCGGCGCGGTCCCGCCGACACCCAGCAACGGTTTAACCCTGGGCTTATTGTCCAGAAAGATCGGCTTTGGCGCATTGGTTCATGCCTTGCAGTCCGACACCAAGACCAACATCTTGTCGATGCCGAATCTGATCACGCTGGACAACGATGAAGCCAAGATCATGGTCGGAGAAAACGTGCCTTTCATCACCGGACAATACACAACCCAGGCCTCGGCGGGTGCGGCGGGGGTCAACCCGTTCCAAACCGTGGAACGCAAAGACATCGGCCTGACGCTGAAGATCAAGCCGCAAATCTCCCAGGGCGGCACGGTAAAAATGGCGATCTACCAGGAGACCTCGGCCATATCGCCCATCGTCAATAGTGCCGGGCTGATTACCACCAAACGTTCTATCGACACCAACGTGCTGGTGGATGACGGACAGATCATCGTGCTGGGCGGTCTGATCGACGACAATCTGCAAGATAGCGAAGATAAAGTCCCCTTCCTGGGCGATATTCCCTGGCTAGGCACACTGTTCAGATACCACAACCGCACGCATACCAAAACCAATCTGATGGTGTTCCTGCGTCCGACCATCATCCGCAGCAACGCACAAAGCATCGATCTGTCTGCCGACCGTTACGATTTCATCCGCAATACCGAGATCGATAACCAGCCGCTACCCTCCGCCCAGTTACCCGATATGGAATTGCCGCTGCCGCCGGAACTGCGCGACGGGAAACTGGTCGGTGGGGCCTTGGCCCAACCCGTCATGAAACTGAGTCCCACACTCAGCACACCCGCGACTGCGGAATAGCCCAGCGATGGATGCGCGCCTGTTGCCTTATGCCTTTGCCCGCGACTTTACGCTGTTGGCGCGGCGCGATGCCGATGCGCGTATCGAGGTCTGCATCTCGGAAGCCACCCCGGTTGCGGCCATTGCCGAAGTCAGCCGCCATTTCGGTCACATCAGCCTGACCCCCATGACCGCTGCCGACCTGAGTGCGGCCATCGCGGCGGCTTATGCAGATTCGGGTGGCGATGCCGCGCAAGTCATCGACGAATACGAATCCGATGTCGATCTGAACAAGCTCATGCAGGACATGCCCGCCGTCGAGGACCTGCTCGAAGCCAGCGACGACGCCCCGGTAATCCGCATGATCAACGCCCTGCTCACGCAAGCCTTGCGCGAAGGCGCGTCGGACATCCACATCGAACCCTTCGAACAGATCTCGGTGGTGCGCTTTCGTATCGACGGCACGTTGCGCGATGTGGTGCGCCCGAAAAAAGCCATCCATGCCTCGCTGATCTCACGCATCAAAATCATGGCGCAACTGGACATCGCGGAAAAACGTCTGCCGCAGGACGGGCGCATCACGCTGCGCGTCGGCGGCAAACCCGTCGATGTGCGCGTCTCCACTTTGCCCACCGGACACGGCGAACGCGCGGTGTTACGGCTGCTCGACAAGCAGGCCGGGCAACTGGGTTTGCAACACCTAGGGATGAACGACGACGTGCTGGTGCAGTTCGACAAACTCATCGCGCAACCGCACGGCATCGTGCTGGTCACCGGTCCCACCGGTTCGGGCAAAACCACCACGCTGTACGCCGCACTGACACGCCTGAACGACTCCAGCACCAACATCCTCACCGTGGAAGACCCGGTGGAATACGAGTTGCCTGGCATCGGTCAAACCCAGGTCAATGCGCGCATCGACATGACCTTCGCCAAGGCACTGCGCGCCATCCTGCGCCAGGACCCGGACATCATTATGATCGGCGAGATACGTGATCTGGAGACTGCGCAGATCGCCGTGCAAGCCTCGCTGACCGGGCATCTGGTGCTGGCGACGTTGCACACCAACGACTCAGCCGCCGCCGTGACACGTTTGCTCGACATGGGCATCGAGCCGTTCCTGTTGTCGTCCTCGCTGTTGGGCGTGGTCGCGCAACGACCTGGTACGCAAACTGTGCGCGCAGTGCAAAACCTTCGATGGAGTCACCTGGCAAGCAAAAGGCTGCGAACTGTGCGGACAAACGGGTTACCAGGGGCGTGTCGGCGTATATGAGCTGCTGCTGACCACCGAGCAGATACGCGCCCAGATCCACAACCGCGCCTCCGAAGCCGAGATACGCCTCGCCGCGCAACACGACGGCATGCGCACCATGCGCGAAGACGGTGAACGCTGGCTGCATAACGGCACGACCACGCAAGCCGAGTTGATGCGCGTCACCAAGGAATAGCATGGCCGCATTCCGTTACGAAGCCGCCGACACCAAAGGACATACCAGCAAAGGCGTGGTGAATGCCGACAGTGCGCGCGCCGCGCGCGCCAGTCTGCGCGGCCAGGGCTTGCTGCCTATCCACGTCGATGCCATCGCCGATGACGGAACGGGCACGGCACGCAAACGCGCTTTCGGTGACGGCCTATCCACAATCGAACTGGCTTTGTTCACGCGCCAACTGGCCAGCCTGCTGGAAGCCAGTCTGCCGCTGGAACAGGCCTTCTCCGCCTTGCAGGAACAAGCCGAGCGCGTCTACGTGCGCGACCTGGTCGCCGCGATACGCGCCGAGGTGATGTCCGGCACCTCCTTGTCCGACGCGCTCGCCAGCCATCCGCACGACTTCGCCGACATCTATCGCGCGCTGGTCGCCAGCGGCGAACACATCGGGCAATTGTCCAAGGTGTTGTCGCGTCTCGCCGACTACATCGAGCGGCGCAACGCGCTGGTACAGAAGATCAAGCTCGCCTTCACCTACCCCGCCATCGTCACCGTGGTCGCGTTCGCCATCGTGATCTTTCTGCTCACTTACGTCGTGCCGCAGATCGTCTCGGTGTTCGCCAACACCAAACAAAAACTGCCTATGTTGACTTTGGTGATGCTGGGCATTTCCGATTTTGTGCGCCATTACGGCTGGCTCGTCGCGCTGCTGGTTGGCGCGGCGATATTCCTGTGGCGGCGCGCGTTGCGCGATCCGGCCATCAAGCTGCGTTTCCACACCTGGTTGTTGACCGCACCGCTGTATGGCCGTTTCGAGCGCAGCCTCAACACCGCGCGCTTCGCCAGCACCCTGGCGATCACCTGCGGCTCCGGTGTGCCGATCTTGCGCGCGCTGCAAACCAGCCGCGACACCCTGACCAATCTCGCCATGCGCGCCCAGGTCGAAGCCGCCACCAACCGCGTGCGCGAGGGCGTGAGTCTGGCGACCGCACTCGCCGCGCACCAGCACTTCCCCGCCATGCTCATCCACATGATCCGCGCCGGTGAAACCACCGGCGAACTGCCCGCCATGCTGCAACGCGCGGCCAGCGCGCAAGAGACCGATCTGGAACGCCGCGCCATGACCATCGCCGGATTGCTGGAACCCGCGCTGATACTCGCGATGGGGGTGGTAGTGCTGCTCATCGTGCTGGCCGTGCTGATGCCCATCATCGAGATCAACCAGTTGGTGCGCTAAAGGACAGCCATGAAACGACCCGCACTCTTCACCAGTTTTATGTTGTTCATCGCGCTGTGCGCCTCGGGAGCGTATTGGGGAATGCAATTCTTCCAGCCGCCACCGCGCGTCATGATCGCCCCGCCATCAACAGCAATCGTATTGCCCGATGTTTCTGCTGCGGCAGGCTTGTTGGGTGGCAGGGTGCAAGCCGCAGCGGCGAGCAACTTTCAACTCACCGGCATCATCCTTGCCGACCACCCCGCCGGGAGTCTCGCCATCATCGCCGCCAACGGCAAACCCGCGCGCCCGTTTCGCGTGCGGGCAGAAATTCAACCGGGTGTCAGCGTGCAGGAAGTGCAGCGCAACTATGTGCTGTTGTCCGATCACGGGGCAAGCAAACGACTGGACTTACCCGTTAATGCCAAGAATCAGCCCGGCATGAATTTACTGCCGCCGACCAAGCCCTGAACATCACCCCAAGCGATCATAGATAGATGGGAATTTTGCAGGCGCAAATGCGCCCTGTAAGCGCATCCCGAATCTATATCGTGGACTGCCCTGCCAGCACTGCGGTCATCGCCGCACAGGTGCGTTCCACATCCGCTTCGGTCAGGCTGTAAAACATCGGCAGCGAGACGATCTGTTTGCCGACGCGCTCGGCGATAGGGAACATGCCTTCCCTGAAACCGAGATCGCGATACAGCTTGAACAGATGGATGGGCGCGTAGTGGAAGCCGATGCCGATATGGTGTGCTTTCATGCGCGCCATGAAATCGGGACGGCTGATGCGGGCGGGCAGTTCCAGCTGAAACAGATGCCAGTTGGTATTCACGAAATCTTGCGGGGGGAGAAGCGCACCGGTGCGCGAGGTGAAATCCGCACCCAGCATAGCAAAATAATGTTTAGCCAACTGACGGCGGTGCGCGGTGATCTTTTCGAGTTGCGCGAACTGGCCCAAGCCGATCGCGGCGGCGATGTCGGTCATGTTGTATTTGCCGCCCAGCACATCCACGTCTATGCCGTCCCAACCGCTGCGCGACACGCCTTGCAGCCGATATTTTTCCGCCAGCACCGCTTCCGCCTCGTTGTTCAATACCAGACACCCGCCTTCCGAGGTGGTGATGTTTTTATTGGCCTGAAAACTGAATGACACGAAGTCGCCGAACGAGCCTATCGGCCTGCCCTGCCAAGTCGAGCCTATGGCCTGCGCCGCGTCTTCGATCACGCGCAGCTTGTGCCTGGCGGCCATCGCATACAGCCTGTCCATGTCCAGCGGTTTCCCCGCCAGATACACGGGAATGATGGCACGGGTGCGCGGGGTGATCGCCGCTTCCACTTTGTCCAGATCGATGTTGCGCGTGACCGGATCGATGTCGGCGAACACGGGGGTCGCGCCGACTTCGAGGATGACGTTGGCGGTGGCCACCCATGAGATCGGCGTGGTGATGACTTCATCGCCCGCACCGATGCCCGCGATGCGCAAGGCGATCTCCATGGTGCAGGTGCCGGAATTGAAAGTGCGCACCGGACGACCGCCGAAATAGGCGGAGAGCTGTTTCTCGAACTCGGCCACTTTGGGCCCGCTGGTGATCCAGCCGGAGCGCAACACCTCGGCGACCGAAGCGATGGTGGCTTCGTCTATCGTGGGCTTGGAAAAAGGCAGAAAAGTATGATTCATTTAAGCTCTCGAAATAATGACGACACCGAGGATGATGACCCCCATCCCCACCAGTTTTACCGGATTAAACGCCTCGTTCAGCAGATACCAGGCCGCAATCGCGTTCACCACATATGCCATGGACAGCATGGGGAAAGCGATGCTCACCGGCACGCGCGACAAGGCGAGTATCCACACCACCACACTGATCGCGTAACACAACAGCGCGACGATGATGTGCCACTCGGTCGCGAGTCTCAATCCTATGGGCAAGATGTTTTCGGCACTGAATTCAAAGTGACCGATCGAATTGGTCCCCGCCTTCATCAAAATCTGCGCGGCGGCGTTGAGCATCACACCGGTAAAGATCAGTCCGAAGCTGACCAGGTTCATGGCTTTTTCACCACGATGTATTGTGTGTCGCGATAGATGATATTCATTTCGATTCCCAGTTGTTGTACCAGCGGATAAGCATACACAGGCATGATGGCCAGGGCTTGCGACTGGGCGCGCCAGGCTTGCGCGAATCCGGCCAGGGTCGCGATGGCTTTTTGCGGCTCTTGCTTGATGCCGAAGCCCATCTCATCGTCGTACTGAACCAGGACGAAGGTGTGCTTGAGGTAGAACGGCAGGGTTTGCTCATAGTCCAGCACCGAATAAAAAACGATGTCGGGTTTGACGTAATCTTTGATCGCGGCGGCGATATGTTTGGCCGAACGCTCATTGGCGATGGTGTTGTAGCCGGACAAAGAGATCTGCGCGCACAACAGCGCACTGAATGCCAGCAATACGACCGCGATCAATTTGCGTTCGCGCTTCAACAGCCAGATCGCCAGCAACACGCCCGCCAGCAAAATGGCCACGCCGAGAATCAGCCAGACCGCATATTGCGGATACAGCTCGGCTTGTAATGGCGTATCGGCGAACCTGCCGATGTTGGCCGCCGTGACGATCAGCACCAGCAGCACCGGAATCACCGGCACCAACTGCCACATCAGCACACGCGCGCGAATGTGCACCATGCGCTGCCCCATCAGCAACGCCAGAGCCGGGAACATCGGCAACAGATACGACGGCAACTTGGAACCGGACACCGAGAAGAACAGATAGATGAACACCGCCCAGATCAGCAGAAAGCGTTCCGGGCTGAAGGTTTTAGCGGCACGTTCCCCGCCGCGCCAGGCACGCAGCACACTATCGAACATCAACACCGTCCAGGGCAGCGCACCGGACAACAAAATCGGCACGAAGTAATACCAGGGCTGATAACGCCCCAGGTCTTTGGTGGTGAAGCGTGTGTAGTGTTCGTAGATGAAAAAACGCCCGAAGAATTCCGGATTGGCTTTCATCACCAGATAGAACCACGGCGCGACGATCAGCAAAAATATCGCCAGTCCCGGCAGCCAATGCATACGTTTGAGCACCGTCAGATCGCGCTGCAACGCGCAATAGATCAACACCGCCGTGCCCGGCAGGATCAAGCCCATCAAGCCTTTGCTCAATACCGCCAAGGCCATGCCGACCCACGCCAGTACCATCCAGTTGCGCTGCTGCTTTTCGTCCGTTGCGCTTTGCCCCAGCAACAAGGCAAAAATCCCCAGCGTGATGAAGAACGTCACGCCCATGTCCAGTGTGTTGATGTGACCGATCAACACATACAGCAGACTGCTGCCCAGCAGCATCGCGGCATAGTTCGCCGCCTCGCGTCCGAACAGGCGCAACCCGGCGAACCACACCAGAAAGATCCCGGCAAAACCTGTCAGCCCCGCCCACAGTCGCGAAGTCCACTGATGTTCACCGAACACCTCGTAGGCGACAGCGGTCGCCCAATACTGCAAGGGCGGCTTCTCGAAATACTTGAGTTCGTTCAAACGTGGCGTGGTCCAATCGCCGCTCTTCACCATCTCGCGCGGAATCTCGGCGTAACGGCCTTCATCGGGTTTGACCAGAGTGCGGTACTCCAGATTGGCGAACCAGATGAGAGTGACTGCGATCACCATCCACCACAGATGCCTCGTTGTGAGTCTATCGTTCACGCGGCGGCCTTTCCCGGTATTGCCGTTGCGCAGACGCGGTGAACGGCGACGCTCGGGTACTGCCCTGTAGGCGTGGGTTGGATTTTTTCACCAACAAGAATATGCGGACAAGCCAGACAGAATTTCATGCGGTCATTTCTGGCGTATCGCCTAAGAGTTGAAACTGGTGGGTGCGGATTTTAACTGGTATATCCCCTGTCCTTCAACTCGACTTCCCCCCAGCCTCGTGCAAAGGTGATACGCAACGCCTCGCCGACTTGCACCTGGTTCGCATCCGACACCAGACCTCCCCCGGCGTTTTGCACCAGACTGTAGCCGCGCGCCAGCACCTGCTGCGGGTCGAGCAGAATCAAATGTTGCGCAGCCGCTTCCACACGTCCGGTTTGTTTGCCGTGTATCGCGCGCATCGCCAGCGTGAGCCGTTCCGCCAGACGGGTGTGCTGGTCTTGCAAGCGGGAAAAATCGGCACTCGCGGCGGTCAATCGTTGCAACAGGGATTGCCATTGCCAATTCTGATGCTGCTTGCGATAGGCATATGCGCGCTGCATACGCTGATGCAATTGCACCAGTTGCTGCGCCTGGCGTTGTAATTGTTGCGCGGGGTGGACCATCCGACGCTGCAAATAGTCCAGCGTCTGCATGGCGTTTTGCAGCCGGTTGCGCAATGCGCGCTGCAAGTGTTGCGCGGTGTCGCGCAATCCCGCCAACAAGGCGTGGCGATCCGGCACGACACGCTGGGCGGCGGCGGTGGGGGTGGGGGCGCGCTCGTCGGCAACAAAATCGGCGATGGTGAAATCAGTCTCGTGCCCCACGCCGCTGACGACCGGGAGTTGACTGTCCGCGATGGCCCGCGCCACCACCTCTTCATTGAACGCCCACAGATCCTCGATGCTGCCGCCGCCGCGACACACGATCAGCACATCGCATTCCGCGCGCCGATTGGCGACAGCGATCGCCTGCGCGATCTTCTCGGCACTGCCCTGTCCCTGCACCGGGGTCGGATACAGGATCACGGGCACGCCGGGCAAGCGCAGCTTCAAGGTACTCAACACATCACGCAACGCGGCGGCTTGCGGTGAGGTGATGATGCCGACACGTTTGGGATAACGCGGCAGCGGGCGTTTGCGCCCGGCAGCGAACAGCCCTTCCTCCGCCAGCCGGTGCTTCAGTCGCTCGAATTGCTCATACAACACGCCCAAACCCGCCGGACGCATTTGCTCCACCGTCAGTTGAAAATCGCCGCGTTGTTCATACAAGGTGGCGACGGCCAGCACTTCCACCAGCTGACCGTTGCTGATCGCCCGCTCGATGGATTGATTTTTGTGCCGGAACATCACGCAGCGCACCTGGGCCTGCTCGTCCTTGAGCGAGAAATAAACATGTCCGGAAGCGGCCTTCACCAAATTGGAGATCTCGCCGCGCACCCATAGCAGCGGCACCTCGTTCTCGATTAACTGCCTGATTGCAAGGTTGAGTTCCGCGACGCGTAAAACCCGGTTTTTTTCTTGGTAAATTAGGTCGAAAGACATATTGACATTCCCAGATAATCCACAAACCCCAATAACAGCAAGGTTTGCTCATTGTCACAAAATAAATAAAACGGCAACTTACGATAACCAATTGTTTTATATGCAAAATACGTCATGATAAAATTTAAGCAAACTAAGAAAAATCCTTATCTGACATGAACTTGAAACACTCGCTATACGGTCTATCCACAAAGTTACCCACAGAATTTGTGCATAAACAAAAATACTGTTTTGCCATACCGAGTTAACCCGATTCCATGAAGAAAATTCTGAGAAATCTTGCTCAACTGAATGCGACACGCTACAGTTGCGCCCCTCGGAATTTTAGAATCCATCGTGCCAGCATATACGACACGATTCACTTTCCACAAAATTTTCAAACGTCTTGGAGATACACCTTGTTTGCAATCGTAGAAGCTGCCGGCTGGCCGATTTGGTTTTTGATTTTCGCGTCCGTCATCGCGGTAGGGCTGATCGGTGATCGCTTGTTATTTTTGCGTAGCAATAAGATTGCGCCCCCCGCTTTGCTCAACGAAGTGGTCAAGGAATTAAAACAGCGCGGCGTGAGCGAAGGGATGCTGTCCAAGCTGGCGGAAAGTTCGCCGCTGGGCCGTATCTTTGCGGCGGGCCTCAAGAACATCAAAAGCCCGCAAGAGGTGATGAAAGAGTCCATCGAGGAAGCGGGTCGCGCGACGACTCATGAACTGGAACGTTTCCTCACCACGCTGGGTACAATCGCCTCGATCAGCCCGTTGCTGGGCCTGTTCGGCACCGTGGTCGGCATGATCGAGATATTCGGTTCACAGAATGCCGCCGGCAACAGTCCGGCGGTCTTGGCGCACGGCATTTCAATCGCCTTGTACAACACCGCGTTCGGCCTGATCGTCGCCATCCCCAGCATGATCTTCTACCGCCATTTCCGCTCCAAAGTGGACAGCCTTTCGGTCGAGATGGAACAGCAAGCCATCAAATTGGTCGAGATCGTGCACGGCCAGCGTAAAGGTTAACAAGGCACGTATATGAATTTTCGACGTGGGCGCAATCGCGAAGAACCGGAGATCAACCTGATCCCGATGATAGACGTGCTGTTGGTGATTTTGATTTTTATGATGGTCACCACCAGCTACGCGAAGTTTTCCGAGTTGCAGATCAACCTGCCGCAGGCGGGCGAAACGGCCGGTGCTAACAGTGCGCAGCCGCTTAACGTCGCGGTCGATGCTTCGGCCAATTATGCGATCAATGGCAAGGGAATAAACTACAGCGGCATCAACGCGCTGTCAGCGGCATTAAAGCAGGCCGCCGGCACACAGACCGATCCCACTATCGTCATCAACGCCGATGCCAAAGCCACCCACCAATCCGTGGTGAACATCATGGAAGCCGCCAGACTGGCGGGTTTCTCGCGCATCACATTCACCACGCAAAACCAGTCCAACTAACGTGTACTGGTTGCAACACCACTGGTATCGCATCACGCCGCTGCACCTCTTGCTGCTGCCGGTCAGTTGGCTGTTCGGCATGCTGACTGCCCTGCGCCGCGCGCTGTATCGCAACCGCATCCTCACCAGCTTCAAGTTGCCCGTACCGGTCGTCGTGGTTGGCAATATCAGCGTCGGCGGGACAGGCAAGACCCCGCTCACGCTCGCCTTGGCAGCGCAACTCATTGCGCACGACAAACACCCGCTCATCATCAGTCGCGGCCATGGCGGTACGACACGACAGCCGCAAGCCGTGGCTGCCGACAGCGACGCGGGGTGCTGCGGTGACGAACCGGTGCTGATGGCGCGGCGGGGATTGTGCCCGGTGTGGATAGGCCGTGATCGTGTCGCCACTGCACGCGCCGCACTACTGGCGCATCCTGAATGCGATGTGATTTTGTGCGATGACGGCTTGCAGCATTATCGTTTGCGGCGCGATGTGGAAATCGTCGTCATGGATGGCGCGCGCAAGATTGGAAACGGTTTCCTGCTCCCGGCCGGACCGTTGCGCGAAGCGGTGTCGCGACTCAAACATGTGGATGCCGTGGTCATCAATGGCGGGCAGTCCTCCGGACGGAAAATTAAATTTGGCATGGCTTTGGCCGGTGATGTGTTTTACAACCTGCTCGATCCGGCACGAACCGCCACCGCCCTTGACCTGCGCGGCATGCGCTGCCATGCCGTGGCGGGCATCGGCAATCCGCAACGCTACTTCGACACCTTGCAGGCATTAGGCTTGCAATGCACCACTCATCCCTTTCCGGATCATCACGCATACCGCGCGAACGATTTGCTGTTCAGCGATTGCGATGCGCTACTCCTCACCGAAAAAGATGCGGTAAAATGCGCAACCTTCGCGGATGCCCGATATTGGGTGTTGCGGGTGGATGCGCAAATCGATTCCGCGCTCATAGAACTCATACTGCGAAAGATGCCAGATCATGGACGCAAAGCTGCTTGAAATATTGGTTTGTCCTTTGTGCAAATCCCCGTTGGTCTATCAAAAATCGGCTCAGGAATTGATCTGCAAGGCAGACCGGTTGGCGTTCAAAATCGCAGACGACATACCCGTGATGCTGGCCGATGAAGCCCGAAAACTCAGTGCCGAAGAAGTCGAAAAGCTATAATGCACCCCTTTCACGTCGTCATCCCGGCGCGCTTTGCTTCCACCCGTTTACCCGGTAAGCCGCTTTTGGAGATCGGTGGCAAACCCATGGTGATCCGGGTTGCCGAGCAAGCCGCACTGAGCGGTGCCGACGAAATCCATATCGCCACCGATCACCAGCCCGTCCTCGCCGCCGCGCAACAGCATGGTTTTCATGCCTGCATGACCAGCGCGCACCACACCAGCGGAACGGATCGCATCGCCGAGGTAGTGCAACAGCGCGGCTGGTCGGACGACACCATCGTGGTCAATGTGCAGGGTGACGAACCGCTGATCCCGCCCGCGTTGATACGCGAGGTTGCCGACCATCTGCACCACCATCCAGAATGCGCCATTGCCACGGCATGTCACGCCATCCACGATACGGAAGCGATGCGCAATCCCAACATCGTCAAGACCATACTGGACAAGGCGGGCAACGCGCTGTACTTCAGCCGCGCACCCATCCCCTACCCGCGCGATTTTTTTTCCCTCTCCTCATCCGTCGGCGGGAGTGAGGGTGATTTACCCAAAGACCTGCCTGTATTCCGCCACATCGGCATCTACGCCTATCGCGCAGGCTTCCTGCGCGCCTACAGCCAGCTCACACCTTGCGCGCTGGAACAGTACGAAGCCCTGGAGCAATTGCGCGCGCTGTATCATGGCTACAAGATCGGCGTGGCCATCACGGCTGAAGCCCCGCCCGCAGGCGTGGATACCGAGCAGGATTTACAACAGGCAAGAAAGATTTTTGAAAACAGCTAGTGGCTATCAGCCAGTCGAGGGTAGCCAATGCAACGGCTTCCCCGCTACGGGCTACCAACCACAAGCTACTATGCTAAAGGAAAAAACATGAGACTCATTCTGCTAGGCGCACCCGGTGCGGGCAAAGGCACCCAAGCCAACTACATCAAAGAAAAGTTTGCCATCCCGCAGATTTCCACGGGCGACATGCTGCGCGCGGCGGTCAAGGCCGGCACCCCGCTGGGCATCTCGGCAAAAAAGATCATGGATGCAGGCGGCCTGGTGTCAGACGATATCATCATCGATTTGGTCAAAGAGCGCATCAAGGACGCGGATTGCGCGCACGGCTTTTTGTTCGACGGTTTTCCCCGCACCATCCCGCAGGCGCAGGCAATGAAAGATGCCGGTATCCCTATCGACTTCGTCGTTGAAATCGCAGTCGAGGATCAGGAGATCATCCGGCGCATGAGTGGTCGCCGCGTGCATCCCGCCTCGGGTCGCACCTATCACGTGCTGTTTAATCCGCCCAAAGTCGAAGGCAAAGACGACATCACCGGTGAAGACCTGGTACAACGTCCGGACGACGTGGAAGACACCGTCATCAAACGCCTGGACGTGTACCACGATCAGACCAAACCGCTGGTCGAATACTACGCGGCATGGGAAAAATCCGGCGATGGGAAAGCCCCCAAATGCGTGCATGTACCCGGCGTGGGGTCGGTCGAGGCGATACGCGACAAAGTCTTTTCAGCTTTGGGTAAACACGGATCATGACCGGCAAACCGATACTTACCCTGGCGGATGCGAAACGCATCGCAGCCGCAGCCGAAGCGGAAGCGGCACGCAATGACTGGCGTGTGGTAATCGCGGTGGTCGATGACGGTGGACATCTGCTGTATCTGCAACGCAGTCACGACACGCAGTTCGGCAGCGTGGAGACCGCCACGATGAAAGCCCATGCTGCCGTGGCTTTTCAGCGTCCCACCAAGGCATCGGAAGAAGCCGTGTTGAGCGGCCGTTTGATCCATCTCGCCTTGCCCGGCGTGATCCCTGCCGAAGGTGGTGTGCCGCTGGTGCGCGATGGTGTGGTCATCGGCGGCTTGGGCGTGAGCGGCGTGCGCTCGGCTCAGGACGGACAGATCGCCAACGCGGGTGCGGCGGCGTTGGCTCCATAGGCACAAAACCTCTCCAAGGAACCCAGATGCGCTATCGACTCGGCACACGCATTCCGCAACTCATCGGTGCGGGTCATTTCATCGCCGACAACGCCGCTGTCATCGGCAGCGTGACCCTGGAGAGCCATGCGAGTGTGTGGTTCGGTGCGGTGTTGCGCGGCGACAACGAACCGCTGCACATCGGTGCGAACAGCAACATCCAGGACGGTGCGGTACTGCATACCGATATGGGCGCACCGCTCACCATCGCCGCGAATGTCACGGTCGGCCACCAGGCCATGCTGCATGGCTGTAGCGTGGGTGAAGGCAGTTTGATCGGCATCAAGGCCGTGATTCTCAATCATGCCGTGATCGGCAAGAATTGCCTGATCGGTGCGAACGCGCTGGTCACCGAAGGCAAGGTGATACCGGACAACTCTCTGGTGATCGGTTCTCCCGGCAAAGTGGTGCGTACCCTGAGCAAGGAAGAGATCGCCGCCATGCACGCCAACACCGCGCACTATGTGGAAAATGCCGCGCATTATCTGGCGGAACTCGAAGCGATAAAGTGAACCTCTAGCGTGATGCCAATGCCAAGAACGCGCGACACCGCAGTCGAGTCGCGCAGCAAGTTTTAACTCGGGACGCGATAATTTTCCTGGGTCATGTTCTCTATCCCGCAGGGCAACACCTCGATCCAGTCCAAAAACCGATTCACCATCTGCTTGCCCTTGAAGGATTTGCCGTGCTGCGGCACGATCCATTCCACATCCATCTGCCGCACCATGTTCACCCAGTAACGGCAGATCTTGTTGGAAATCATGTAGCGGCGATGGAAGCCTTCCATGTATTTGATGTGCGCGTTGAAGTCCTGCACCGGCGTATCGGCTTCGGTGTGCGACACGATGGACGCGCCCATGTCGCCGGAAAACAATATCTTGCTGATGGGATCGTAAAACTGGAAGTTGCCTTCCGAATGCATGAAATGAGCCGGAACCGCTTTGATGATGGACTCGCCCAGATGAAAAGTCATACCCTCGTCGGGTATCGAAACAATACGGCCATCAATATTCCCCACACTGCAAAAATGCGGTACGAAGCGCGCCCATAGTTTGGAGATCGCCACTTTGCAATCGGCATGGATCATCCATTTGTTAATGGAGGCGATGATGTCCGGGTCGGCGTGTGAAGCCAGGATATATTCCAGTTTCTTGGGCGGAAAATAATTGTGCATCTCCATCAGCAAGCCGTTGTAAGTCATGTTGCCGCCCGGATCGATCAGGGCACCGTGGCCGCTGTCCACGATCAAGAACTGGTTCGCCTGCACCGCGATACCCGCCTCATCATCGACCAGATCGTCAAACATCAGACACAGATGCTTGCCATTGTTAAATAACTCGATTGCCATTTTTATACTCTCCCCCGTAGTCTGATTTTTGTATTTTCACTTTTTGACGGCGGATGCTAATCGAACAGGAGTCCCGCCAAATTGACCCATATCAAACCGGGCCGAATTTTTCGCCGCACAGCGGCACAAATCTTTCACCGGATGCTGCTATGATTTGCGTGCCGCAACACATCGTCACCCGACAGCTCCTGGCAGCCGGCGGCAATCGTGACACAGTGTTTGCGCACCGCTTTATTTTGCCGACCTAACCGGGGGAAAATTATGTCTACAGGTCTAGTCTTTGCTTTGTTGTGTGCGGTGGTTGCGATTCTGTACGGGGCGTTCTCGATACAATGGATACTCGGTAAAGCGACAGGCAGCGAGCGTATGCGCGCGATTGCCGCCGCCATACAGGAAGGCGCGTCCGCCTACCTGAAACGCCAATACACCGCCATCGCATGGGTCGGCGGTGCTCTGTTTTTTATCATCCTCATCGCCCTCGGCTGGCAGACTGCCATCGGTTTCGCCATCGGTGCGCTGCTCTCCGGCGCGACCGGATTCATTGGCATGAATGTGTCGGTGCGCGCCAACATCCGCACCGCCGAAGCGGCAAAGGAAAGTGTCAATGCCGCGCTCAACGTCTCATTCAAGGGCGGCGCGATCACCGGCATGCTGGTGGTGGGCCTGGGGCTGCTCGGCGTGGCGGGCTATTACGTGCTCCTGACCAGTACCGGCTCGACCGCCGGGCAAGCCACGCACGCCCTGGTGGGACTTGGCTTCGGCGGCTCGCTGATCTCTATCTTCGCGCGGCTGGGCGGCGGTATCTTCACCAAGGGCGCGGATGTCGGGGCCGACCTGGTGGGCAAGGTCGAAGCGGGCATCCCCGAGGATGACCCGCGCAATCCGGCGGTGATCGCCGACAACGTCGGCGACAACGTCGGCGACTGCGCCGGCATGGCGGCCGATCTGTTCGAGACTTACGCCGTCACCATCATCGCCACGATGCTGCTCGGCGGTTTGCTGATGACCGGCAGCAATGCGGTGATCTACCCGCTGGTGCTGGGCGGTTTCTCCATCATCGCTTCCATCGTCGGCACGTTCTTCGTCACGGCGCGCGACGGCGGCCGCATCATGAACGCGCTATATCGCGGCCTGGCGGTCTCCGCCGTGCTGGCATTGCTTGCGTTCTACCCGCTCACCAAATGGATGATGGCGGACAACGGCATGTATAGCATCAACGCCCTGTACGGCTCGACTGTCATCGGCCTGCTGCTCACCGCCGCGCTGGTGTGGATTACCGAGTACTACACCGCGACCGAATTTGCGCCGGTGCGCCATATCGCGCAAGCCTCCACCACCGGCCACGGCACCAACATCATCGCCGGGCTGGGCGTATCGATGAAGTCCACCGCCGCGCCCGTCATCGCGGTGTGCCTCGCCATCTGGGGCGCGCACCATCTGGCCGGGTTGTACGGCATCGCCATCGCCGCCACTTCCATGCTGTCCATGGCGGGCATCATCGTGGCACTGGATGCTTACGGCCCGATCACCGACAACGCGGGGGGGATCGCGCAAATGGCCGATCTGCCGGAAAACGTGCGTGTCATCACCGACGCGCTGGACGCGGTGGGCAACACCACCAAGGCCGTCACCAAAGGCTATGCCATTGGTTCGGCCGGACTGGCCGCGCTGGTTCTCTTCGCCGACTACACCCATGCACTCACCGCCAGCGGTCACCACTTGACCTTCGACCTGTCCAACCACATGGTCATCATCGGCCTGTTCATCGGCGGCATGGTGCCCTACCTGTTCGCCGCGATGGGCATGGAAGCCGTGGGGCGCGCGGCGGGTAGCGTGGTGGTCGAAGTGCGCCGCCAGTTCAAAGAGATACCCGGCATCATGGAAGGAACGGGCAAACCGCAGTACGGCACCTGCGTGGACATGCTGACCAAGGCCGCGATCAAGGAAATGATTGCACCCTCGCTGTTGCCGGTCGCCGTCCCCGTAGTGGTCGGCCTGACACTCGGCCCGCAAGCCCTCGGTGGCGTACTGGTCGGCACCATCATCACCGGCATCTTCGTCGCCATCTCCATGACCACCGGCGGCGGCGCGTGGGACAACGCGAAAAAACACATCGAGGAAGGCAACTACGGCGGCAAAGGTTCGGAAGCGCACAAGGCCGCCGTGACGGGCGATACCGTGGGCGACCCCTACAAGGACACCGCCGGTCCTGCGGTGAATCCGCTGATCAAGATCATCAACATCGTCGCGCTGATGATTGTGCCCTTGCTCTGAAAAATCAGGGCGGCCCTGCTGTCCATCGTGCTGTACACGTCAGGACAGTATCGAATCTGGTGTGACGGGCCACCGGTCGTGAACAACCTCTCTATGCCGAACTGCGCGAAGCGCGGTTTCGGGGAGAGGTATCTTTTTGCCTGTCGCCAGTTCATAAAATCTTCATCCCCCTGTAAATAAAACGTAACCGAACCTTCCTAAAATATCCCTCCCGGCCCCACTTCTGTTTCCTCCGGCTCGATCAAGCAAGGTTTAAGGAGCGAAAAATGTTCATCTCTGCAAACTGCAAGCCGCTTTCCCGATCCAACAGCGTGGCAGGCGCGGTAGAGACACTGGTCTCCATCAATCCGCCGCAAGATACTTTTTCACCCGCGCATCCCTTTCTTGAGCCGCGCAACCAGACAGCAGCACCGATTGTCGACCACAAGGGAAGCGCAACTTTCGGGCGTGCAAAACTCTCGCACAGTCCAGTCGGCAGGATGCCGCATGCACCCCTTTGTCCGACCAACGACCCGATAACCCACTACAGCGTCACCGCAGAGGCCTTATCGGTTTGCATTGATCCCGTCCAACCGAAAACCGAGAACAACGAAATCTTTTCGCGTTTCAATGCCGATGCCTTGTTGTATAGCATCCCTGTGGTCAGTCATGGCAAGCCGGTCGGCCTGATCAACCGCCACACTTTCATAGACCGTTTTTCAAAACCGTTTCAACGCGAACTGCTGGGCAAGAAGCCCTGTTGCCAGATCATGTACGACCAGCCGCTGCTGGTTGACAAGCAAGTCACCGTCCAGGAACTCAGCAACCGTTTAGCTCAGGGAGACAGCCGCAGCTTCGCGGATGGCTTCATCGTAACCGACGCTGGGCACTATCTGGGCGTAGCCACGGGTCAGGGCTTGTTGCGCGCCATCACCCAGATGCAAATCGAGAATTTTCGCATCGCCGCCATCGCCTTCGAATCCCGTGAAGGCGTGCTGATCACCGATGACCACGGCGTGATTCTGCGAGTGAATCGCGCCTTCACCGCCATCACCGGTTTTAGTGCCGAAGAAGCCATAGGCAGGAAGCCCAATATACTGAGTTCGGGAAAACACGACGCGGCCTTTTATGCTGCGATGTGGGACAGTATCCGTCTCACCGGGTGCTGGGAAGGAGAGGTCTGGAACCGGCACAAGAACAACCGCATCTATCCGGCACGTCTCGTGATAACGGCGGTAAAAGACTCAAGCCAGACCGTGATGAATTATGTCGCCTCGCTGAGCGACAACACCGAGCGCAAGCAGGCCCAGGAAGAGATCATTGCGCTCAATGCCGAACTTGAACAGCGGGTAAAGGAACGTACCGCCCAGCTCGAAGATTCCAACGCCGCACTCATCAAGGCCCGCGATGCCGCCACGGCCGCCAGCCAGGCCAAGAGCTCCTTCCTCGCCAACATGAGTCACGAGATTCGCACCCCGATCAACGGTCTGCTCGGCATGGCACGGATCGGTGCGCGCGATAGCCTGGAACCGAAGTCCCGCGAGATATTCAACCGCCTCCGCAATTCAGGTAGTCACCTGCTGTCCGTCATCAACGATATCCTCGACTTTTCCAAGATCGAGGCCGGCATGATGCGCGTGGAAGCCTCGCCCTTTCATCTCGCTTCCATTGTGGATGACGGTGTGAGCATGGTGGCCGAATCTGCCAGAAGCAAGGGACTTACATTGTCCGTCGCATACGCTCCCGGAGTGCCGGAATGGGTGGTGGGTGACAAGTTTCGTCTCGGACAGATCCTGCTCAACCTGTTGTCCAACGCCATCAAGTTCACCGAGCGCGGACGGGTGGATCTGAACATATCCTGTGCCGACCAGCTGGTGAGTTTCCACATCACCGACACCGGCATCGGCATGAGCGAGACGCAACTCGCCAAACTCTTTCAAGCCTTCGAACAAGCCGACAGCTCGACCACGCGCAAATATGGCGGCACGGGACTGGGGCTGGCGATCAGTCGCAACATCGCTCGCCTCATGGGAGGTGACATCCGGGCAGTCAGTCAATTGGGCGTGGGCAGCACTTTCTGCTTGTCACTTCCGTTGCCCGCCACGACACCTCGCCACGAACCATCCAAGACACCCGGTGCACCCTGCCGCCTGAAAGGTATATGGATACTGGCGGTGGACGATGTCGAACTCAACCGCATGGTTCTGGAAGACCAGCTGATTCACGAGGGCGCACGCGTCATTCTTGCCAATGACGGCCAGCAGGCACTGGAGCGATTGGAAGCGGTGGGGGTATCGCAGTTCGACGTGGTCCTGATGGACGTGCAGATGCCCGAAATGGACGGGATGGAAGCGACACGCCGCATCGCCGCCATCGCCCCGGGACTGCCGGTGATCGGCTTTACCGCCCATGCCATGGTTGAAGAACGTGACAAGTGTTTCGCCGCCGGGATGGTCGATCACGTCGCCAAACCGGTCGAAATCGACACGCTGGTTGCGGCCATCCTCCGGCATGTGCAACAGTGGGATGAAGTCACACCGCTGGTCGCGGCGACCGCCGCAACGGCACAGCCGAACGACTACGCGCCAGCCGAAATTGACGACGGCGAGATCATCGATCTGTCCATCCTGGCCGGCCGGGTAGGTAATACACCGGACACCCTGAGCATGTACACTGCGCTCTTTGTCGAAACGGCACAGGAAACACTGCAAGAGATGCAAACTTGTCTGACTTCCGGCGACATGATTGCCGTGAATGCACAGGCTCATCGTCTCAAGTCGGCAGCGTTCACGGTCGGAGCCATGCGCTTCGGCCAGCACTGCCAGGAACTGGAACGCATGAAGCGAAGTAGCGATCTGGCCGCAGCACAGCCCAAGCTTGGACAGTTGCGGACATTGCTTGAACTGATCGAGCATCGCGTCAAAGAGTCCGGGCTTGGTCGAGTTCATATACCCTTGATTGAGATTCAAAGTTAAACGGAGATTCGACGTGCGCCAACGCGCCGGTTGAAAATATTTTTAATTATGGAAAACGAGCAATTCGATAACGTCAACTCGACCGTTGAATATCTGTCCAGGGATGTTCACGCCGTGCATGAATCGGCCAGTTGCATCCATGTGCTGGAATTGTTTCACGATGACAAGACGCGGTATGCGATACCCGTCGTAAACGATCAACACCGACCGGTCGGCATCGTGGTGCGCCAGGACTACACCGATCATTTCAGCAAACAATACGTCAAGGAGCTGAGCGGCAGAAAGCCGATCACCTCGATGATGGACGAAAGCCCCATCGTCGTTGATTGCAATACCGGGATAGACGACATCGCCCGCATCGTCCTGGATGCCGGCATCGAACATATGGTGAGCGGCTTTATCATCACCAAAGAAAAGCAATATCTGGGCATGGCCAACGGATACGACCTGCTCAAGGAAATGACCCGCCGCAAACAAAAGCATCTGTTTGGCCTGGCTCATTTCGACCAGCTGACCGGTCTGCCCAATCGCACCCTGCTGCTGGACCGTTTGAAGCAGGCCATCTCCGCTTCCAGCCGCACATCGCGCGTTATCTCCCTACTCTTCATCGATCTGGACGGATTCAAGCCGGTCAATGACCTGCACGGCCATGCCATAGGCGATCACCTGTTAAAAGAAGTGGCGGAACGGTTGCGTTCCTGCATCCGGGAAGGCGACACCGCCGCCCGCCTGGGCGGGGACGAGTTCGTGGTCATCCTGCTTGAATCCGATCAGGATACCGCCAGCACGGTGGCGAACCGGATACTGGCGGCACTCAAAACCCCTTATGCATTCGGCAAGAAAAACATCTCCAGTATCTCGGCCAGCATAGGCATAGCGGAATATCCCCATCATGCGGATGAATTGGACGCGCTGTTATTAGCGGCAGACCACGCGATGTATGTCGCCAAAAAGAGCGGCAAGGATCGTTATGCCGTGTTTACCCCACCTTCAGACCAAGCCGCGAACGAATACGGTCATCAATCACACTCCTGATTGCACGTTTCCGCCAACTTCACTGCCGAATTTATTGACAGACACCGGTAAAGATAATTACATTCGCAGCATCTGATTCATCCACTTAGTCCACTCTGGAAACATCATGTCCAACATCGAATCCACCCTGAACGAAACACGCGTTTTTAACCCGTCCTCCGAATTCGTCAAACAGGCCAATGTTTCCGGCATGGCGGCGTATCAGGCTATGTGCCAAGCCGCCGAACAGGACTACCCGGGATATTGGGCCAAGTTGGCGCGCGAATATGTGCAGTGGAAAAAACCCTTCACAAAAGTGCTGGACGAAAGCAACGCGCCCTTCTTCAAGTGGTTCGAGGATGGCGAACTGAATATTTCTTATAACTGTCTGGATAAACACCTGGCGACACAGGCCGACAAGACCGCGTTGATCTTCGAGGCGGACGATGGCCGCGTGACCAAGGTCAGCTACCGCGACCTGCATACGCGCGTGTCCCAGTTTGCCAACGGGCTGAAGTCGCGCGGCATCAGGCAAGGCGACCGGGTCGTCATCTACATGCCGATGAGCATCGAAGCCGTGGTCGCCATGCAAGCCTGCGCGCGTATCGGCGCGATCCACTCCGTGGTGTTCGGCGGCTTTTCGTCCAAGAGTCTGCACGAACGCATCACCGATGCGCGAGCCGTTGCGGTCATCACCGCAGATGCACAACTGCGCGGCGGCAAGGTCATGCCGTTGAAACCCGCTGTGGATGAGGCTTTATCCATGGGCAACTGCGACATGGTGCACAGCGTCATCGTCTATCGCCGCGCCGCTTGCGAAACGGCATGGAACGCGAAGCACAATATCTGGTGGCATGATTTGGTCGCGCAACAAAGCGCGGTGTGCGAACCGGCCTGGGTGAGCGCGGAGCATCCGCTGTTCATCCTCTACACTTCCGGCTCGACCGGCAAACCCAAAGGCGTGCAGCATTCTTCAGGCGGTTTTCTACTGGGCGCAATGGTGTCCATGCAATGGGTATTCGACTACAAGGCCAGCGACGTGTTCTGGTGTACCGCAGACGTGGGCTGGGTCACCGGGCATAGCTACGTGGCTTACGGACCGCTGGCAATGGGTGCCACACAAGTCATCTTCGAAGGCGTGCCGACCTACCCCGATGCCGGACGTTTCTGGAAAATGATCCAGGATCACAAGGTCACCACCTTCTACACCGCGCCTACCGCAATCCGCTCGCTGATCAAACTGGGCGGAGACCTGCCCAAACAATATGACCTATCTTCACTGCGCCTGCTCGGCAGTGTCGGTGAACCCATCAACCCCGAAGCCTGGATGTGGTATTACAACACCGTCGGCCAGGCGCGTTGCCCCATCGTGGACACCTGGTGGCAGACCGAAACCGGCTGCCATATGATCGCGCCGTTGCCCGGAGCGATGCCGCTCAAGCCCGGCACCTGCACACTGCCGTTGCCAGGCATCATGGCCGCCATCGTCAATGAAGCCGGTGACGAGGTACATGACCAACACGGCGGATTTCTGGTCATCAAGCGTCCTTTCCCCTCGCAGATCCGCGCCATCTGGGGCGACCCCGAACGCTATAAACAATCTTATTTTCCCGCCGAGATGCGCGGCGCGTATCTGGCCGGTGACTCGGCGCGCCGCGATGAAGATGGTTACTTCTGGATCATGGGACGCATCGACGATGTGCTGAATGTCTCCGGCCACCGTCTCGGCACGATGGAGATTGAGTCCGCGCTGGTATCCAATCCTTTGGTCGCCGAGGCCGCTGTGGTGGGCAAACCGCACGACATCAAGGGGGAGGCCGTGGTCGCATTTGTGGTGTTGAAAGGCGCGCGTCCCGAAGACCCGGTCAAAGCCAAAGAAATCGCCGATACCTTGCGTGACTGGGTCGCCAAAGAGATCGGCCCGATCGCCAAACCGGACGAGATACGCTTTGGCGAGAATCTGCCCAAGACCCGTTCCGGCAAGATCATGCGTCGTTTACTCCGCGCATTGGCGAGGGGCGAGGAAATCACCCAGGACGTTTCCACATTGGAGAACCCTGCCATCTTGGAGCAACTCAAGAACGCGGTGCGCTAAACAACGAGTCTGCTCACCAACACCTGGGCGGACAGCCCCCGCAAAAACGCTCTGCCCCAAGCACCTCATCAGCCCCACCACCAAGGTTCGCATGACTGATTCAGTGGGCGTTGTGGTTGATGTTGATATTCATTGACCCGGATGCGCCGCCTCGGCTACCATCGCGCCACTTTTGACTATCAGAGGGCCGCCTGTGCCGTTGATTAGACTTGTTTTTTCCCTGCTGCTCGCATGCATACTCTGCCCACCGGCACAAGCCGGGGAGTTGCTGGCCATGAGCACTGCCATCTCAGACAGCGTCGTGCCCACATCGCTGACCTCGGCACGCAATATCACGCTCGAACTGCTTCCGGAAACCGCACCGGACAAGTCGGATCTGTGGGTACGCATCCGCAGCGGTTTCGCCATGCGCGACCTGGACAGCCCTCTGATCGCCAAACATGAACAATGGTACGCGAGCCGTCCCGACTATGTGGCGCGCATGACCGAACGCGGTCGCCGCTATCTGTATTACATCACCGAAGAAGTGGAACGGCGCGGCATGCCCAGCGAGATCGCGCTGTTGCCCATGATAGAAAGCGCGTTCAACCCCGGGGCCTATTCGACCAGCAGTGCATCCGGCATCTGGCAATTCATCCCCTCCACCGGCAAACATTTCGGCATGCAGCAAAACTGGTGGTACGACGGCAGACGCGACGTGGTCGGGGCGACCAACGGCGCGCTGGATTACCTGCAAAAACTCCATACCCAGTTTGGCGATTGGGAGCTGGCGTTGGCCGCGTATAACTGCGGTGAAGGGGCGGTCGAACGCGCGCAGAACCGCAATCGCCGCAAAGGCTTGCCGGTCAATTACACCAGCTTGAAACTCCCCCTCGAAACGCGCAATTACGTGCCTAAATTACTGGCGGTAAAAAATATCGTCGCCAATCCGGCCAGCTACGGCCTGGTGTTGCAGCCCATCGACAACCAGCCTTACTTCGCCGCCGTTGCCACCGAGAAGCAGATGGACGTGAAAATGTTTGCCGAACTGGCGGACATCTCCATGGAAGAATTCACCGCACTCAATCCCGCGCATAACCGTCCGGTGATCCTGCAAGACCACAATGACCTGATCCTGCTACCGGTAGACAAAGTGGAAACCTTTTTGACCAATCTGGAAAAGAACGACAAACCGCTGGTGAGTTGGCAGTCCTATCAACCCAAGAAGGGTGAACGTCTGGACCAACTCGCGCCGCGCTTCGGCCTGTCCGTCGCCACACTCAAGTCGGTCAACAGCCTTTCAGCGCGCACCAATACCAGCAGCGGACAAACCCTGCTGGTACCGCTCAACGGCGAAGCCAGCCGCACGGAACTGGAAGCGTTCAACATGCATCTGCTGCCGAACTACGGCAACGAGCGCACCCTACAGCACACCGTGCGCAAGGGTGAAACGTTGCGCGGCGTGGCCAAACGTTACCGCGTCAATGTTGCCGATCTGCGCTCCTGGAACAATCAAGTGAAAGCGATCAGGGTCGGACAGACGCTGACCATCATCCAGACAACCCGGCACAGGCACGGCCACCATTACGCGCAACACCACAGGAAATACGGCAACAAGAAATTGGCCAGGAATTGAACGCCACACAAGGCAGCGCGGCAGCGCGACGGAAGTTGGCGTTTAGAGATACCCTTCAGAACCGCGAAGCTAGATTTTTCGCGAGGATAGACACAGTACGGTAGGTTTTCCACAGACGCCACGCGCCCCTCGCCATCCCTGCCACACCGCGCCTACGCATGGCTACCAGTGCCGCCACTGCGGCGGTCAAAGCTGGATGTGACCGCACGTAATGCACAGCGGTCAGGCCTTGATCGGCCAATGCCAACGGGACTTGCCAGCGCGTGCCAAGCTCGACCACTTGCCCGCGCTGTCCGGCGATCCTCGCCAACAATTCCGCGCGATCCCGCATCACCCCTATCATTTTCTTATTCATGGCTACCGCCCAGCTGTTCCCTGTCCTTTGCCAACTCGGCTAGGCTAGTGGAAAAGAGTTTTGATTTAGCCCGCTTCTGGCCACGCAACAACACGAGCACCGACGCACCCAAGCAGAGAAAGAAGACACTCAGCGAACCCAGTGCCGCCAGGCGATGATCGTCCCAAAACAGCACCACGATGAATACCGTCAGCAACAGCACGGCCAAGCCAAAACAGAACGCCGCCGCCACGGAGAGAAAGAACACCCGCGCCAGATACAGACGTTCTTCTTGCAACTCATTCGACAACAGCTCCAGCCGGGTCGAGACGATGGCGGACAGCGTGACCGCCAGCCGCTTAACCGACTCCATCAACCCGGCACGCTGCTCCGCCATGATCTAACGGCCGCGACCGATCAACATACCGACGATCACGCCCACGCTGGCGGCGACACCGACAGCCTTCCACGGATTATCGTGCACATACACATCCGTGGCCTTGGCGGCATATTTGGCCTTCTCTACCACTTCGGATTCCGCCGCATCAAGACGTGCCTTGGCCGCGATCAAATTCTCATAGATACGTTCACGCGCGGCACTGACCTTCTCGCCCGCCTGGCCGGCGGTCGCTTTCAACAACTCTTCGGTATCCGCCACCACCACACGCAAGTCGCGCATCAGTTTTTCTTTGCCGACGTCACCGGCTCCTTCCATCGCTTTAGTGTTCATGATCTGCTCCTTAAACGTTACGTTAAAAGACCCTGATTCCATGCTCTCTATCTGTCCTGCGACAGCGAGACTACTATGCGCCTTTTTTAACCCGATGCCAACGGCATGCCGACGATGCGCGGCACCGCTGCCAGCAAGCTCTTGGTGTAGTCGTGCTGCGGCGCGCGCAACACCTGTTCCGCCGTGCCGCGCTCCACCACTTTCCCCTGATACATCACGCACACCTCATGCGCGAGATACTCCACCACCGCGAGGTTGTGGGTGATGAACAGATAACTCAAGCCCAATTCCGCTTGCAGCGATTTCAGCAGATTCAATATTTGCGCCTGCACCGAAACATCCAGCGCGGATGTCGGCTCGTCGCAGATTAATAGCCTGGGCGACACCGCCAGTGCGCGGGCGATAGCGATGCGCTGCCGCTGCCCGCCGGAAAACTCGTGCGGGTAACGCCACTTCGCGCTGCGCGCCAACCCGCATTTGTCCAACAACCCGTCGATATGCGCCTGCCGCGCAGAACTGCTACCGCCCATATTCAACGCGCTCATGCCTTCTTCAAGTATCTCCGCCACACGCAGCTTGGGGTTGAGCGACGCGTAAGGATCCTGGAACACCATCTGCATCGCGGCGCGTCGGCTGCGCAATTCATCAGCCGCAAGCCCGATCAACTCGCTACCCGCGAACCGCACACTCCCATCCGTGGGGCGTATCAATTGCAGTAAAGCCTTGCCCAGCGTGGTCTTGCCGCAACCGGATTCGCCTACCAGTGCCAGGGTGCGCCCCTGGCTGATCTCCAGCGACACGCCATCCACCGCTTTCACGTATCCCGCCACACGCTGCAAGATACCTTTGCGGATGGGGAAATGAACTTGCAAGTCGGAGACTTGCAAGAGCGGTTTGCGCGTAGCGGGTTGCACGTTGCCAAGCTCGGTTTGCTCGCTGTTGTCTTTAGCTACAAGCAACGAGCTACCCGCTACCGGCTCAGAATAAAGATGGCATCGCACCCCCTGCCTCTCGCCGATCTTCGTCCACGCCGGTGTCTGCGCGTGGCACAACGCCCACGCCTTATCGCAACGCGGCGCGAAACGGCAACCTTGCGTAATGCTGCCCAGCGGCGGCACGCTGCCGGGGATCGCCATCAATGCCCGATTGCGGGCTGCCGCATCTGGCAAGGCGGCAAACAGTTTTTGCGTGTAGGGATGCAGCGGGTTTGCGAACAGCTCGGAACGACTGGCTTGCTCGACGATCTCCCCGGCATACATCACCGCGACACGGTGCGCATTCTCCGCCACCACGCCGAGATCGTGCGTGATGAGCAACATCGCCATGCCGTTCTGACGTTGCGTGTCGCGCAGTAATTTCAGCACCTGTGCCTGTATGGTCACATCCAGCGCGGTGGTCGGCTCATCGGCGATGAGTAATTTCGGCTTGCCCGCCAATGCCATCGCGATCATTACGCGCTGTTTCATCCCGCCGGAGAACTGGAAGGGATATTCGGATACGCGACGTGCCGCGTCGGGGATACCGACCTGCTCCAGCAATTCGATACAAGACAGCAAAGCATCCGCTCCACCTATGCCTTGATGTAAAGCCAGCACCTCCGCGATCTGCTGTCCCACCGTCATCACCGGATTCAGACTCAGTCCCGGTTCCTGGAAGATCATCGCCATCGTGCCGCCGCGCACCGCGCGCATCTCACGTTCAGGCAACTCCAACAGCGACACCTTTTCAATCTGTGCCGCGCCACTTTTATTCACCACACCATCAGGCAGCAATCGCATCAACGACAACGCCGTCATCGACTTGCCACAGCCTGATTCACCAAGCAAAGCAAAAGTCTCGCCTGCCGCAATCTCAAACGAGATGCCATCGACAATGTTTGCGCCGTTGCGTAACGCGGTGGTAAGTGAATTAACCGACAGTAATGGATTCATATTCATCTATCCAGCGGACTCACCACACCCTTGCCGCCTTTGTTCAGCACATGGGTATAGATCATGGTGGTGGAAACATCGGAATGGCCGAGTAGCTCTTGCACGGTACGGATGTCATAGCCGCTTTGCAAAAGATGGGTGGCAAATGAATGGCGCAAGGTATGCGGCGTGGCAGGCTTAGTGAGCCCTGCATCACGCACGGCTTGCTTCACTGCGCGCTGCACGCCCTTCTCATCGACATGATGGCGGCGCGTCTTGCCCGAACGCGGATCGACCGACAAATTTTTCGAGGGGAACACATATTGCCAGCCCCAATCGCGCCCAGCAGTCGGATATTTTTTGTCCAGCGCGAACGGCAGATACACCTCGCCATACCCCGCAGCCAAATCCTCTTCATGCAAGGTTTTAACCTTCGCCAAATGTGCCTTAAGCTGCACCACCACGGCATCAGGCAACATCGTTACCCTGTCCTTAAAGCCCTTTCCCTCGCGCACAATGATCTCGTGCCGTGCAAATTCCACATCCTGCACCCGCAAGCGAACCGCCTCCATCAAGCGCATGCCGCCGCCATATAACAAAGACGCAATCAACAAATGCGAACCACTCAAACGCGACAACAGCGACTGCACCTCCGCCACCGTCAATACGACCGGAAGTTTCTTCGGGGCTTTTGCTTGCGTCACATTATCCAGCCAAGACAACTGAATTTCTAACACCTCGCGGTACAGAAACAAAATCGCACTCTTGGCTTGGTTCTGCGTGGAAGCCGACACCCGCCCCGCCACGGCCAGATGTGTCAGAAATGCCTTGACCTCCTGCGCCCCTAAATCTTTCGGGTGGGTCTTGCCATGGAAGTAAATGTAACGTTTAATCCAATCGACATACGTTTGCTCAGTGCGTATGGCATAGTGCTTCACCCGCAACTTATCGCGGACTTGGTCAAGCAATTTGGGAGGTTTAATCGTGGTGCTTTTCTCAGAGATATTAGGGGTTGCCATAATTTCACCTCAAATAGAAACAAGGCATTGCAAAACGGATGCCAGAATATACACCGTGAAGGTGCCTTTCGAGGCATTTTTTAGGGTGTCTACTTTACGTTAAGCTCAGATAGACCTGCGCCCCATGCGGAGACCATTGCAACGGACGCCAAGCACAAGAACTTTTCAAAGATTGCCGCCACACTGGCAA
>JABEVG010000008.1 GCA_013044075.1 Gallionella sp.
AACGTGAACACCTGAAGTAAAAACCAACCACCAGCACAACACGCCGTTCCGGCGTTCACGTTCGAGCAGAATCACCGTTCACGTTCACCAGAATACGCAAGCAAACTGGTCCGCATGGCGTATCGGCTCTTCCTTGTAATATCTTTGCAATGTATTTGACATACTCTGTGTCAGCATTCAACTGTCCCGCTTTACCCAACCCGTGCAATGAGTACCGCAAAGTCTATCCTGCTGATCGAAGATGACCCCATGATTGGTCAGAGCTTGGTTCGGGCACTTAATGATGCGGGGATGGTGGTCGATTGGCAGCGCGATGGTATTCAGGGTCAGACGGCGATCGAGTCTGGTGACTACGCGCTGGTCCTGCTCGATCTGGGGTTGCCGCTCAAATCCGGATTCGAGGTACTGGAATCAATACGTGCCAGTGGCAACCGCACGCCCCTGTTCATTATCACCGCACGGGACGAGATTGATGACCGGGTAGAGGGATTGGATCTGGGTGCGGACGATTACCTCATCAAGCCATTCGGCTTCAAGGAGTTGATGGCGAGAATCCGGGGCGTGTTGCGCCGCAATGGCAGTCACATGATCAACAGTATCGGCAACGGCGAAATCACCCTGGATCTGGCGACACACGAAGCGGTTTACCGGGAGAAAAAACAGTCGCTGTCGGTGCGAGAGATGGCACTGTTGCAGGGACTCATCGAGAATGCCGGGATGATACTGTCACGCAGCCAGATCGAGAAACGCCTGTACGGATGGAACGAGGAAGTCGAAAGCAATGTTGTCGAAGTGCTGATCCACGCTTTGCGCAAAAAATTCGATAGCGAGATCATACGCAACGTGCGCGGCCTCGGCTGGATGGTGTTGAAACACCCGTCATGATATCGCTCAAGAAGCAACTGACCATCTGGCTGCTAGGGCTGCTGACCATGGTGGGGTTGCTCGCCGGCGGGATTTCCTACTGGATGGCGCGCGAAGATGCGAGCCTGCTGCTGGATCACCAGTTACGTTTGGTTGCCGAAAGCATCGACGAAGGTTCGCAGTTGCCTGCCATGCAGACCAAATTCATCGGTGAGAGCGAGTCCGAACAAAAGACGGGGTTTGTGATTCAAGTCTGGGTCGAAAACCAACCGGTGCGCACATCCCGTCCCGACTTCAACCTCCCCCGCGGTCCGACTACCGGCTATACCGATGTGAAGTTGCAGGGCGAAAAATGGCGCGCTTATACGCTGATCTATCCCGATCGTACGGTGCAGACATCGCAACCCGATCAGGTGCGCCGTGGCATTGCGACCCATGCCGCCCTGCGCGCACTCCTCCCCATTGCGGTATTGCTGCCTCTGACCTGGGTGCTTGTCGTCATCGGGGTGAACCGCATTTTGAAACCGCTCGCCGAGGTAACCAAAGCAGCGACCCAGCGCGATGCCGCGAGTCTGTCACCGCTGCCCGCCGAGGGGATACCGGAAGAGGTTGCCCCGCTGATCGACGAGATCAACAGTTTGCTGCTGCGCATCGGCGCGACGATAGAATCACAGCGTCATTTTTTACTGGACGCGGCGCACGAATTGCGCACCCCGTTGACCGCCTTGCAGTTTCAAATAGAGAACCTGACGCAAAGCCACTCACAGGATGATCTGGAAACGCGGATCGCCGAATTGAAATCCGGCATACAGCGTGCTGCCCATCTCGTTGCACAGTTGTTGAAAATGGCGCGTTATGAGGCGGAGAAGATCACCGTCAGAACGGGGATCGATCTGGGAGAGATTGTGAAGCGTTGCATCGGGGATGTTATTCCGATTGCTGAAAAGCGCGGTATCGACCTCGGCATGGTCCACTGCGAGTCGGCATACGTCCGGGCGAATGCGGACGATCTGCGCATCCTGTTCCATAACCTGCTGGATAACGCGATTCGCTATACACCGGAACGCGGGCAGATCGATGTCAGTATGGCACTGGCAGGGCAGACTGTCGTGGTAACAATCGCGGACAATGGCCCGGGAATTCCAGACGCGCTGCTGCCGCGCGTGTTTGACCGGTTCTTTCGCGTCGAGGGAACAGCAACAGAAGGAAGCGGCATCGGGCTGGCCATTGTGCAAGCGATCGCGCATCGAGAATCGGCCCAAATCAAACTGGTCAACAGGCAAGACACATCGGGTCTGCTCGCAATCGTCTCCTTCCCTATGTTGGCATCCGATGCGACGCTGCACACAGCTGTCGCGCCCGGCTTGTAATAAAACATTAACAATAATTTCATGCTGAATTAAGTCTGCCTGCGTAATTTCCGTTCCGCGAGAACTCCAGCGGTTGTGTGACACGCTCGAGATTATCTCCAAACTAACCGGAATTTATTTTAAGGAGTAGGCAATGTCAGTGAAATCCAATTTGAAAATGAAATACCTTGCGCAGCTGATGTTGAGCGGGGCATTGATCGGAGCGGCCAACGTTTCCTTTGGTGAAGACGTGATCGATGTGGGCACGGTGCAAAGCAATGCAGGTGCAGCAACGGCCGAAGAGAAAAAAGAGACGGCCACTTATCAGGCTCCTACACAAAGTTCGTTGATTGCGACCCAGCCGCAATCGATCATCAGCCAGCACTACATCCAGGAAAACGCGGCACCGAGTGCAAACTACTCGGATATCGCCAACATTGCCCCCAGTGTGTCGAGTATCGACCCGAACGGCCCCGGCATGATGGAAACCCAGGGTTTGTCGATGCGCGGTTTTCAGAACGGTCAATACAACGTGACATTCGACGGCATCCCCTGGGGTGATTCCAACGACTTTACACAGCATTCGACTTCCTATTTTATGGCGCAGGATATCGGCAACGTTCTGGTTGATCGCGGTCCGGGGGATGCGAGCAACATCGGTAACGCGACCTTCGGCGGCACAATCGCGGCCACATCCAAAGATCCCAAGACGACTTCCACGATCACGCCTTACGCATCGTTCGGTAGCTTCAACACCCGCATGTTTGGCGCGGAGATGGATACCGGCGTCATGCAGAACTCAGGGGATGCCAGCGCATTCGTTGATTACAGGAACTTCAGTTCGGACGGCTATCTGACCAATGCCGGCCAGCAACGCCAGAACGCTTTCTTCAAGTATGTCAAGCCGCTTTCGGATAATACTGTGCTGACCTTTGTCACCATGCAGAACCAGGTACATCAGAACGTTGCCTTGGGTACCACGCTGGCTAACATGCAGAAATACGGCAAGAACTTCGGGTTGAACCTTGATCCGACCAGCCAGGCTTATAGCGGCTATAACTACGACAACATCACCTCGGATTTCGAATATATCGATATCAAGAGCCGTCAGGGCGATTTGTCGATAGACAATAAGCTCTACACCTACGCGTATTATCACAACGGAGCGAACGGAACTGATCCCGGACTTGGAACACTTAACGGCACCACGTATGGTGGAAACAATGTTCCGGGGCAGATGATGACCATGAACTACCGCTCAACCGGGGATCTGCTGCGTATGTCAGAAGAGTCAGGAATAGGTAAGCTGGACTTCGGTGCCTGGGTGGATTATCAGACCAATAATCGTACGCAGAAGGAGGTTGACTGGACGCTGGGCGGCGCGATTAACCCGATGGGAAATCCAGCAACCAACGGTATAGATAGGGCGATGACCGACACCCTGACCACGATTCAGCCCTATGTGCAATATGAATGGAAAGCCTCGGATGCCTTGACCGTGACACCGGGTTTGAAATATGTCTCGTTCAATCGCGGTCTCAACGCAACAGTCAATCAAGGCGCAACAGGGCAGCCTTTGAATACTTCGCAGACGTGGAACAAGGCACTACCGTCCTTGGATGCGCACTACATGATAGAACCGGACTGGTCGGTGTATGCGCAATATGCGCAAGGCATGCTGGCTCCGAACATCAACGCCTTTTACCCGATGAAAGGAACTCAATTTACAAATCCATCGACGTTGCAGGCGCAATCGACCACCAACTATCAGATCGGCACGACCTTGGTGGAAGAAAAGTTGACCGCTTCCGGCGATATCTATGTGGTTGATTTCTCGAATCAGAACACGGCGGTACCTTGCGGCATCTTCACGTGCTACAACAATACCGGCGGGGTGAAATACAGCGGTATCGAGAGCGAAGCAACCTATGTGCTGGGTGAAGGGGTGAGTGTTTACGGTAATGCCGCCATCAACAACTACGCGATGAGTCAGGCAGGCGGTGTGTTGCAAAACGTACCGAAAAATACGGCGGCACTCGGCTTGATCTACAACCAAGGCCCGGCTTACGCGTCGCTGATCGCCAAGGAAGTCGGACAGCGTTACAGCGGTACCGATATCAATGGTAATGCAGTGCCTATGTCCAGCTACACCATCGTCAACTTCGCCACCAGTTACGAGATTAAAGATAGTGCGCTGGGCAAAGGAGCCAAGATCGGATTCCAGGTCAACAATCTGTTGAACAACAACTCGATCTATGCATCATTTGCCAATGATGGAGCTGGTAACCCGATGTTCTATGCGATTCCAACACGTAGCTATATGTTCAATCTGTCAGTGGATATGTAACACCCAACGCTACAACGGTTTTCCCGATTAACTTTTACACTGGGGGCGTTCAGCCCCCACTACTTTTATATTACCTATGAATACTAATCACATATTTGAACTGGCTAATCATTCCGGTGGGACGCTGTACTTGATGATGGTGCTGTTGTTGGTGGCACTGACCGTGATCGTGGAGCGAACCCGCTTTTTGTCCAATATGCAGAGCGGCGGCGAAGCGTTGATCGAGATGCTCAAGCGGGAAGAAGGAAAGATCAGCAGCCTGGTGTTGACCGAACAGCAAGCACGTTTGCCGCATGCCCGTCTGTTTGAGATTTTGCAGTCCGAACCGGAAAATTCCGATCGCACCGGCCTGGGTGACCATCTTGAAGAGGCGATCATGCATGAAGTGCCCACGCTGGACCAATCGTTGTGGATGCTGGACACGGTGATCACACTGGCTCCGCTGCTGGGATTGTTCGGCACCATCATCGGCATGTTCAATGCGTTCCATGCATTGGGCGATGTCATGAACGATACGACACAAGTCACCGGCGGTATCGCCGAGGCGTTGGTTGCGACGGCCTCCGGGTTGTTCATCGCCATGGTCGGACTGGTGTTCTTCAACGCGCTCTTCACGCGCGTGCGCATCATCCTGCATCAACTGGAGACCATCAAGATCATGATGCTGAACCGCTATCAGAATCTTGATGCCAAGCTGCCCTCCGGCAAGGGTGCGGTTGAAATCGTCCACACTCAGGCGAGGGCTTGAGATGAGGTATATGACAACCAAGAAAGCACGGATCGAGATCATTCCCATGATCGACATCATGCTGTTCCTGCTGGTGTTCTTCGCGATGCTCACCTTGCGCATGATCCCCTCATCCGGGCATGTGACCAAGCTGCCGACCAGCTCGACTGCCGCCGTCATCCCGCATCCGAAGTTGTTGGTAGAAATCAGTGCGGACGGCTCGTTGCTGGTGGAGAGCCGTACCCTGACACCCGCTCAATTGACTGAGTTGCTGCGTCAGCGCGACAGCAGCAAGACTGCGGTGACGATCGCCGGCAACGAAACCGCCTCGCTACAGCAAGTGATGGGTGTCATCGATGCGATTCGCGCCGGTGGTGCCACCGAGATCGGTCTCGCTGCGCGCAATACGGCCCGATAATCGATATGGCAACTGTTACTCAAGATAGCAGCCATCGGCTCCATGCGTTCGGCATGGCGGTAATCATCGAATGTGCCGTGCTGGCCAGTGCGGGTGTGGTGCTGGCCCATTCCGAATCGGGCAAACCCGCGTTATCCGCCCCTGTGCCTATCGTGCTGGCCAACGAGGAGCCGCCCCCGATCAAGCCGCCTACACCCGAGCCTAAGCCGGAGCCCAGACCCACGCCCAAAACACCGCAGCCTCCGCAAGAGGCACCTGTGCCGGTGGCACCGGTTCCCACTGCGTTCACCGAGCCAACCCCTCCGCCTCCTCCTCCTCCGGTGGCAGAGGCAAGTGAAGCCAGACCCAGCGCGGAATATATGGCGAAGGTCAATGCAGCGGTGAAAGCAGCACACTCTTGCCCGGCAGCCGCAGTTGATCTGCATTACACAGGGAGGGTGCGTGTCGGATTCCGTTTGCGCGATACAACACCCAGCGAGACGCGTCTGTTGATTGCCAGCGGATTCGGCTTGATCGATCGTGCTGCGCTACAGGCGGTGCAAAATGCCCGTTATCCGGAACAGCCGCCCGAGATACGTAACTCCGATTACGTCTATCAGGTGTGGATCGAATGTAACTAATCCTCGCGGATTAAAACCATCGGTCAGTCAAACTCATAAGAAGGTCTCAAGTTGAATCTATCCGTTATCTCCTTTTGCGGACGGCTGTTCGTCGCTGCGTTCGCCAGTTCTATGCTTGGTTGCGCGGCGGCACACGGGCAGAGTCTCGGGCCTGCGGCGACTGCTTTTGTCGTGCTCGGCGAGGACGGTGTGGCGGTTGCACGGGCGGTGACCGCAGCGGCGCGATGCCCGGTCATCCGCCTGGATAACCGGGCAGTCCGGATGGACGTGCGCGCGCAGCCGGCATCGCTACCATTACGGGCGACGCGCTCGGCACCGGAGGATTCCAAGCCGGCTGTTTTTCCGCTGCTCACGTGCGAGAAAGTAATCCCCAGCAACACCCGGCGTGCGACGATAGGCGATCGTTCTTTGCCGTTGCCGCCGACCGAGATCAAGCGCATCGTCGTGATTGGCGATACCGGTTGTCGCCTGAAAAAAAGTGACGGTGCCTACCAGGACTGCAACGACATGACTCGCTATCCTTTCGCCAAAGTGGCTGCGGCTGCGGCGAACTGGAAGCCTGATCTGGTCGTTCATGTGGGTGATTTCCACTACCGCGAAAATGCCTGTCCTGCCGATCATCCGGGATGTGCGGGCAGTCCTTGGGGGTACGGCTGGGATGCCTGGCAAGCCGATTTATTCACGCCGGGTACTCCGTTATTGCAAGCAGCACCCTGGGTGATGGTGCGTGGCAACCACGAATCCTGCGCACGGGCCGGACAGGGATGGTGGCGCATGATCGATCCGCGCCCGCTGCTCCCGGGACGGGATTGCAACGTCGCTGCTGACGATGAGTCTGGGGATTACAGCGATCCCTATGCGGTTCCGCTGGGCGGCGATGCACAACTGATCGTGTTGGATACGTCAAACACCTCCGGCGTCGCACTCGCAGCGGACGATGTCCGCCAGAGCAAGTACCGTGACGCTTACCGCAAGCTTGAACTGCTTTCGCAGCGGGCGGATTTCAATATGGTGGCCAATCACCATCCGGTGCTCGGTGTGTGGGCGGAACAAAATAAACTGGGTGAGGTGGTATTGCAGCCGGGCAACCAGGGGTTGCAATCCGTATTCGGTGCCATCAATCCGTTGTTCATGCCACCGCGCGTCGATGTCTTGCTGTCCGGCCATCTGCATGTGTGGCAGGAAGTAAGCTTTTCCAGTCCGCATCCGACGCAGTTCGTAACCGGATTTTCGGGAACGCTGGAAGACCGCGTGCCGCTGCCTGCCCAGTTGCCGCCGGATACCGCACCCGCACCCGGGGCCGTGATCGAGCATCATAGTTCGTGGACCGGCGGTTTCGGTTTTATGACGATGGAGCGCAGGGGGCCGAAGCAATGGGAGGTCAAGGTATGGGATAGCGACGGCCGGCCACTTAATACCTGCGACATCGACGGTCGTCACTCTGCTTGCGCACTGGCACAAGTCACATCGCAATAGATTCGCTACTTACTTTGGAAAACACGATGCGCAATAGAACATACTTAACGGTTTTACTGGGTGCCAGCTTGCTGGGTGCGCCTTTGGCGCAGTCTGCGCCATTTTTTGGAACTGCCCAATCCGCACTCGTCGACCGCTACCCGGTCGGCGGTGAAGGTGGTTGGGATCTCATCACTTTCGATGCGAAACGCCATCGACTGTTTGTCAGCCGAGCGACCCATGTTCAAGTTGTTGATGCGGATTCAGGCAAGGTCATCGGCGATATTCCCGGCACAGAAGGCGTGCATGGCATCGCACTGGCGGATGACCTTAATGTCGGTTTCACCAGTAACGGCAAAAGCAATTCGGTCACGGTGTTCGATTCGACCACGCTGAATGTCATCGACACCATCAAGATCTCCGGGCTGAACCCGGATGTGATTCTGTATGAGCCCAACACAAAACATATTTTTGTTTTCAATGGACGTTCCAACAATGCCACGGTAATCGATGCCGTCTCACATCAAGAGATTGATACGATCGTTTTGCCCGGCAAACCGGAGCTTGCGGTAATCGACGAGGCGGGGAATGTTTTTGTAAACATCGAGGACAAGAATCAAGTTGTCGTCATTGACAGCGGCCACGACAAAATCATCAAAACATTCCCGCTCGGGAAAGGTGTAGAGCCGACGGGTCTATCGATCGACAAAGAACATAAGCGGCTATTCTCGGTCTGCGCCAATCGAAAGATGGAGATATTGGATGCTGAAACCGGAAGCCTGGTCGCCGAGGTTGCGATCGGCGCAGAGCCGGATTCGGCAGCGTTCGATCCGCATCTGGGACTGGCATTCAGTTCGAACGGTGACGGGACTTTGACTGTCGTGCAAGACCTGGAGCATGGTCACTATGCGGTGGTGCAAAACGTGATGACGCAAAAGGGCGCGCGAACCATGGCTTATGACCCGGATAGACACCGTGCGTATCTGGTGGCGGCTGCATTTGGCGCAACACCGCCCGCGACCAAAGAACACCCCAGACCCAAACCGGTGATCATTCCCGACAGTTTTGTTGTGCTGGTCGTTTCGTTCGCGCCTTAAGGAGCAACGCGCATGTACCATTTGTCGGTTGGTGTACGGAAGACGGTTCGTGGTTAAATCCGCGATGACTGGAAACAAGGATAAAAATTGCAAACCCTACTGAAATGTATCGGCATCATTGCCCTGTGGGTATTGCCGCTCCCGCAAGCATTTGCTGCAACTGAAGAGATCCAAGTCTACATGGATGAGATGGATAAGCCCGGTGAGTTTGGCTTGGATGTTCACAATAATTATGTTTTTTCAGGGAATGCTGTTCCAAGCTATCCCGGCGCACAGCCACCCTATCATGTGTACCGGATGACCCCGGAGTTATCCTACGGACTGACTGATAATCTTGAGCTTGGTGCCTACATGCTGTCATCGCTGGATGCGAACCGCACCGCGAATCTGGATGGTGCAAAGCTGAGACTAAAATTCATCGCGCCAAAAACTGAGGATCAAGCCTATTTTTGGGGGGCGAATTTCGAGATCGGGTCGTTGGCCAACCGGGTTTCCCAGAATCCAACCGGTGCCGAGTTGAAAGGGATCTATGGTTATCGGAACGGCCCCTGGACTTTTGCCGTCAATCCAAATATTGACTGGGTCGTCTCCGGACCGGCAGCGATGCCGGCGACGTTTGAGCTGGACACGAAAGTGGCTTACGCGATCAGGCAGGATTATTCGCTCGGCTTTGAAAGTTACAACGGGATGGGGTCGGTCAACGGTCTCGTTTTTTCCAATCAGCAAATTCAGGAGTTGTTCGCTGTGGTGGACACCGCTGTGGGTGGGTGGGACTTGAATGTTGGCATCGGGCGCGGATTCTCCACCTTCTCGGACAAATGGGTGGCCAAGGCGATTATCGGTGTTCCGTTCCGGTAAAAATGCTGCCTGCTTAACCGCCGTTCCGCCTGATCAATCCAAAGCCATCACCGCCTTACTCGGATTTTTCCCGCGTTTCAACTGAACATCCGCGCACAGTTGGCGACCGTCATTTTTTCTTGACTTACTCGTCTTACCCCATAGAATGCTGCCACTTTTGATGCCGGTCATGCTGACGCCACGTCATGCATGCCACACGCAAAGCTGGCTGCGCGAGCCTTATCCGATGGGATGCATTTTTGCCCGCACACGATTGAAATTCCGGTCGCCGGAGAGGGTGATTGTCGACAGCTTTGGATCGATCTGACTAGGAAATTCCATGAGCAAAAACGTCTATGACGAATCATCCTTCAAGGTGCTGCGCGGCCTTGATCCGGTGCGGCAACGTCCCGGCATGTACACCAATCTGGAGAGCCCCACCCATCTGATCGCCGAGGTCGTGGACAACGCCTGCGACGAGGCATTGGCGGGCTATGCGAAAAATATTTTCGTCACTGCGCATGAGGATGGTTCGGTGTCGGTGCTGGACGACGGGCGCGGCATTCCGGTTGGCGTTCATCCCGAAGAAGGTGTGTCGGTGGTGGAGGTGGCCTTCACCGTGCTGCATTCGGGCGGCAAGTTCGACAAGGAGACCGACGGGGCTTACAAGTTCTCCGGCGGTCTGCACGGCGTGGGCGTGGCGGTGACCAACGCGCTGTCGCATAAAGTGGAAGTGACAGTGTGCCGCGACGGCGGGGAATATTTCATCCGCTTCCTCGACGGCGTGGCGGAAAAGCCGCTCGCGCAGATCGCCACTGCGCCCAAGAAGCGCACCAGCACCCTGGTGCGCGCCTGGCCGAACGCCAAATATTTCGACACGCCGAACGTGGTGATGGCGCAACTGGAACGCTCGTTGCGTTCCAAGGCGGTGCTGTTGCCGGGGGTGAACGTCAGCCTGTATACCGAGAAGACTCAGCAGACACAGACCTGGTCCTATCCCGATGGCTTGCGTGGCTACATCAGCCAGGCATTGAGCGAGCAGGAGTTGGCCGTGCCGATCTTCGATGGTGAGAAGTTCGTGCAAAAAGGCAGCGACTCCGGTTACGCGCCGGGCGAGGGCGCGGCCTGGGCGTTTACCTGGACGGAAGACGGCGCGGTAGTGCGCGAGTCCTACGTGAATCTGATCCCGACCCTGAACGGCGGCACGCATGATTCGGGTTTGCGCGACGGTATCTTTGCGGCGGTGAAGAGTTTTATCGAGATGCACGGGCTGACCCCTAAAGGCGTGAAGCTGGTGTCGGACGACGTGTACTCGCGCGTGAGTTTCGTGTTGTCCGCCAAGGTGCTCGACCCGCAGTTCCAGGGGCAGACCAAGGACAAGCTGGTGTCGCGCGACGCGCTCAAGCTGGTGTCGCTGATGATCACCGACCCGCTGTTGCTGTGGCTGAACGAGCATGTCGAATACGGCAAGAAGATCGCCGAGATCACCATCCGCCAGGCGCAAAGCCGCATGCGTTCGGCGCAAAAAGTGGAGAAGAAAAAAGGCTCCAGCGTCGCGGTGCTGCCGGGCAAGCTGACCGATTGCGCCAGCTCGGATGCGACCCGCAATGAATTGTTTTTAGTCGAGGGCGATTCGGCGGGCGGTTCGGCCAAGCAGGGACGCAACAAGGAATTCCAGGCCATCCTGCCCTTGCGCGGCAAGGTACTCAATACCTTCGAGGTCGATCGAGACCGTCTGTTCGCCAATGCCGAAGTGCATGACATCGCGGTGGCCATCGGCATCGATCCGCACGGAGTGGACGATGTCGTGGACATGGCCGCGATGCGCTATGCCAACGTTTACATCATGGCGGATGCGGACGTGGATGGCTCGCATATCTCGACGCTGTTGCTCACGCTGTTCTTCAAACATTTCCCCAAGGTGGTCGCGGCGGGGCGCATCTTCGTCGCGCAGCCGCCTTTGTTCCGCGTCGATGTGCCCGCCGTGGGCAAGAAACCGGCGCGCAAGATCTACGCGCTGAACGTCGCCGAGTTGTCCGCCATCGAGGATCGCTTGCGCGCGGAAAAGCTGCGCGAAGGCGCGTGGTCGGTGTCGCGCTTCAAAGGCCTGGGCGAGATGAACGCGCTGCAACTCTGGGAGACCACCATGAATCCCGACACGCGCCGCGCGCTGCGTGTGGAGTTCGATGCCGGCACGTACACGGACACGCACCAGATGATGAATATGTTGATGGGCAAACAGGAGTCCGGCACGCGTCGCGCGTGGCTGGAGTTCCACGGTAACGAGGTGAACGGCGATGTCTAACAGTGATCCGGGGCAATACGTGGGTGATCTAGATCTGGGTGTGGCCGAGCCTGAAACTGCGACTGACGTGGTCGCTGTGCCAGCCGGTGGTAACGGCGGCGGGCGTAGTTTTTCAGCTTTGCCGCCGCCGCCCGAAGGCGATGCCGTGCCGCTGGCGCAATACGCCGAACGCGCCTATCTGGAATATGCCGTGTCGGTGGTGAAGGGTCGTGCCTTGCCCGATGTGTGCGACGGGCAGAAGCCGGTGCAACGCCGCATCCTTTATGCCATGCGCGAGATGGGGCTGGTGGCGAACAGCCGCCATGTCAAATCGGCGCGTGTGGTCGGCGAGGTGCTGGGTAAGTTCCATCCGCACGGTGACTCATCCGCGTATGAGGCGATGGTGCGGCTGGCGCAGAGTTTCTCGCTGCGTTATCCGCTGGTGGACGGGCAGGGCAACTTCGGTTCGCGCGATGGCGACAATGCCGCCGCGATGCGTTATACGGAAAGTCGGCTGACACCCATCGCCGAACTGTTGTTGTCCGAGATCAATATGGGCACGGTGGACTTCGTGCCTAACTACGACGGGGCATTCGAAGAGCCTTCCCTGCTGCCCGCGCGTCTGCCCATGGTGCTGCTCAACGGCGCGTCGGGGATCGCGGTCGGTATGGCGACCGAGATCCCCTCGCACAATCTGCGCGAGATCGGTGCGGCCGCAGCGGCCTGTGTGCGCAATTCCGAGATCGGCAACGATGAGTTGTTGGCGCATGTGCAGGGTCCGGACCTGCCGGGCGGCGGGCAGATCATTTCGTCGGCTGCCGAGATACGCGAGTGCTATCGAACGGGACGCGGTCCGCTGAAGATGCGCGCGCGCTGGACGATAGAAGAGCTGGCACGCGGCCAGTGGCAAGTGGTGGTGCACGAGTTGCCGCACGGCGTGTCGACCAAAAAGATACTCGAAGAGATCGAGGATCTGACCAATCCCAAGGTGCGCGCCAACAAGAAAGCCTTATCGCAGGACCAAGTGCAGAACAAGGCCTTGATCCTGTCGGTGCTGGACAAGGTCTCGGACGAATCGGACAAGGACCAGGCGGTGCGTCTGGTGCTCGAACCGAAATCGAGCAGACAAACACCGGCTGAGCTGATGGCGGTGTTGCTCGCGCATACCAGTCTGGAATGCTCACTGTCGCTGAATATGGTGATGATAGGGCTGGACGGCAGGCCGCAGCAGAAGCCGCTCGCCGTCATCCTGCGCGAGTGGGCGCAGTTCCGCCTTGCTACCGTGTATCGACGCGTCACGCATCGTTTGGCACAGGTGGATGATCGCATCCACATTCTGGAAGGACGCATGATCGTCTATCTGAATATCGATGAAGTGATCGCGGTGATACGCGAGTCGGACGAGCCCAAAGCCGCGCTGATTGCACGCTTCAATCTGTCGGAACGACAAGCCGATGATATTTTGGAAATCCGTCTGCGCCAGCTGGCCAAGCTGGAAGGCATCAAGATCGAGCGCGAGCTGAAGGCACTGCAGGATGAGCGCAGCAAGCTGCAACGCTTGCTGGCCAGCGAGAAGGCTTTGCGTACGCTGGTGGCGAATGAGATTGATGCCGATGTGAAGACCTACGGTGACGAACGCCGTACCTTGATCGAGCAGGCCGAGCGTGCGGTGTTGAGCGTGGCGGTCGTCGATGAACCGGTAACCGTGGTTATATCCCATAAGCACTGGGCGCGCACCCGACAGGGGCATGGTCTGGATATGAGCAGCGTCGCGTTCAAAGAGGGAGATGGCTTGCTCGCGGCATACGAGTGTCGCAGTACCGACCATTGCATCGTCATCTGTAGCAATGGCCGTGTTTGCAGCATTCCGGTCGCATCGTTGCCCGGTGGACGTGGCGATGGCGTGCCCTTGGCGACGCTCATTGAGGTGGCGAGCGGTGCGCGCATCGTGCAAGCGTTCTGCGGTGCTGCGGCTCAGCAATTGGTGTTGGTCACGAGTGCCGGTTATGGTTTTACGTGCTGTATCGGTGACATGGTGGGACGCAACAAAGCGGGCAAGCAGTTCATCTCGCTGGACGGCTCGACGCTGCTGAATCCGGTACTCTTTACTGCGACCCCGCAATCGCTGGTTGCCGCAGTTTCGCGTGCCGGGCGACTGCTGGTGTTCACGTTGGCCGAGCTGAAGAACTTGTCCGGCGGCGGCAAAGGTGTGATCGTGCTGGGCTTGGCGGAAGGCGACAAACTGGCCGATGTGGCGGTGATCGATCGCCCCGGGGTGAAGGTCACCGGGTTATCCGGCGCGCGCGAGCAGCATGTCAAACTGGATGGGGCGGTATTGCAGGGTTACTTTGGCAAACGTGCGCGTGGCGGTAAGTCCTTGCCATTCAAGGCGAATACCGTCACGTTAAGCATCGAACAGTTGGATTGAAGCATCCGCATGCTGCGGTTGACGGGGTGCTAATCGATGTGGTCACGACCTAAGGGTGCTGCGGTATATGGTCTCCAGCGGATAATCAACCCTTGATAGACGAGCAAAAAATACGCATAAGGCTATACAGATTGAATAAGATGAGTGCTAAACTTCGGTCCGCTGCATGGTGCAGTTATTTATTCATACACTATTCGTACACTAACTAGGGAATAAACAACATGAACAGAAAAGAACTGATAGATGCATTGGCTGAAAAAACAGGGAGCACCAAGGCTGATGCAGAACGCAATATTGCTGGTTTGTTGGACATCATCAGTGCGACACTGAAAAAAGGTGACAGCATCGCTCTGGTTGGTTTTGGTACATTTGAAGTGCGTAAACGTGCCGCCCGTGTTGGCCGCAATCCGAAGACCGGCGCGGAGCTGAAGATCAAGGCATCCAAGGTGCCGGCATTCAAGCCCGGTGCGACACTGAAAGCCACCGTGAACGGCGTTAAGAAATAATCGTCGCTCCCGTTGTGGGTGCAGTGATAAAAAGGAGTCCGGTCGGGCTCCTTTTTTATTGAGTGGCCGCGCAGTGTTTGTCATCGTCGGGTTGTCGCATGACGCAGGATCGCCTGGGCTTTCTTGCCCGCTGACAACAAGGTAATTTATGGGCAGATTTAATTTGTGTTTCGATGTCGTTTGGAAAATCGGGCAAGTTTGATACAATGCCGCAGCTTTTTTGAACTTTAATTTAGGGTGGGAGAAAAAAGATGTCTATTGAACAGCGCGTTAAAAAAATTGTGTCCGAACAACTGGGCGTAAATGAAGCGGAAGTCAAGAATGAGTCTTCATTCGTGAATGATTTGGGTGCGGATTCCTTGGATACCGTTGAATTGGTGATGGCTTTGGAAGAAGAATTTGAATGCGAAATCCCCGATGAAGACGCAGAAAAAATCACCTCCGTACAACAGGCCATCGACTACGTCCTGGCTCATCAAAAGTAATTCCCTTCATTTCTGTTGTTGAAACGGAGTCAGCTTGTCTAAACGTAGAGTTGTTATCACTGGGCTGGGGATCGTCTCCCCGGTCGGGATCGGGATTCCCGGTGTTTGGCAAAACATCGTTGCCGGCCAGTCCGGGATCACCAGAATCAGTCATTTTGATGCGAGCCCTTTTGCCTGCCAGGTCGCCGGTGAGGTAAAGGATTTCGATGTCACCCAATATCTTCCCGCCAAAGATGCCAGACGTATGGACAGGTTCATTCATTTCGGGCTGGTCGCGGGGATCGAGGCTCTCAAAGACTCCGGTCTGGCAGTGACCGAACAGAATGCCGAGCGCATCGGCGTGAACATCGGTTCTGGTATCGGCGGTCTGCCGATGATTGAAGATACTCACAACGATTATCTGGCCGGCGGGCCGCGCAAGATTTCCCCGTTTTTTATTCCCGGTAGCATCATCAACATGATCTCCGGGAATCTGTCGGTGATGTTCGGCCTGAAAGGCCCGAACCTGGCGATGGTCTCCGCCTGCACCACGGGTACGCATTGCATAGGCGAATCTGCACGCATCATCGAGTACGGCGATGCCGATGTGATGATTGCCGGTGGGGCGGAAGCAACGATCAGTCCGCTGGCAGTGGGCGGTTTCTCTTCTGCACGTGCGCTGAGTACGCGCAATGATGATCCTGCTACCTCCAGCCGCCCCTGGGATGCAGACCGGGACGGCTTCGTGATGGGCGAAGGTGCCGGTGTGCTGGTGCTGGAGGAGTACGAACACGCCAAGGCTCGCGGCGCAAGGATATACGCGGAACTGGCGGGCTACGGCATGAGCGGTGATGCTTACCATATTACTTCGCCGAACAGTGATGGGCCGAAGCGCAGTATGTTGAACGCCTTGAACAACGCCGGACTGAATCCGTCCGATGTGCAGTACGTGAACGCGCATGGCACATCCACCCCGCTGGGTGACAAGAACGAAACCGAGGCGATCAAGTTGGCCTTCGGCGACCATGCCAGAAATCTGGTGATCAATTCCACCAAGTCGATGACGGGTCATTTGCTGGGTGGCGCGGGTGGGGTCGAGTCGGTGTTCTGTGCTTTGGCTGTGCATCACCAGGTATCGCCTCCGACCATCAATATCTTCAACCAGGATCCCGAGTGTGATCTCGACTATTGCGCCAATGTCGCACGCGACATGAAGATAGACGTGGCGGTGAACAACAACTTCGGCTTTGGCGGAACGAACGGCACATTGGTGTTCCGTAAGGTCTAATCATCCGCGCGCGATGCTGGTCAATGGCGAGTCTGGCAAGCTAATCAGTATCCGTGATCGCGGCTTGTTGTATGGCGACGGGGTATTCCGCACACTGCTCGCCCGCAACGGCCATGCGCTGTATGGCCAGTTGCATCTGCAAAAAATCCAACATGATAGTGCGAAGCTGGGCATCGTTTGTCCGGCTTTGCCACAACTGTCGGATGAGTTGGATGGTTTATTGGCGCGCCATCCAGAAGGCATCATCAAACTCATCGTGACGCGCGGACAGGGCGCGCGCGGTTACGCGCCGCCGCATTGCGCCGAACCCGCGCACGTGTGGGACGTCTCGCCTGTTCCGGTGTATCCGGTCGACTGGGCTACTCAAGGCATACAGTTGCGGGTGTGCGAGACCCGTCTGAGCGAGCAACCGCGCCTGGCTGGAATCAAACATCTCAATCGTCTGGAGAATGTGCTGGCGGCCGCCGAGTGGCGCGATGCGCAGATCGCCGAGGGGTTGATGCTGGATGCGGCAGGCAATGTGATAGCGGGTACGCGCAGCAATCTGTTCCTGGTGCGGCATGGTCGGCTCATCACGCCCGACCTGTCCCGTTGCGGCGTGGCGGGTGTACAGCGTGACCGGGTGATCGCTTGTGCTGCCGCGCGCGCGATCCCGTTGCAGGTACGCGATGTGAGTCTTGCGGAAGTGTTGGCAGCCGATGAAGTGTTTTTGGTGAATAGCGTGATCGGACTATGGCCGGTGCGCGCGCTGGCTGATTGTCGCTGGGGCGAATTCCCTTTTGTTCGAAAACTACAACAGCTTGATGCGCAGGAGAGCCGCGTATGAAAAAGATCGTTGTCGCGTTGCTCTTGATCGTGTCGTTCGCCACCGCCGGACTGGGTTTTGTCGCGTACCAGCCGATGCCGTTACCCGGTACACCATTCGAGTTTTCTGTTCAGGCCGGCAGTAGCCTGAAGAGTGTCGCGCGCCAACTGGGGCTGGCGCAGTTGTTGCAGCAAGAAACCCTGTTTGTGTGGCTGGGACGCTTGACGGGAAAATCGGGGAAATTACAGACTGGCGAATACGCACTGGAGCAACCGGTGTCTATGTTGGAGCTGCTGGACATCATCAGTAAAGGCCAGGTGAGCGAGAGCCAGTTGAGCATCATAGAGGGATGGACATTCAGACAGTTGCGCGCGGCAGTCGATGAAAACCCCGATTTGAGACACACGACGCAGGCGTTGAGCGATGCGGAGTTGTTGCGGCGTATCGGTGCGACCGAGACGCATCCTGAAGGATTGTTTTTCCCGGACACTTATTTCTTTGCGGCTGGCAGCAGTGATGTGCTGATCTTCAAGCGCGCTTATCGGACCATGCAGCAAAAACTACAGGCCGCCTGGTCTGGTCGTGCGGCGGGTCTGCCGCTGCGTGATCCGTATGAGGCATTGATACTCGCGTCCATCGTGGAAAAAGAAACCGGCACACCGGGTGACCGCAGCATGATCGCCGGCGTGTTCGTGAACCGTTTGCGTAGGGGCATGCTGCTGCAGACCGACCCGACAGTCATCTACGGCATAGGTGAAAAATTTGACGGCAACATCCGCAAGCGCGATTTGTTGAACGACACGCCCTACAATACCTATACTCGTGCAGGATTAACCCCCACGCCGATCGCACTGCCGGGCATCGCTTCATTGCAGGCCGCGCTGCATCCGGCACCCACCAATGCCTTGTATTTTGTGGCGCGCGGCGATGGCAGCTCACAATTTTCCAGCACCCTGGAGGCGCATAATCGCGCCGTTAATCAATACCAAAAGTGAGGAGTAGTCGCCGCCGCGAGTTGGAAGCCGTCAGTTGTTAGTTCAAAAACGGTGCAGTGGCATATCCAGCTTACGTCTTATGCCTTACGACTAAAACCATGAAAAAATTTATTACTTTTGAAGGGATGGATGGGGCAGGTAAAAGTACCCATCTCGCCTGGTTTGCCGAGACCTTGAGGCAACGCGGACAGGATGTGGTGGTCACGCGCGAGCCGGGCGGTACGGCCTTGGGCGAGCAGTTGCGCGAAATTTTATTGCATCAAACGATGGCGATGGATACGGAAGCGTTGCTGATGTTCGCCGCGCGCGCCGAGCATATCGAGCAAGTCATCAAGCCCGCTTTGCTTGCCGGCAAGGTCGTCATCTCGGACCGTTTTTCCGATGCGAGCTTCGCCTATCAGGGCGCAGGTCGCGGTATGGACTGGGAAAAATTAAAACAATTAGAGGCTTGGTTGCATGGCGATATGCACCCCGACCTGACTGTGTTTTTTGATGTGCCGGTGGACGTTGCAAGACTGCGTCTGGCAAACAACGCAACACTGGACCGCTTCGAGCAAGAGCACGGCGAATTTTTCGAGCGGGTGCGCGCCGGCTACCATAGGCGCGTGCAAGAAAACCCGCAGCGTTATGCCGTGATTGATGCGGCGCAGCCGCTGGATAAAGTCACCGCGCAACTGGGCGCGATCCTGGAAGCGATCTGAACATGGCCGCACTCTATCCTTGGCAAAAAAATGATTGGCAGCGTTTACAGGAGCTGTCCAAGCGTCCGCCGCAAGGCTTGTTGTTCAAAGGCGGCAAGGGCATAGGCAAACTTGATCTGGCGGTGAATTTCGCGCATTCCTTGTTGTGTCAGAAGCCGCAGGATTCCGGTATTGCCTGTGGGGTCTGTCCGGCGTGTCATTGGCTGGCGCAGGGTTCTCACCCGGATTTTCGTTTGTTGCAGCCGGATGCATTGAGTCTCGCGGGTGAGGAGACCGAGTCCGGTAAGAAACCCAGCAAGCAGATCACGGTCGAGCAGGTACGCGAGCTGGCCGATTTTCTGGGGCTATCCGCGCATCAGGGCGGCATGCGTGTGGTGGTGATCTTTCCCGCCGAGGCCATGAACAGTAACGCGGCGAATGCTTTGCTGAAAAGCCTCGAAGAGCCGCCACCAAACATGTTGTTCATCTTAGTGACGCATAAACCCCAGCAACTGTTACCCACCATACTCAGTCGTTGCGTATCGTTCACGCTGTCCGTGCCCGATGCTCCAACGGCCATATGCTGGCTGCATGAACAGGGAATAAAAAATCCTGAACAGGTGCTTGCCGCCGCCGGGTTCTCACCGATACTGGCACTACAGGGCGACGCGCAGACAGGTACGGATGAGCGCGCCAAGCTGTTGTCCGCCTTGCGCCAACCGGCATCGTTGGATGTGTTCGCGCTGGCGGAGATGTTGCAGAAGACTGAACAGGTGCTGGTGGTGCAATGGTTGCAGCAATGGTGTTACGACTTGGCGGCGATGAAACTGGCGGGTAGCCTGCGCTATCACACAGACGAAGCAGAGGCGATCAAAAAGCTGGTCGAGCCCATCGCGCCGTTGAATCTGGCGCGGTTGCAGAAGCTGCTGCAAACCGCCAAGCGCGAGGCGCAGCACACCCTCAATCCGAAATTATTCTTTGAATCTTTATTGCTGGCTTATCGCCAACTTCTTACAGTCTGACGTTATGCCTTTTATCGATTCCCACTGCCATATCAACTTCCCCGAACTCGCCAACAATATCGACGAGGTGTTGGCGCGGATGAAGCAGAACGATGTGCAAAGTGCCTTGTGCGTGTCGGTGAATCTCGCCGACTTCCCGCAAGTGTTGGCACTGGCTGAGCGATTTGAAAATATCTATGCGTCGGTGGGCGTGCATCCCGATTATGAGCATGAGACCGAGCCCAGCGTCGCGGATCTGGTTGCCTTGGCACAGCACAAAAAAATCATCGCGATAGGCGAGACCGGACTGGATTATTTTCGTCTGACGGGGAATCTGGAATGGCAGCGCACGCGTTTTCGCAACCACATCCGTGCCGCAAGAGCATGTGGCAAGCCGCTCATCATCCATACCCGTTCGGCAGCCGAGGATACGCTGCGTATCATGCGCGAAGAACAGGCTCGGGAAGTCGGCGGCGTGATGCATTGCTTCACCGAAAACTGGGACATCGCACAGGCGGCTATCGCGATGGGTTTTTACATCTCATTTTCCGGCATCGTGACGTTCAGGAATGCCACGCAACTGAAGGAGGTCGGGCAGCGTGTGCCGCTGGAACGCATGCTCATAGAGACCGATTCGCCTTATCTCGCGCCCGTTCCGCATCGCGGAAAACTCAACCAGCCTGCGTTTGTAAAACATGTCGCGGAGGAGATCGCGCTGCTGCGCGGCATCAGTGTCGAAGAAGTCGGCAGGGCGACCAGCGAGAACTTCGCGCGCTTGTTCAATACCGCAAAAAATCCCCAATAATTTTGTTGACAGAATTTTCGCAATCCCTATAATGCGCACCTGTTTTGCGGGAATAGCTCAGCTGGTAGAGCGATACCTTGCCAAGGTATAGGTCGAGAGTTCGAACCTCTTTTCCCGCTCCAAATCCGAGGGAGAGCTTAATCGCTTTCCCTTATTCGTTTCAAAGCCTGTATCGCATACGGCGAGATAGCAAAATGGTTATGCAGCGGATTGCAAATCCGCCTATCCCAGTTCGATTCTGGGTCTCGCCTCCAGCATAAAGCCAGTTAATCCAAAGGTTAGCTGGCTTTTTCTTGTGCGCCCCAGCATGGGCGCACGCGGGTGGCTGAAACACCAATCCATGATGTGAAAGCTGCCGGCCTCGGGAATCAGGATGTTGTGCGCATTGACCTCGTGCATCTGGTCGTTGTTGATGTACAAGTTTAAATCGGCAACGGAAAACTATTTATGTCCTCGCATTCAATCGATTACTATGCGCTTGCGCGCGCATCTCCGGACGGGTGTGCTAACCACCAAAAGTTTTTTAGCCCTGCCTTGCCAACAAACCAAAACTAATTTTGAAAAGGGATGATACGCGATGTCTCAAAGTTCGTTATCTGGAGGTGATTTTAGAAAGTCGTGCAGCAACCGCTTCTTTGTTTCATGGCAGCCAACAACTCATGACTAAGAAGCGGTATAAATCCCAAAGTCCTGTCTCAGCATTGAGAGCCTATTGGGACGGGCTGGGTATTGCGACAAAACTCAATATTCCCATCCAGATAATATTGGTGATCGTATTGTCTTTCGCGCATTTCTGGGTAATGGAGAGCATTAAAACCGATGTGCTTGATGGTGCCAAAATACGCGCCAAAGTTTCTGCCGATGGCTTGATAAACGGCATGAATATGTTGATGGTGACTGGCAGCATCTCTGATCCGGAAAATCGTCGCCTCCTGGTTAAAAAAATGGGTGCATCGGAAGATGTCAAGGAGTTGCGTATTGTTCGTGCCAAACAAGTTCAAGACCAGTTTGGTGTCGGCTTGCCTGAAGAACAAGCTCGTGATGAACTGGATCGTCGTGCGATCACATCAAAGCAGAGTCAATTCTTGTTCAACGCCAATCGTAGTGAACCGACGCTACGCACGGTAGTGCCATTTATCGTAAGCACCAATTTTCGCGGGACGAATTGCCTGTTATGCCACCATGTCGAGGTCGGCTCAGTTAATGGTGCGGCAAGCATTACCATTGATATGTCCGAAGATTTCAAAGTGATCGAACGTTATAAAGTTTCACTTTGGACGGGGCAGCTTGTGTTGCAGGTCGTGTTGTTTTTTTCAATCGGATGGCTAATACGCAGGTTCATACAGCCCATCAAAACGCTTCAGTCCGCGATGCAATCTATGCAACGCAGTGGCACGATGGAGCACTTCGTCCCTATCAAAACTAAAGAAGGAGTCAGCGACGAGATAGGAGAACTTACGCGCTCGTTCAACCGGATGTCAGAAACACTACGCAATTCTGAAAAATCAATGCGATTAGCCTCATTGATATATCAATCGAATGCGGATGCCATCCTGGTGACAGATGAAAATAATCTCATTGTCGATGTCAATCCTGCTTTTTCTCGAATCACGGGCTATACCCGCGAAGAAGTCCTTGGTAAAAATCCACGTATCATGAAATCCGGACTGCATGACGAAGTCTTCTATCGGAAGATGTGGGATGGGATTGTCAACCAGGGGCATTGGCAGGGAGAAATCTGGGACAAAAACAAAGGTGGTGACACATACGTTAAGAATATCAACATCGTTGTGCTCCGTCATGGCGACGGAGCGGTCTACCGCCATGTGGCACAATTCTCAGATATCACTGAGAAAAAAGAAAAAGACCAGCTCATCCACTGGCAGGCGAATTATGACCCGCTCACCAACCTTCCCAACCGAAGACTCTTTCATGATCGCTTGGGTCAGGCGATCAAGATGGCGCATCGTACCAAGTCCCCCGTTGCACTATTGTTCATCGATCTTGATCACTTTAAGGAAATCAACGATAACCTGGGTCATGAAGTCGGGGATGCCTTATTGATGGAGGCGGCGATACGGATCAAGAGCTGCGTCCGCGAGTCCGATACGGTCTCTCGTCTCGGGGGAGATGAGTTCACCGTAGTCTTGCCGGATGTCAGTGATTTGTCACAGGCAGAGCGGATAGCGAATAACATCGTCGACGAGATGGCGCGAGCCTTTGGCTTTGTCAATGACAAGACCGATTATTTTATCTCTGCAAGCGTGGGTATAGCCATCTATCCGGATGATGCGACGACTATGGAAAGCCTGATCAGATGCGCAGATAAGGCGATGTATATGGCCAAGTCGTCCGGTCGAAGTCGCTGTGTTGCCCATGGGCCTAGTCAGCCTGATTGACTGGACGCGTGATTTTGCGCAGCACCCAGGTGAAATCGTGTCGCATAGGCCGCTTGGCATAAAGCATTACCCACCCGAAATTTAAAAGAGGCATTTTCGGGGGAAGGTCATGGATAGAAAATTCAGAGCCGGGGTTGGAAAGGGTTGCATCGCCCCCGAATTGCTTCAAACTTTTAGCGATGCCATGTCAATCACAAAGCGGTACTTCACGTCGCTTTTTAGCATACGCTCGTATGCTTCGTTGATGTCCTGAATCCTGATGACTTCGATGTCGGATGTAATGTCATGCTCACCGCAGAAATCGAGCATCTCCTGAGTCTCTGCGATGCCGCCAATGACAGAACCTGCAACCGATTTTCGTCCGATGATCAACGGGATGGTATTGAGCATGGGCTCCAGTTTCCCCAGGTACCCGACCAGCACCAGTGTTCCGTTCAGCGACAGCGTAGACAGATATGGATTGATGTCGTGAACATATGGCACTGTGTCGATGATCAAATCAAAACGTCCTTTGACTGCCCCCATTTGACCCTCATTCGTGGAGAGCACAATCCGGTCTGCACCCAGTCGGCGCGCGTCTTGTTCCTTGCCCGGCGAACGAGTAAACAGCGTGACTTCAGCACCCATGGCTTTCGCCAGTTTCAGCCCCATATGGCCGAGACCGCCGAGACCGATAACGGCCACTTTGCTGCCCTTGCCTATCTTCCAGTGGCGTAACGGGGACCAGGTAGTGATTCCCGCGCACAGCAAGGGTGCTGCACCTGCCAAATCCAATCCATCAGGAACCTTCAATACGAACTTGTCCGATACGACTATCTTTTCGGAATAGCCGCCGAATGTCGGCATCCGGTCATGACGATCAATATCGTTATAGGTCAGCGTATGGTGGTCTTCACAATACTGCTCCAGTCCCTGTTCGCAGGCTGCACAGTGCTGGCAGGAATCAACCATGCAGCCAACGCCTACCTGATCGCCAGGTTTGAATCGGGTAACCTTGGACCCGACGCTTGTCACACGGCCAATGATTTCGTGACCAGGCACCATAGGGTAGATGCTGTTATTCCAGTCATTGCGGGCTTGGTGTAGATCAGAATGGCATACCCCGCAGTAAAGAACTTCGATCACTACATCGTTTACACGCGGTTCACGACGCTCGAAGCAAAGGGGTGCCAAATTGTCCTTGGCGGACTGTGTCGCGTAACCGGATACATGCATGTTCATCGCTTAACTCCATGGGTTTGATTGAATCGGAAGCTCTCTCTTGGGTAACTCATTTCCAGCTTTTACTTTATTGCATTCATTTTCAGCGCACGCAGTCTGCTTTGTTCCAGTTCCGACGCATTCGGGTCGATCAGCCAGCCTTGCAGATTATCCATCACTAGGTCGGTCAGCGCGTGCATCCAGTCATCGCGCGCGTTGAGGCAGGGGATGTAGTGATATTCGCCGCCGCCAGCGTGCTGGAAATCTTCTTTTCCTTCCATCGCAATCTCTTCCAGCGTCTCCAGACAGTCGGCGACAAAACCCGGGCATACCACATCAACACGCCGGGTCTTGTGTTTGCCGAGACCGAGCAGTGTGGCGGTGGTGTAGGGCTGGATCCATTCGGCTTTGCCGAATCTGGATTGAAAACTCACCACATATTGTTCCGGTTTCAAGCCTAGTTCTTGCGCCAACAGCCGCCCGGTCTTGTGACATTCGCAATGGTAGGGGTCGCCTTTTTCCAGTGTGTATTTGGGTACGCCGTGAAAGCTCATCAGCAGCTTTTCCGGTCTGCCGTGCTTCATCCAGTAGTCGTTGACGTTCGCGGCGAGGGCTTTGATGTAGCCCGCGTCATCGTGGAAATGTTTGATGGTGCGGATGGCGGGCGCATTGCGCATGGTTTGCACGGCGGCGAACACCCGGTCGAACACGGTTGCCGTCGAGCTGGCGGCGTATTGCGGATACATGGGGACGACCAGGATGCGCGTGCAGTTTTGCGCTTTGAGCTTTTGCATCACGCTGGCGATGGACGGGTTGCCGTAGCTCATGGCGTAATCGACGACGAACGGGGCTTGGGTACGCTGGCTCAAATAGCCTTGCAATCGCGCGGTCTGCTTTTCGGTATGGACACGCAAAGGGGAGCCTTCCTTCATCCACACTGTCGCATATTTCGCGGCGGATTTTTTCGGACGCACGTTGAGGATGATGCCGTTCAAAATCAGCCACCAGATCGGCTTGGGTATTTCGACCACGCGCGGGTCGCTCAGGAATTCTTTGAGGTAGGGACGCACCGCTTGTGCGGTCGGCGCGTCGGGTGTGCCGAGGTTCACCAGCAGGATGCCGGTCTTTTTCGGTGTGCCGTGTGCGTAAGAGGGTTCGGTGAGGTATGCCATATAGTAAGTTGCCTAAAGTATAAATTTCGTCATTCCCGCGCAGGCGGGAATCCAGTGCTTCTATTAAATATGCAGTTGGGTTTTGTCCACGCCTTGCGGCGTAATTTTTTGATTATCTGGATTCCCGCCTGCGCGGGAATGACAGGTGTTAAAACTGGCATCATTATTTTTAATTCTGCGACAACGCGTTGCCCAGCAACCGTGCGGTGATGTCTACGATGGGAACGATGCGTTCATAGTCCATGCGTTTCGGGCCGATTACCGCGAGTGTGCCCACCACCTTTCCATCGGCGGCATAGGGTGCAGTGATGACGCTGCATTCTTCCAGCGAGGCGACACCGGATTCGCTGCCGACGAAGATGCGTATGCCGTGTCCGCGCCGCCCCGCTTCCAGCAATTGCAATAGCTCGGTTTTTTGTTCGAACAAGTTGAACAGGCCGCGTAGCTGGTTCATGTCGGTGGACAGCTCTGCAACATGCAATAGGTTGTGTTCACCGCTGATGACGTAATCGCCAGTTTGCTTGGCTTCCGCCGCATCGCCCGCTGCCAGTGCCGCTGCCATCAGCGCGCTCATGTCCTGATGCAGTTGCTGCAATTCGCCGCGCAGCCGGTCGCGTATCTGCGAGAAGCTGCAACCGATGTAATGCTGGTTGAGGAAGTTGCCCGCCTCGGTGAGTTGCGATTGGGTGTAATCGCGCGCCAGCGACAGCACGCGATTCTCCACCTCGCCATCCGGCATCACGATGATGAGCAGCACGCGCTTCTCGCCCAGCCGCAGAAACTCGATCTGGCGCACCGTGATTGTGCTGCGTTTAGCGGTGGCGACCACGCCGGTGTAATGCGTCAGTTCGGAAAGCAGATTCGACGCTTGCGCGATCAGACGCGACGGGTTGTCCGGCTGCAACTGGTGTTCTATGTGTTGTAAACGGGCTTGTTCCAAGGGTTGCGTGACCAGCATGGTGTCGATGAACAAACGGTACGCCAGTGCGGTGGGAATGCGTCCCGCCGAGGTGTGCGGACTGCGGATGAAACCGAGCTCTTCGAGGTCGGCCATCACATTGCGTATGGTCGCGGGGCTGACTTCCAGCCCGGAGTATTGCAACAGCGCGCGCGAACCCACCGGCTGGCCGTCGCTGATGTAGCGTTCCATCAGGGTCTTGAGCAGGAGTTGTGCGCGGTCGTTGAGCATGGCGGCGGATTCTACCATCGCTAAACGAAAACCTCGCAACCCTGCGTTGACAGCGCATCGCAAGACATTTTCGAGTTTGACAAACGCTTGTTTGAAAACTACATTGCGTGTCCTTTTAAGCAATGCCTGATATTCAATGAAAAAATCCCTTTTATTTGCGGCACTTGTCTTTGCGCTTTTCGCGTGCAGTAAAGAAATACCGTCGCAGGTCAAAGCCGAGCGTCCCGCGCTGACCCTGGTGGTGGGCGGTATGGCGGGTGATAGCAGCCATGTTTATAGCGGTGAGATACGCGCGCGTCACGAAGTCGCGCTGAGTTTTCGCGTGGGCGGAAAGATCGTTCAGCGGCTGGTGGATGCCGGTGCGGTGGTGAAAGCGGGGCAGATATTGGCGCGTCTGGACAGCGTGGATGAGGGCTTGCAAACGGGTTCCGCCGATGCGCAATATCGCACAGCCGAAGCCGAGGTGGAACGCTATCGCGTGTTGCGCGGCCAGAATTTCGTCAGCCAATCAGCTTTGGACGCGAAAGAGGCCACGCTCAAATCGCTGTCCGCCCAGGCCGGTTTGGCGCGCAATCAATCGGCTTACACGACTTTGATCGCGGAGCATGACGGCGTGGTGATGGCGACCTTGGCCGAGGTCGGGCAGGTGGTGAATGCCGGACAGGCCATCATCAGGCTGGCGCAGGACGGCGAGCGTGAAGTCGCGATCGCTATTCCGGAGAGCCGGTTCGCCGATTGCAAAGTCGGAATGAAAGCCGAGGTCACACTGTGGAACGAGGGTAGCGAAAACTATCATCAGACGGGACGCTTGCGCGAGTTGTCACCCGCCGCCGATGCCGCCAGCCGCACCTATGCGGCGCGGGTGTCGCTGCCTGATGGAAAAGTGCCGCTGGGTATGACCGCGCAAGTGCGATTCGTCGGCACACGCGGCGAGGCCAAGAGCGGTGCGGGCGGCGAATTGATCGTGCCGCTGACGGCAATTTTCCAGCAGGGCGAACAGGCGGCGGTGTGGGTCGTCGCGCCCGACCATAGCGTCAGCCTGCGCACCGTGCACGTGACAAGCTATCGCGATGACGGTGTGGTGATCGGCAGCGGGATTGCGGCGGGCGAGCGCATCGTGAGTGCGGGTGTGCACATGCTCAACGCGGGCGAAAAGATACACGCCATCGAGAGCGGTGGTGTCTCTTTATGAACGAGCCGAAGGGGACATCCGGGCTGCGCCTCCCGAATCTTTCCGCCTGGGCACTGAACCATCAGCAGATGGTGCTGTATCTGATGGTGGTGCTGACTTTCGCCGGGGTGATCTCGTATCTGAGTCTGGGCCGTGCCGAAGACCCCGACTTCACCTTCAAAGTGATGGTGGTGCGCACGCTGTGGCCGGGTGCGACGGCGCAGGAAGTCGAGCGCGAACTCACCGAACGCATCGAAAAGAAACTCCAGGAAACGCCCTGGGTGGATGTGTTGCGCTCGGCATCCAAGCCCGGCGAGTCGCTG